>CAZGBV010000016.1:0-31154 GCA_964523985.1 uncultured Paraprevotella sp.
CGCTCTCCTCCTTGATATGGGTGGATGCCAGCAGCAACACGGAAACTATGCCGACTGCCGCATAAACCACGAACAACGTCCTCCATCCTATGCCGAGAGGAAGCGCGGCGGTGGCTCCCCAGGAGGCTATGATGGGCGCGAGGAAAGAGGCTATCGCCTTGACGAACTGTCCGAAAGTGAGCGTGGATGCCAGCTTGTCGCCCGCTATCAGGTTCGTCACTAAGGGATTGAGCGATGTCTGCATGATGGCGTTGCCGATGCCGAGTAGCGAGAACGAGGCCAGCATGAGGGGATACGTGTCGCCGAAGGTCGGGAGGAGCAACGACAAGGTGGTTACCACTAAGCTGACGAGTACGGTCTTCTTGCGCCCTATCTTGTTCATCAGCATCCCGGTGGGGACGGAGAAAATCAGGAACCAGAAGAATACGAGCGAGGGGAACAGGTTCGCCTGCGAATCGGAGAGCCCCAGGTCTTTCTGCACGTAGTTGGAGGCCGTCCCCACGAGGTCTACGAATCCCATGGCGAAGAAGCATAGCATCACCGCCATCACTTGTAGCGGCAACGGTGTGCGCCCCGCGTTACTTGATTGTGTCATGACTGTCTTATTTGTCGGTTAAAGAATAAATTTCCAAGTCGCCCACGCGGGCGCGGCCGCCTTCGGCGGAAAGCGTCAGCGTGGAGTAAGGCTTGCGGGGGAACACGAGGTTGGTCATCACGAAACGCCCGCCGTCGCCGAACACCTCGATGCTCGAGCGGTCCACGAAGAGGCGGAGCGAAATCCTGCCTTTGTCCTCGTGCGTCGGGCATACGGTGACGGCGGGGAAGTCCTCGCTGAAATTCACGAGGCCGCTTTCCCTGCGGTCGAAGGACAGCGTATGGCGTGCACGGTCGTATTTCATCACCACCTTGTCGCCCTCCGCGCTCCCGAGCGTCAGCGTCACTTCTTTCCCCTTGCGGGCGTCTATGTCGAGCAATATCTCGCAGATGCCGTCGCGGGCCTCGGGAAGCCGGAACTCGCGCCCCTCCGCGCCGACATCCACCGTCCCGGCTTTCAGGGGTTCCCCTTCCCGAAGGCGTTCCATTTCGGGCGAGGGGGCGCAGGAGGCGTAAATCTCCCCGTCCGGCCCGCGGAAGAGCCCCATCTCGCGCGGCAGCGTGTTCGCGCTCCGGTATTGCATGGTGGGCACTTCGGCGGCGTACTGCCAGTTGCTCATCCATCCTATCACCGTGCGGCGTCCGGCGGGTGCGCCCGCCCAGCTCACCGCGGCGTAGTGGTCCTTGCCGTAGTCGAGCCACTTGGTGGGGATGTTGCCGGAAGCGTCGGTGTCGGCCTTGAAGGTCTTGCCGTCGAACTCTCCGACGAAATACTGCGTCGCGCTGCCTCCGAACGGGCCGCCGGGGTTGATGTTGCACAAAAGCACCCACTTCTCCTCGCCCGTCCCCTCGACGGGAAGCCGGAACAGGTCGGGGCATTCCCACACTCCGTCCTGCGCTCCCGCTCCCTTGCCGAAGCTGCCCTGCATGGTCCATTCCTTCATGTCGGGGGAGGTGAAGAACAGCATCTCGTGGTCGAGGGCATGGGCGAGGACGAGAACCCACTCGCCGGCCGCTTCGTCCCAGAACATGTTGGGGTCGCGGGCCTCGCTCTCAAGCGTCAGGACGGGATTGCCGGGATAGACGCGGAACGTCGCCCCGCCGTCGGTGCTCGAAGCCAGACTCTGCATCTGGTTCGTCCCGGCCGACGTGTACATGGCTATCACGGCATCTTTCCCGAAGCCCGCCGTCCCCGCGGAGTCCACCACGCAGCTGCCGCTGAACACCGCTCCCAGCCCGTTCGGCTTGATGGCATCCGGCTCGTGCCTCCAATGGACGAGGTCGGAAGAGACGGAGTGTCCCCACGTCATGTTCTGCCATTTGGAGCCGTAAGGGTTGCGCTGGTAGTACAGGTGCCACAGGCCGTCCTTGTAGAACATCCCGTTGGGGTCGTTCATCCAGCCGTAGGGCGGAGTGTGATGGAACGCCGGGCGATACCGCTCGCGGTTCGCAAAGTCCGGCGCGTCCGTCAGCTCCATCCCCTTCCAGCACGCGTCCTCCTTGGCCATGCGCACGGATTCGCGGCTTTGCGGCGTGACGATGTCGAGCACGACGCGCTTCCCCTTGTGGGGCGCGAGGTCGTAAGGCACGGCGTAGTCAGTCTTGTTCCGCGCGAGACGCACATAAATCGTCTCGGCGACGTTGCCGTCCACGAGCACGTTGATGCGGGCGTCGTCGCTCGTCTCCTGCACGGGCAGCAGGAGGTAACGCCCCTCGCCGGTCACCCGGACGAGGGTGTTGTCCGCACTGAGGTGGCTCACCTCCACCCCGTCCGGAGCCGCCCAAGCGGCAGGGGCGAGCAGTGCCGCTCCCCATGCCGTCAGGGCTTTCAGGATTGTCTTCATAGATACCATGTCCGTCTTGTACATCTTGTTGTCATGTTTGTCCTATCGGCTTCGCTGAAAGTGGGATTAGAAAGCCGGATAGCCCGGGTTCTGCACGTAGATGCCTCCGGAGAAGTTGTATTGGGGCACGGGTATGGGGAGGTATTCCTCTCCCGTCTCGAACGAGGCGTTCTGGTAGTACGTGCGGTTGTCGCGTTCGGCGTTGAAGTAGTTGTTCATCGTCTCCTTGGCGATGCCCCAGCGCACGAGGTCGAAGAACCTTTCGCCTTCCATGGCCTTTTCGAGCCTCATCTCGGTGCGCAACGCCTTGCGGGCGTAGTCCTGCGTCCAGCCCTCCGCCGGGTAAAGCCCTATCTTGTAGTGCGCGGCATCCTTCGACGGGTCGTTGAAGTCCTTGACGTACGCGCTGTTCATCGCACGCTGGCGTACCCGGTTGATGAGTGCGCGTGCCTCGTCCAAGTTCTCGCCAAGCTCGATGAGGGCCTCCGCCTTGTAGAGGAGCAGGTCGGCGTAACGGATTATCTGCCAGTTGAGCCCCGACGCGCCCCAAGGCCATCCCTGCATCGCGTCGGGAGACTCGGGCGAGAGCCAGAAGCGTTTGGTGTTGTTGTAACCGTACACGTCGCTGTTGCGTACCCACAAGCCGCAAGGCGCGTCGGGATACGTCTTGTAACGGATGGTAGGCCGTCCCGTCACGAAGTCGAGGCGCGGGTCCACGTTGCCGTCCACGTTGGCCAGCGCATAGCTACCGTCATCGTTGAACGCCACCGTGCCGTAGTCCGGCCTGCTTTGGTAGTCGAAGAGCGGGAGGCCGTTCTCGTCCGTCTGGTAGGCGTTGATGAGATCCTGCGAGGGGAGGAAGAAGCCGTCGCCCTGCCACGGGCAGCCGGGCCCAGTCATCGAGTTGAGCAGGTTGCCCCAGTTCACGCGCCCGGCTCCGCTCGAACCGTCGTCCTTGGAGAACTGCACGGCGAGCACCGATTCCGGCCCGTTCTCGTATTCCAGCAAGTCCAGTTGCTGGAAGTCGGCCAGGAGGTCGTAGCCTTGTATCTGGTTGATGATGGAGACGACTTCTTGCAAGAGCGACTTGTCGATGCTGGTCACGGCGTTGGTCTGCGGGTCTTGCTCGTAAGCCTGGTACAGCTTCACCTTGGCCGCGTAGGCGAGGGCGGCGCGGCGGTTGATGCGTCCCACCTCGGTCTGCGTGTCGGGCAGTTTCTCGGCCGCGGCGAGCAGGTCGGCGGCGATGCGTGACAAGTGCTCATCGCGCGTGAACTCGTCGTTGCGTACGTTCTCGTATTCGCTTTCGGGCAAGTCCAAGTCCATGTAGGGGATGCGGTTGAAGAGCCGCACGAGCTCGAAGTACCAGTGGTCGCGGATGACGCTCACCTCGGCGATGCGCGTGTCCTTTTCTTTGTTGACGTTCGCATCGAGCTTGTCGAGGGCGCGGAGCGCGGAGTTGCAGCGGGAGATGCCGCAATAGACGTTGAACCACTTGCCGTCGAACAACCAGATGTCGGCTCGCAGGTTCGCCACTTCCATGAGGTGGTTGTCGTTGCTGTCGGTTTCCCCGCCGCCGCCCTTGTAGGCGTTGTCGGCGCGCACCTCCCCGAAGTTCCAGTTAGAGACGGGATACCAGTGCGGGTCGTTGGAGTCGGCGTAGCGGCAGCCGAAAGAGGCGTATGCCGCGTTGACCAGCAAGTCTACTGCTTCCGGGTCGTTCATGTTGGCTTCCGACAGCGGGCCTTGGGGCTTGTTCTCAAGGAAATCGTCGCTGCACGCACTCAAACCGAAGCCTGCGAGTGCCGTGATGAAAATCTTCTTGTATGTCATCTTGTGTGTCATTTATAAACGTTAGAAACCGAATTGTATGCCGAAAGTGTACTGGCGCGGGAGGGCGTAGGGATAACCCAGCCCTTCGGGGTCGGCGCCGCTGTAACCCGTGATGGTGAACACGTTCTGCGCCTGGAAGTAGACGCGGGCGTTCTGTAGCTTGAGCTTTTCGCGGACTTTGGCGGGAAGCGTGTAGCCGAGCGAGAGCGTCTTCAAGCGGAGGAAGGAACCGTTCTCGATGTAATAATCCGAACTCTCGTTCTCGCTGTTGGTGTTCTCGATTTGCGGCGCGGGGATGTCCGAGCCGTAATACCCGCTTTGCAGGTAATCCTCGTAAGCGGAGGCCGCCTCCAGCAGCTGTGTCCCGTGATTGCCCGTCCAGAGCGGGAAGAATTCGGTGTAGCTCTTCGAGTTCACCCATGCGTCGCGTATGATGCTGTTGAAGAAGAGGGAGAGGTCGAAGTCTTTCCAGTTCGCGCCGAGACTGATGCCGAACTGCGCCTTGGGAAGGTCTACGCCCAGCCAGTCGCGGTCGCTGTTGCTAATCTCGCCGTCCCCGTTCGTGTCCACGTAGCGCACGCGGCCTATGCCGGGACTGCCGAAGCTGACCTTGTATTTCGCGTTGTAGTCGTCCACCTCCTGCTGGGTGCGGAACACGCCGTCGGTCTTGTAACCCATCCAGGAACCGAGAGGTTGTCCCACGACGCTCTTGTCGATGCCGTTGCCGTTGCCCCACGTGTAATAGATGTCCTCCATGAGGTCTGCCACTCTGTTTTTCATGGCGGTGACGTTCAGCCCCACGTTGTAGCTGAAATCCTCGCCCACGTTATGCCGCCATTCCGCCGTGATTTCCACGCCCTTGTTCACCATGGAGCCGCCGTTGTACCAGCAGTACCCGCCCTCGCCTATGGTAGCGATGTAGGGCTTCTCCACCAGCATGTCGTCGGTCTTCTTATGGAAATAGTCGAAGGAGAGAGACAGCCGGTTGTCGAAGAAAGCGGCATCGAAGCCGACGTTCACCTGATAGGTCTTTTCCCATTTCAGGTCGGGGTTTGTGGCTCTGGAACGAAGTGCGCCCGGATGTATCGTGTTGCCGCCGGCTATCGCGTATCCCGCGCGGTCCAGATCCATGGCATACTTGGCATAGAATGCGTCGTTGGCGATGATGTCGTTGCCGTTCACGCCGTAAGCGCCGCGTATCTTCAGGTCGGTGAGCCACGAGCGCGTGCCCTCCATGAACTTCTCCTGCGTGATGCGCCAGCCGCCCGACACCGACGGGAACCAGTCGTAGTTGTGGTCTTTCGAAAGGCGCGAGGAAGCGTCCCGGCGCAGGGTGAAGGAAACGAGATACTTGTTGTCCCACGAATAGTTGATTTTGCCGAATCCGGAGAACATGGAGTAGTTGGACGCTCCGGAGCCGGTGTTCTTGTTCGTCGTCACGTTGCCCAAGTAGAGGTAATCTTCGTCTTCTATCTCCAGTCCCTTGCCCTCGCCGAACATATCCTCGAAATGGTCGCGCTTCGACTCGATGCCGAGGAGCACCATGAGCGAATGGCGGTCGATGTCGAGGTTATACTGTGCCGTGTTCGTCCAGACCCAGTTGACGGTCTTGGAGGAGTACTGGTAGAGGTTGTTCGTCTGGTCGCGCAGGTTGGCGGGCGTGAAGTTCTTGTCCGCGCCGTTATGGTAGTTCACGCCGAAGTTGGTCTTGACAATCAGGTTCTTGACGGGTTCGATGGAGAGGTAGGCGTTGCCGAAGAGCCGCCAGTACTCGTGCCTGTTGTTGCTTTCCTCGGCAATCTGCCGGACGATGTTGGGCGTGTCGTTCAGCCCGAAGGCCACCTGGTCGTTGTAGTTTCCCTCCGAGTCGTATACCGTGCGTGCCGGATGCATCTTGATGGCGTTCTCCTCCGCTCCGCCCGGGGCGTTGTGTTGCCGCCACCAGTTGACGGTGGCGTTGCCGCCCACGCGCAGGCGGTTGTTCAGGTATCCGTAGTCCGAGCTGAACCGGACGTTGGCCTTCTCGTAATCCGACCCCTTTATGATGCCGTCGTGGCTGAGCCAGCTCGCGGAAAGCGAGGAGGAGCCGTTCTCCTCTCCCTTCGACAGGCTCACGCTGTAAGTCTGCAGCAGGGCGGTGCGGTGGATTTCCTTCTCCCAGTCGGTGTTCTGCGGGTTCACGGTCACGCCGTTCAGGTTGGTGTAAGGCTGGAGTTGCGGAGCGGGGCCGTTGCCGTAGAGTTCGCTGTTGGGCGTGGTGCCGTAAGAATACTTGTAGGCAGACCAGTACACCTGTCCCCATTCGTCGGCGTTGAGCATGTCGAGTCCGCTGTTGTAGGTCTGCATGGTGAGCGTGGCGTCGAACGTGACGTGGCATTCGCCCTTCTTCGCCCGCTTGGTGGTGATGATGATTACGCCGTTGGCGGCTTGCGCCCCGTAGATGGAAGCCGAAGCCGCGTCCTTGAGCACCTGTATGGACTCCACGTCGTTGCTGTTCAGAATCGTCCCCGGGCTTTCGCGCGTCATCACGCCGTCGATGACGTAGAGCGGGCCGTTCGCTTCCCCGCGGAAGGAAGAGTTGCCGCGGATGGAGATGCCCGTGCTAAGTCCGCCGGGCGTGCCGTCCGTGGAGATGTTCATGCCGGCCACTCGTCCTTGCAGGGCTTGTATGACGTTGCCCGTGGGCGTGTCGGCCACCTCTTTCATCTTCACCACCGCCACGGAGCCTGTCAAGTCGGCCTTTTTCTCCGTCGAATAGCCCACCACGACGACCTCTTCGAGCATTTCGGAGTTCTCCTCAAGGTAGATGGTCATTTGCGGTTGCGCCTCGGCCTCGAAGGTCTTGAAGCCGATATAGGAGATTTTAAGGAGCGACCCCTGCGGCACCGAAAGCTCGAATTTGCCGTCCAAGTCGGTGGTGGCTCCCGTTTTCGTGGCTTCACACAACACCGACACGCCGATTAGCGGCTCCTTGTCGGCATTGGAAAGCACCGTCCCGTGCACAGTAATGTCCTGTGCGTGTGCTGCCACCATGGCGACGAGTGGCAGAATCACACCGAAGATTAATTTCCTTTTCATTTTCGCACTTTTTGTGATAACATCAAGCGCAAAAGTATGTCGTTCCCGGAATCCGGCATATAACGGATGTTGCATCGTCTATAAAAAAACGCGCCATGCACGGATTTTGATACGATGTGCAAGATTTTTGGCGGTGGTCTGCCGCGTGGCGGGGATTTGAAGGCGCACCCCTTCGCCCCGCTCCCGTCCCGCCCCCCTTACGCCCCGGCGAGCTTGTTGCGTGCCTCCGAGGGCGTTTCCCCGAAGGCATCGCGGTAGCATTTCGTGAAATAGGCGGGCGAGGAAAAGCCGATGGCGTAAGCAATCTCGCTGACGTTCTTTTCGGTGGCCATGAGCAGCACCTTCCCCTGCTCCAGGCGGAGGCGGCGCATCAGTTCCACCGGCGCGTAGCCCGTGAGAGCCTTTATCTTGCGGTAGAACTGGCTGCGTTCGAACCCCATCTTGGCGGCTATGGAATCCACGTTGAGGTCGGGGTTGCCCATCTCTGCCTTGAACAGGTTGAGGAAACGGGCGTAGAAATCGCTGTCGATGTCGCCCGCCGCGGGCTTCTCTTCCTTTCGCATCACCGACCCTTCGCCCAGCCAGAACTCCCGGATGCGCTTCCGGTTGGCGATGAGGCTCGATATGCGCGACTTGAGCACCGCGCCGTTGAACGGTTTCGACAGGTAGCCGTCCGCCCCGCTTTCGTACCCTTCCGCCCTTTGCTCGTCCGCCGAGCAGGCCGTCAGCATCAGGACGGGGACGTGCGAGGTGAAGACTTCCTTCTTTATGCGCCTGCAGCACTCGAAGCCGTCCATGCCCGGCATCATCACGTCGCACACGACCAAGTCGGGGACGTATTTCACCGCCGCCTTTATCCCTTCGCCTCCGTTTGAGGCCGTGAGGATGTTGTATTCGTCGTTCAGCAACCCTCCCACGAGCTGTTGCATGTCCTTGTTGTCGTCTATGACGAGGACGACCGGGGCTCCGGGACGGGTCTCGAAACGAATGCTCTCCGTGCCGAGTTCCGTTTCCGTTTCCCGGCTGTCGATGCTCGCCGCCGGGCTGTCCGTCGTTTCCTCCACGTGCCTGACGGGAAGCGAGACGGTGAACACCGAGCCGCGCCCCTGTCCGCTTTCCGCCGAAATCGTCCCGCCGTGAAGTTCCACGAATGCCTTGGCGAGCGACAGTCCGATGCCGGAACCGCCCGGACGACCTACGTCAGCTTGGTAGAACCGGTCGAAGATTTTCCCGATGTCGCGCCGGCTGATTCCCTCGCCCGTGTCGGCCACCTTGAAAGTCAGGTCGTTCCCGTCGCAGGCATAAGACACCGTGATTTTCCCGCCCGCCGGAGTGTATTTGAAGGCGTTGGAGAGCAGGTTGAAGAACACGCGTTCCATCTTCTCCGTGTCCATGGCCAGGCGCGGGGTTTCCTCCGGCGCGGGTGTCTCCAGCACCAGCTTGATGTCCCTTTTCCGTGCGAGGGTGTGGAAAGACTCCGTCCATTCGCGCACGGCACGCCCGAAGTCCGTCTCCGTCAGACGCAGGTCGAGCTTGCCGTTCTCGTACTTGCGGAAGTCGAGTATCTGGTTTATCAGCCGCCGGAGTATCCTGACGTTCTTGTCCGCCATCTTGATCAAGACGTGCTGTCGCTCGGTCAGGTTGTCGGCTTCGGTCATCTGCGACACCGGCTCGGCAATGAGCGTCAGGGGGGTGCGCAGGTCGTGCGAGATGTTGGTGAAGAACGCCAGCTTCTCCTGAGTGGCGGCTTGTAGCCGCTCGTTGAGTGTCCGTTGCTTGTTGCGCTCCTCTTCCAGCAGCTTGTTCTGGCGCGTCAGCGTCTTTTGGTATCTGGCGTGCTGACGGTAAGTCCTGAACAAGAGAAGTCCCACCCCGAGTAGCAGGACGATGATGGAAACGCTCGCGTAGGACAATGCCTTCTGCGTCCGGTAGCGCGTCCAATAGACGTCAATCCGATCCTTCAAGTCCCTTATCTTGTCCGTCTCCTGTTTCAGGGTCTCGTCTTGCAAGAGCAGGATGTCGGCGTTCGTCAAGTCCACCGCCGAAGAGACGGGCAGGAGCACTTCCCTCCGGAAAGGTTCGCCCTTGAGGATGGCGAGCGCGGTCTGTATCAGGCGGTGGCCTTCCGTGGGGTACAGGAACGTGGCGTCTATCACGCTGTCCGCCACCGCCCGTATCCCGATGTCCGGGGCGGCATCGATGCCTATTATCTTGACGCGGTCGCGCATTCCGTGCCGCACGGCCACTTCGGACGCTCCGATAGCCATGCGGTCGTTATGCGCGTAAATCAGGTTTACGTCGGGATAGGCCGTGAGCAACGAGTCGGCGACGGGAATGGCTTCCTCCTTGTTCCAGTTGCCCGCCGCGCTTGCCAGCAGCCGTCCGCCCCCGGCGGCGAACTCCTTGGCGAACCCGGCGTGCCGCCCCTCCGCCGGGGTCGAGCCTTCGAGCCCGGAAATCTCTATCGCGCGAGCCCCTCCGCCCGTCATGTGGAGCGCGTAATGCGCGGCGGAGCGGCCCATTTCCTCGTTGTCCACGCCTATCCGCGCGGTGTATGTGTCCCCGACGATGTTCCTGTCGAATACGATGACGGGAACGCCTCTCCCGTACACTTCCTTGACGACGGGCGTGAGGGCGGCGGCCTCGTTGGGCGCCACGATGATGATGTCGAAGCCGTTCCGCTCGAAGTACCGGATGTCCGCTATCTGCTTCGCGTTGTTGTCGTCGGCGGAACGTATCTCCACCACGGCATCCTCGCGTGACAGTATTTCACGCTCTATCTCTTCGTTCATCTTCATGCGCCAGTCGTCCCGGCTGCACTGCGACACGCCTATCTTATAGACCTTGCTTTCGGAGCATCCTGCCAGCGTCCACGCCCAGCACGACAGAAAGCATGCAAGCATGCATTGCGCCGTTCGCGCCGGCAGTCTTTCCCGCCCCTTTCCAAGTATGCAATGTTTTGCCCCGGCTTTTCCCTCGTCTTTGTTTGCCGCCGCTCTCGTCCCTCGCCGACTTCGCATGATATCAGACATGTTTTAGAAAATAGATTATAAAGATAGCGAAATCTTCGGTGTTCACCTGTTTCCCCGCGCCCGCTTAACAATATTTATGATAGACCTCCTTCGCGGCGACTATTCAGCCTCCCGCAGGGAACCGGATAGTTGCATGAAATGCCAAAACCAGGACTTGAATATATAAATGTATAGTATCGTCTGCAGACGGCAGTGAAGGTGTCTTTCCCCGGAGACTGGGTTGCAAAAACATCCTGTCGGCATGGAATCTCGCGGTTTTTGTCGTAAATTTGTGCCATTCGTCATCTATATATCGGGTTGCGATGAAATATGACCTTGTTACGATATTGGGGCCTACCGCGTCGGGAAAGACCGCGTTGGCCGCGGCCTTGGCACGCGAACTGGGGACGGAAGTAATCAGCGGGGACAGCAGGCAGGTGTACAGGCGCATGGACCTGGGCACGGGGAAAGACCTGAAGGATTATGTGGTAGACGGCTATCCCGTCCCTTACCATCTAATCGATATCGTGGAGCCGGGCACGAAATATAACCTGTTCGAGTTCCAGCGTGATTTCCTGAAGGTTTACGAGGAACTGAAAGGACGCGGCATGATGCCCGTGTTGTGCGGGGGAACGGGACTGTACATAGAGGCCGTGTTGAAGGGGTATGACCTTGCGCCCGTGCCGGAAAACCCTGAATTGCGCGAACGTCTGGCGCGGAAGAGTCTGCCCGAACTGGCGGAGATACTGAGCACCTATAAGAAACTCCATAACACGACCGACATCGACACCGTGGAACGCGCGGTACGCGCGATAGAAATTGAGGAACATTATCGTTCGCATCCCCGTGAGGCGGGAGGCTTTCCCGAAATACGCTCCTTGGTGGTGGGGGTCGACATCGGGCGGGACATGAGGCGCGACAAGATAACGGCACGCCTGAAACGACGTCTGGACGAGGGGATGCCGGACGAGGTGAGGGGACTGTTGGCCGAAGGAATACCGCCGGAAGACATTGAATATTATGGTTTGGAATACAAATACTTGACCAAGTATGTGCTGGGCGAACTGACTTACGGGGAGATGTTCCGTAGGCTGGAAATCGCCATCCACCAGTTTGCAAAACGGCAGATGACGTGGTTTCGCGGCATGGAGCGTCGTGGTATAAGGGTAAACTGGCTGGACGCTTGCCTGCCGACGGAAAGGAAAATCGAGAGAATCAAGGATTGGCTGTCCCGGTGAAATTTCACGAGGGGATTCGGGCGGGGAACGGATGGTTTTGTGTATATTTGCGCTTTCTTAGAGAATCGAGCCATGGAACCGGCGAGGTGGGGAATCATATACAGTCCGAAAGACGGCACCCGTCACATACGAAAGGAGTGGGAGGCCATACGCGCGTACTTGGCGGAAAAGGGCGTGCCTTACGACTTCGTGCAGAGCGAGGGGCCGAAGTCCGTGGAACGCTTGGCGGCCATGCTCGCCTCCAACGGCTACGCGACCATCATCGTCGTGGGAGGCGACGCCGCGCTGAACCGGGCGTTGAACGGTGTGCTGTCGCAGGGCGAGGAAGTGCGGCGCAGCGTCGCACTCGGGGTCATTCCCAACGGGTGGGGAAACGACTTCGCCCATTTCTGGGGGTTCGAGGAAGACAATCACAGGCAAACGATAGACTGGCTGACGAAACGGAGAATACGCAAGGTGGACGTGGGATATTGCGTGCCGGGAGGACGGGCGGGCGAGGGGCGGCCCCGCTTCTTCCTGAACTGCGTGAACGTCGGGCTGGTGGCGAACATCATGAACATCAAGCACAAGACACGCCGCTTTTGGGGTATGTCCACCCTCTCGCACTTGTCGTCCATGTTCCTGTTGCTGTTCCAGCGCATGGAACACAGGATGCACCTCAAGGTGAATTCGGACGACATCGACCAGAGCGTCATGACGGTATGCGTCGGCAGCGCGCGCGGCTACGGCCAGACCCCGAGCGGAGTCCCGTACAACGGGCTGTTGGACGTTTCCGTCGTGTCCCACCCGGAAATCCGCCAGATGGCGGAGGCTTTGTGGATGCTTTTCCGGGGCCGCTTCCTGAACCATAAGGCCGTCAAGTCGTACAGGACGAAGGAGGTGGACTTCCTCGACAGCGGGAAAGCCATGGTCAGCCTGGACGGCGCGGTGTGGGAAGACGGCTCCGCGCCCATGAAGATAGGCATACATCCGGAATGGATGAACTTCATCATTCCGGGTTGAACGCCCCCCGCCGCCGGGCTCATCCTATCTGTGAGATTTTTTCGAGCCGGTCTTCCGAAATGATTTTTATTTTGCGCCCGTCTATCGCTATGATTTTCTCGGAAGCGAAATCGGTCAGCGTGCGTATGGCGTTGGAGGTGGTCATGTTGGAAAGGTTGGCCAAGTCCTCGCGCGAGAGGTAGATGCTGAGCGTGCAGCCGTCCTCTTCCAGCCCGTAACTCTCTTTCAGGAACAGGATGGATTCTGCCAGCCGTCCCCGTATATGCTTCTGTGTCAGGTTCACCGTTCGCTCGTCGGCTATGCCCAGGTCTACGGACAGTTGCCTGATGAAAAACCATGCAAGGTCGTTGTTTGTGCTTATCAGCTTCGCGATGGTGGTCATCGGTATCATGGCAATGGTAGAGGGCTCGAACGCGGCGGCGGCGGTGAGGAAATCCTGATGGGCGAAATAGGCGCGGTAGGCGAAGTATTCCACCGGCTTTATGACGCGGATGATTTGGTTGCGTCCGCTGATGCCGTTCTTGAATATCTTCACTTTGCCGGACAAAAGGCACATGAGCCGGGTGGGAAGGCCGCCTTCGCTGTAAATCGTCTCGTTCTTCTTGAATGTGTAGACGGTGAGGTTTTCGGTTAGGCACCCGCGCTGCTCCGCGGTGAGCGGGTTGCACAAGTCGGAGATTTTCTCCAAAACCCCCTTGGCGTCCATTTCCTTTTTGACCATGGATAAAATCTGCTACGGGTTACGTTTCACGTCGCAAAATTAGCAAATCTTAATAGAATCATGAAATCATGGTGTCACGAAAGTATGTTTTTCAGCACTTTTTTACGGATTTTTAAAAACAAGTTGCCATAAGATTTTGCGTTTGGACGGATTTTAGTTACCTTTGGAACGCGCGGGACGGAAACGGGGGCAAGACAAGTAGCAACGTGAAAGCTTTACATATAATTTCCTAAACTATGAGTTACATTCGCTTTGATAAGACCTTGATGACCAACTTGGAGGAGTCGTTGCCCAAGGAAATCCTGAGGTCTAACCGCTCGGGTGCTTATTCTTGTTCCACGATAGTGGACTGCAACACGAGGAAGTACCACGGGCTGTTCGTCGTCCCGATACCCGAATTGGGCGACGAGAATTATGTGCTGTTGTCTTCTTTGGACGAGACCGTGGTGCAACACGGGGCCGAATTCAACTTGGGGCTTCATAAGTATCAGGGGAACAACTTCAGCCCGAACGGCCATAAGTACATCCGGGAGTTCTGCTGCGACCAGGTGCCCACCACCGTCTATCGCGTGGGAGGCGTGGTGCTGAAGAAAGAAAAGGTGTTCCAGCACTACGAGAACCGCATCATCATCCGTTACACGCTCTTGGACGCGCATTCCGAGACCACGTTGAGGCTTCGTCCCTTCCTGGCTTTCCGGTGCGTGAGGGAGTACACCCACGAGAACGCGGGCGCGAACAGGGACTACCGGGAGGTGCCTAACGGCATCAAGACTTGCCTGTACGAAGGCTATCCCGACTTGTACATGCAACTGAACAAGAAGAACGAGTTCGTGTTCCGGCCGGACTGGTATCGCGGCTTGGAGTACCCGAAAGAGCTGGAGAGGGGATACGCCTTCAACGAAGACCTTTACGTGCCCGGCTATTTCGAGCTGAACATCAAGAAAGGCGAGAGCGTGGTCTTTTCCGCCGGGCTGTCGGAGGTGAAGCCCAACCAGTTGAAGAGGATGGCGGACTTCGAGGTGAACATCCGCACCCCGCGCGACAATTTCTACCATTGTCTGGTGAACTCCGCGCACCAGTTCTACAATTACGTCGGCGGCGAGAATTACATCTTGGCGGGCTACCCGTGGTTCAAGTGCCGCGCCCGCGACATGATGATAGCCCTGCCCGGGCTGACGCTGGTAAACGGGGAGACGGAACAGTACGAGGCGTGCATGAAGACGATGGAGAAGGCCGTGCGCGAGTTCATGGCCGGTGAACCCGTGAGCGTGGCGATACATGAGATGGAACACCCCGACGTGTTCTTGTGGGCCATGTGGTGCATCCAGCAGTACGGCAAGATGGTCTCTTTGCAGAAATGCGTGGAGAAGTACGGACGGCTGGCCGAAGACATCATGATGTATCTGGGCGCGGGCTCACATCCCAACTTGAAAGTCAGGGAGAACGGGCTGGTGTATGCCGAGGGGAAGGACAAGGCCGTGACGTGGATGAACTCCACGGCTAACGGGCGTCCCATCGTGCCGAGGAGCGGGTACATCGTGGAGTTCAACGCCTTGTGGTATAACGCCTTGAAGTTTGGAGAGGAGACGTGCCGCATGGCGGGGCGCACAGAAGAGGAAACCCGCCTTGCCGCCATGGCCGCCAAAGTGGAGCAGTCGTTCAGGGACGTGTTCCTGAACGAATACGGTTACTTGTTCGATTACGTGGACGAACGCGACGGAGGCCGCGACTGGAGCGTCCGCCCCAACATGATTTTCGCCGTGGCCCTCGACTATTCGCCTCTGGCCCTCCCGGAAAAGAAGTCGGTGTTCGACATCTGCACGAAGGAGTTGCTGACCCCCAAGGGGCTTCGCTCCCTGAGCCCGAAGAGCGGCGGGTATAACCCGATGTACGTGGGGCCGCAGGTGCAGCGCGACTACGCCTACCATCAGGGCACGGCGTGGCCGTGGCTCGCCGGCTTCTACATGGAGGCCTGCCTGCGGCTGTACAAGAGGAGCCGCGTGAGCTTCGTGGAGCGTGTGCTCGTGGGCTTCGAGGAGGAGATGTTCTCGCACTGCATCGGCACCATAGCGGAGATGTTCGACGGGAACCCGCCTTTCCACGGACGGGGGGCCATGTCTTTCGCGATGAACGTGGCGGAAATCCTCCGCGTGGTGAAATTAGTGGAAAAGTACGACATATAAAAAGAAGGAGGAACCGCATATGAAAGTGTTAATGTTTGGTTGGGAGTTCCCTCCTCATATCCTTGGAGGGCTCGGCACGGCAAGTTACGGCCTGACGAAAGGCCTCTCCTTGCAGCCCGACATGGACATCACCTTTTGCCTTCCGAAGCCTTGGGGCGACGAAGACCAGAGCTTCATGAAAATCATAGGCATGGACAGCGTGCCCGTCGTCTGGCGCGGCGTGGACTGGAACTACGTGGACGGCCGCATGGGCGGCCGTATGGACCCGCAGCTCTACTATGACTTGCGCGACCATATTTATGCCGACTTCTCGTATATGTACGTGAACGATTTGGGATGCATCGAATTCTCCGGGCGTTATCCGGACAACCTGCACGAGGAAATCAACAATTATTCCATCGTGGCGGGAGTGGTGGCGCGGCAACAGCAGTTCGACATCATCCACGCGCACGACTGGCTGACCTACCCGGCGGGCATCCATGCCAAGCAAGTGAGCGGAAAGCCGCTGGTAATCCACGTGCATGCCACGGACTTCGACCGCAGCCGGGGGAACGTGAACCCCACGGTTTACGGCATAGAGAAGAACGGCATGGACAACGCGGACTGTATCATGTGCGTGAGCGAACTGACGCGCCAGACGGTGATTAACCATTATTACCAGGATCCGGCGAAGTGCTTTGCCATGCACAACGCCGTGTATCCGCTGGCTCCGGAGCTTCAGGCGATAGTGGACGAGCGGAAGCCTTACTCGGAACGCAAGGAGAAGGTGGTGACCTTCCTGGGGCGTATCACGATGCAGAAGGGCCCGGAGTATTTCATCGAGGCCGCCAAGCGGGTGCTGGATCGCACGCACAACGTGCGCTTCTGCTTTGCCGGGAGCGGCGACATGATGAATTCCATGATAGAGATGGCGGCATCCTACGGGATAGCGGACTGTTGCCATTTCCCCGGTTTCATGAAAGGGAGGCAGGTGTTCGAGTGTTTCCGCGACAGCGACGTGTACGTGATGCCGTCCGTGTCCGAGCCGTTCGGGATTTCCCCGCTCGAGGCGATGCAAAGCGGCGTCCCGTCCATCATCAGCAAGCAGTCCGGATGCGCCGAGATATTGTCGAAGTGCGTCAAGGTGGATTACTGGGACATAGACGCCATGGCGGATGCCATGTACGCGCTTTGCGTCTATCCTTCCCTGCACAAATACCTGCAAGAGGAAGGGAAGAAAGAGGTGGACGGCATTACCTGGGAGAAGGTAGGCCGACGCATCCGGAGACTTTATGACGAGACTATCCAAAAAACAAATAAAAACTAAAAAGACAAGACATGAAAACGATATGCCTTTATTTTGAAATTCATCAAAATATACATTTGAAACGCTACCGCTTCTTCGACATCGGCACGGATCATTACTATTACGACGACTACGAGAACGAGCGAAGCATAACGCAAACGGCGGAGCGGTCGTACGTGCCCGCCCTGCGCACGCTGATACAGATGCTGAAGGACAACCCCGGATACTTCAAGGTGGCCTTCTCGCTCTCCGGCACGGCGGTGGAGCTGCTGGAAAACTACGCGCCCACGGTGATAGAGCTCTTGCAGGAACTGAACGAGGCCGGGGAGGTGGAATTCCTCGCGGAGCCTTATTCCCACGGCTTGGCCTCTCTGGCAAACGAGGAATGCTTCCGGGAGGAGACCATGAGGATGTCGCATAAGATCAAGGATCTTTTCGGCAAGACACCCAAGGTGTTCCGCAATTCTTCCTTGATATATTCCGACGACATCGGGAGCACGGTGGCTTCCATGGGCTTCAAGGGCGTGCTGACCGAAGGGGCCAAGCACATACTGGGCTGGAAGAGCCCGCATTTCGTGTACCACTGCGCACAAAACCCGAACCTGAAAATCCTTTTGAGGGACTATAAGTTGTCCGACGACATCTGTCTGCGTTTCAGCAATTCCTCTTGGAGCGAATACCCGCTGTTCGCCGACACTTACATGGATTGGATTGCCGCCGTGCCCGAAGAGGAGCAGGTAATCAACATCTTCATGGAGTTGTGCGCGTTGGGTATGTTCCAGCCGCTTTCCTCCAACATACTGGAGTTCCTCAAGGCCTTGCCGGGCTGCGCGAAGGAGCGGGGAATCACTTTTTCCACTCCGTCGGAGGTGATAGGCTCCCACAAGTCGGTGGACGCGCTCGAAGTGTCTTACCCCCTGTCGTGGGTGGACGAGGAGCGCGACATCAGCTGCTGGCTGGGGAACGACATGCAACGCGAGGCTTACAACAAACTTTACAGCGTGGCCGACCGCGTGCGCATCTGCAACGAACGAAAAATCAAACAGGACTGGGATTACTTGCAGGCCAGCAACAACTTCCGCTTCATGACCACGAAATCCGGCAGCGAGAACTTGTACCGCGGGATTTACGACTCCCCCTACGACGCGTTCACGAATTACATGAACATCCTCGGCGACTTCATCAGCAGGGTGAACAGCCTGTATCCTCGCGACATCGACAACGAGGAGTTGAATTCGCTTCTCACGCTGATTAAGAATCAGGGGGAAGAGTTGGAGGTGAAGGACAAGGAAATCGCGCGCTTGAACGCCCGCCTGAAGAAGCTGACCCCCGAAGGGACGGAGGTCAAGAAACCCCGCGCACGTAAGGCCTCGGCCAAGAAGTGACGCTCGTCCCGGTTTCCTCTCTTTCCTTTCGGGAAGAGGACGCGGCACCCCGCACGCCTTTCGTCGGCGAGCGGGGTGTCGTCCGTTTGTGGCCGTCCCTTGTCGGAAGAAGGCCTCAATGCCGAGCAAGCGGGATTTGAAGGCCGCGACAGGCCGGTGAAGCGCGATTGCCGTGACTATCCGGTGACGAAGTGGCACCGTTGCCCCGTCTGCGGCAACAAAAAAGACAACCCGGAAGTTGTCTCGCGTACGCCCTCAGGGGCTCGAACCCTGGACCCATTGATTAAGAGTCAATTGCTCTACCAACTGAGCTAAGGGCGCATCAGTTTGTGCTTTGCGGGTGCAAAGGTAGGATTTTTGCCCCAACTTTCCAAACAATATCCCGCCTTTTTCTTAAATTTCTCCCAGTTCGTAGATTTCGGAAGGCGTATGGCGTTTCAGCACTTCCAGCCCGAAGTCCTTCCCGGCGACGAATCCCGCGGAGCGGAGCACGGCATCCACCGTTTTCAATGCCAGTTCCGGGTGGTTGTTCTCCTCGCTGATGTGGCACAGCCACACGTGGCGGAGCCTGTCCGTGGCGTGTTCCGCCAGCAATCGCGCGGCGGCCTTGTTGCTCAGGTGCCCGTTGCCGCCGCTGATGCGTTCCTTCAGGAAATCCGGGTACGGCCCGGTCGTCAGCATGTCCTCGTCGTGGTTGGCCTCCAGCACCAGGTAGTTCGCCTTGGCCACATGGCCGCCTATCTGCTCCGTGGCGTGCCCGGCATCCGTGACGAGGCAGAAGTTGACTTCCCCGCACCGCACGCTGTAGCCCACGTTGTCGGAGCTATCGTGGGGCACGTCGAAGGGAGCGACTTCAAAGTCGCCCAGCCTGAAGGCCTGCCCTTTCCGCAAGAAGCGTACGTTTTCCTCCTTCAGTTTCGGCGACACGCAATAGTTGTGCCTGATGCCGTCGTGTACGAGTTCGGTGGCGTAAACCGGAAGCCCGTATTCTTTCGCCAAGTTCCCGACCGACTTGATGTGATCCGTATGGTCGTGTGTGACCAGCACGGCCTTTATCTGCCTCGGGGAAAGCCCGGAATCCCGGAAATGTTTTTTCAGCGTCCGTATCCCGATACCCGCGTCAATCAATATCCCATAATCTTCGGTGAAGAGGAAATAGCTGTTTCCGCTACTGCCGCTCCCGAGGCAAACAAATTTCAGCATACCCGTTTCTTTAACGCCGCGAAGTTACGAAAACATGGGGTAACGGGCAAATAATTCTTTCCTGAGCCCCCGTCCGGCAAAATCGGGGGCTTTCCGTTGGCCGTCGCGTGGAAAAAGCATGCCTTTGCACTGCGGAAACACGAAGCCGGACGGCGGGACGGACGGCCTGCGGCGCGGAAGGCGTAAGGACATTCAAGATAAAGAAGACGAGGAGATGGCTCGCGCCCTTGTGTCTGCTTGCGGGACTGGGCGGGGTGTGCCGGCGAGGAGGAAGCACGCGCAAACAGCCGTGCCGCGGAATTCGCGGAGGATTTCTTCAACCTGCGCTTCGACGAGGTCTGCGGGAGTTGCACGGAGGACTCCCGCAAGTGGATAGCCTTCCGCGCATCGAACATCACGGAAAGCGGCATCGAGGCCGTGCGGGCGGCTCCGGGGGACGCTTACGTGAGTTCGACTGAATGCGAAAGGATGGACGACAGCACGGCACTCGTGCGTTGCACCGTATGCCGGGCTCTCGCGGCGGATTCTCTGGGGCGGCGGGAGAGACGCATCGTCCCCGAGGCCGCCTGTCTCATACCCTTGCGGAAGGCAGGCCGCCGGTGGCTCGTCAGAATGGAAGGCCTACTGCGAAGTGCAAGGTGAAGTCGCGACTGAAGTCCGGATGGACGATAGGGTAGTGGCGCCGCGCGTCGGCGTAGGCCGGGTGAATGGCTTTCATCCCCCCGTCCAGGCGCAGGACGAAATAGTCGAAGTTCAGGCGGAAGCCCAACCCGTAGGACAGGGCTATCTCTTTCCAGAAGCTGCGCATGCGGAACTGCCCGCCGGGCTGCTCGGCATAGTCGCGGATAGTCCAGATGTTGCCCGCGTCCACGAAGAACGCCCCGTGGAGCTTCCAGAACAGGTAGGTGCGGTACTCCGCGTTCATGTCCAGCTTAATGTCGCCGGTCTGGTTGATGAAGTCGATGCGTCCGTCGCCCCCCGTGAAGCGTCCGGGTCCCAGTTCCCTGACCGACCATCCCCGCACGCTGTTGGCTCCTCCGCTGAAGTACCGTTTCTCGTACGGCAGGATGGTGGAGTTTCCGTAAGGGTACGCCACCCCCAGCCCGAAGTGCAGGGCCAGCGAGTTGCGGTTGTCGAGGCGGAAGCTCTTGCTGATGTCGAAGTCCCCCTTCACGTACTGCGCGTAGGCTATGTTGAACAAGGTGTATTGCCCCTGTTCGTCCTGCCTGGCCTTGAAGAGGCGTGAGAAGCCGTAGAGCACGTTTCCGGCCGCCTCCACGCCGAGGCGGATGCTTAAGGCACCGCCGCTGTAGTCCGCGTTGCTCGTCGCGCCGCGTTGCGAGTTGTAGGTGAGGTCGTAGCCCAGCCGCACGATGAAGAGGTTCTCGTAGTTATAGCGCAGGATGGCGTTGCGGTCGGTCTCGTCTTCCAGATAGTCCTTGCGGAACGTGTCCGAAATCCAAGGCATGAACACGTAGTCCAGGTCCACAAGGTCGATTCTGTGTCGCAACATGCCGTTCGGGCTTTGCCAGCGGTAGCGGAAGGCCGATGTCAGGACGCGCCTGTGGAACTCTGGGCGGTTCTGTGAGTCGTAGAGCAGCGACACCTCCGAGGTGGCGCGGGTCAGCCCGCGGTTCCGTCCCTTGGAGCGGAACAGTCCGGCCTTGGGGAACGTCAGCCCCGCTTCGACGCTTATCTCCATGTAGTTGCGGTCGCTGTACCCCTCCAGTCCGGTGATGGCCTCGAACGCCCCGCGCAGTTTCAGCGAAAGCAGTTCGGATCCCCGGAACAGGTTACGGTCCTGATAGGTCAGGAGCAGGGCGGCTCCCAGGTCGCCGGCGGAGTTTGTGCCTTCCAGCTCCGCCCCTATCGAATGCGGCTTGCTCTCGTGCACGGTCACGAGGGCGTCCAGTATGTCCGGCAAGGTGTCGTTCTCCACCATCCTGACGTTGGAAAACATCACGGCCCCCAGCCGTCCGAAGTTGCTGTAAGTGCGCTGCACGTCGCGTTCGCGGTACAGGCTTCCTGGCTCTATGGCGTTGTTGCCCGTGAAGACGGAGGGGCGGAAGGCCGGCTTTCCCCTGTAATAGATGGTGAAGCCGCGGTAGGCGATGCTGTCCGGGCGGGACGCACCGCCCTCCCCGCCGCCGGGCGATGCCGCGTCCTCGGCGAAGGAGACTGAACGGACCTTGTAACGACGGTGGGGTTCCGGTTCGCTTTCCGCCGACGCGCGGTACAGGGGTATCACCACATCCAGGTCTACCATCCCGCCTCCCGCGCACGTGTCCGCCTCGAACCGCACGTGTTCCCTGTTGAACTTGTAATACCCTCTGTTTTGCAGGATGCCGCAGATGCGTCCGCGCTCCCCGTCGAGCACGTTCAGGTCGAAGGGCATTCCCGGTCGCAGGGCGGATGCCGAGGCCTGTCCGCGCACGAGGCTTTCCACCGCGGAGTCCTCGATGAGGTAGCGGATGTCCCTCACCCTGTATCGTTCCCCCGGCACAATCTCGTATGTCAGTTTCACCTTCTTCCCTTTCACCGCGCGTTTCTGGTTCACGCGGGCATGAAGGTATCCCAGGTTGTTCACGGCCATCAGCATGCTCTCCCCCGTGCGGTTGGCCTGCGCCGTGTCGAAGACCACCGGCGCTTCGCCTATCCGCCGCAGGAAACGGTTGATGCGTTTCGTCGTGTCGCGCCCGGAGAGGGCATAAGGCCCCATGGGGACTTTCAGGAGGCTGAACCACTTGGAGTTGGGATGTTGCCGGATATATCCTTTCAACGGCGTGACGTCGAGCGACTTGTCCGTCGGCCTCACGGAAACGCTTTCCAGCATGTATCCGCCTTCGGGTATGAACTTCGTGGCCGAGCATGCGCCCAGCAATGACACGGCGGCTCCCCACGCCGCGCCGCACAAGGCTTCCCGCACAAGGCGGCGGGCACGGCCGGCCGGCGCGGAGGCCTGTTTTCGGTTGCGCGCGTCCTGCATCGCTTCACGGACAAGTTGTCCCTATATGTTTGTCAAGCCTGTCGTTTTCCCGTTCCTTTTCCATATCCTCTTTCATCTTTGACGGTTAATCCATAGAACGAAATGCACGGTTTGCCCGCGCCGTGCCCGAAACATATTGCAAAGATAGCAATTAACGGATAAAAACAAAAGGATATGGAAAAGACGGAAGAAATGAAAATCACGCGCCGGGGCGGCGCCGAAGGCAACGCATCCGCGGGAGGATGGCAAGCGGGGAGGGATTCGTCCCCGCTGCGCGCGGTCGCGCGTCCGGGGCACCTCCTGCCCGGCTTTTTCACCGGGTGCCCCCGTTCTCCGTTTTTCTTAAATTAACACGGGCGAAGCGTGCCCCACGGGATTTTTTGTGTAATTTTGCCGTCAACCGCATTTTGCAGAAGAAATGAACGCATCCGTCGTAGAGGCACAGAAAAGAAGATATGGAATCGTCGGCAACTCGGAAGGGTTGAACCATGCCGTGGACATTGCCTTGCAGGTGGCCAAGACAGACTTGTCCGTCTTGATTACCGGGGAAAGCGGGGTGGGGAAGGAAGCCATCCCCCGCATCATCCACGACAACAGCCTGAGGAAGGCGAAGAAATACTTCGCCGTGAATTGCGGCTCCATCCCCGACGGGACGATAGACTCCGAACTCTTCGGCCACGAGAAGGGGGCTTTCACCGGGGCGATAGGGGAGCGGGAAGGTTACTTCGGCGCGGCCAACGGGGGCACGCTGTTCCTCGACGAGGTGGGGGAGCTTCCCCCGGCCACGCAGGCGCGGCTGCTTCGCGTGCTGGAGACGGGCGAATACATACGGGTCGGGGCGAGCGACGTGCGCAAGACGGACGTGCGCATCGTGGCGGCTACCAACGTCAACATGGCGAGGGCCATCCGCGACGGTCGCTTCCGCGAGGACCTCTTCTATCGCTTGAACACCATCCCCGTCAAGATGCCGTCCCTGCGCGAGCGCGGCGACGACGTGCTGTTGCTGTTCAAGAAGTTCGCCATGGACACGGCGGAGAAGTATAACATGCCGTGCCCGGTGGAGCTGACGGATGCAGCCAAGGAAAGGCTGAAAAGATACTCGTGGCCGGGGAACATCCGCCAGCTGAAGAACGTGACGGAACAGATTTCCATACTCTCCCCGGAACGCACCATCACGCCGGAAATCCTGGGCGGGTATATCCCCGACGACCCGGTGACGCGCGACATCGTGCCGCTGAACAAGCAGAACGACACGCGCAGCTTCGAAAACGAACGCGAGCTGCTGTACAAGATACTTTTCGACCTGCGCAACGACGTGACGGAGCTGAAAAAGCTGGTGCACGGGCAGAGGGCGGGCGGCGAGCGTTCTGCCGTGCCCGCCACCGGGATGGACGGACAGTCCGTCGCTTACTACCGGCCGGCCGGCATCGCCTATCCGGTGGCGCACGCGGCCAGGGGGGCGGACGAGTTCCAGACCCCGGTGGAATATGTGGAAGAGGCGGTGTCGCTGAACGACGTGGAACGGCAGATGATAATGAAGGCGTTGGAAAAGAACAAGGGAAGGCGGCGCAAGGCGGCCCGGGATTTGAACATCTCGGAGCGGACGCTCTACCGTAAGATAAAGGAATATGGACTGGACAAAGAAAATGTTTAAGGACAGGGCAGTCTGGCTCCTGCCCTGCCTCTTCGTGCCGGCGGCCTGCTCCATCTCCTACAAGTTCAACGGCGCGTCCATCGACTACACGAAGACCAAGACGATACAAATATCGCCCTTCCCCATCCGTTCCGCATACGTATGGGCTCCCATGCAGGCCATCTTCAACAACCAGCTGACCGACGTCTACGCCCGCCAGACCAAGCTGAGGCAGGTGAACCGCAACGGGGACTTGCAGCTCTCCGGCGAAATCGTGGAGTACAGCCAGTTCAACAAGGCCGTGTCCGCCGACGGGTTCTCCTCGCAGGTGCAGCTGAAGATGACGGTGAACGTGCGCTTCGTGAACAACGCCAACCACGACGAGGACTTCGAACAGAGGTTCAGCGCCACGTCGCAGTACGACTCGTCGCAACAGCTCACCTCGGTACAGGAAGAACTCGTGACGCAGATGGTGGAAGACATCGTGGACCAAGTGTTTAACGCCACCGTGGCGAATTGGTGAGGACATGGACATCGACTTGTCGGATTACATCAAGCATCCGGAGAAGCTCGACAAGGAGACGCTGCCGCGCTTGGAGAAGCTGGTCGGCGACCATCCCTATTTCCAGCCCGCCCGTCTGCTCTACCTGCGCAACCTCTACCTCTTGCACGACGCGGCTTTCGACCGGGAGCTCCGGCGCGCCGCTTTCTACCTGTCGGACCGCAAGGTGCTGTTCCGTCTGATAGAAAGCGAGAACTACCGGATTGAACCCGTCAAGGGGCATCGGGCGGAAACGGGGAAAGGCGCGGAGGAAGACGGGGACTGCACGAAATCGCTCATAGACGACTTTCTCGCCGACCTGCCGGAAGAGAAGTCCCGCCGACAGAAACCGGTGGATGCCTCGACAGACTATATGGCTTTCCTCATGCAGAGCGAGGACGCGCCCGCCACGATTGCGGCGGTGCCCCCCATGCGGCATCAGGACTTGATAGACGAGTTCATAGGGCAAGGCGACAAGCGCATCGTGCTGGATCAAGACGGGGGCGGCGAGCCGCAAATCCCGGTATTCCCCGCAAAGGGCGAAGAGGACTATTTCACGGAAACGTTGGCCAAAATCTACGTCAAACAAGGCCGATATGACAAGGCAATGGAAATTATAAGGAGGCTAAGTTTGAAATATCCGAAAAAAAACCGTTATTTTGCAGATCAAATCCGTTTCTTGGAGAAATTGATAATAAACAACAAAAACAAAAACAAAAAGTCATAGACATGTACACGGTGTTGATTGTACTCATCTTCATCCTTGCCGTCCTGATGTGCCTGATAGTGCTCATCCAGGAGTCGAAAGGAGGAGGCCTCGCTTCCGGGTTCGCCGCTTCGAACCAAATCATGGGCGTGCGGAAGACGACGGACGTGATTGAGAAGATGACGTGGGGTTTGGCCGCCGCCATGGTCGTGCTGAGTGTGCTTTCGGTGTTTTTCATCCCTCACGTGACGGCGGACGAGTCGGCCATGATGAAGACGGCCACCGAACAGAAAGCGGTGAACTCCAACAACTTGCCGGGATTCGATGCCGGCAGGCCGCAGCAACAGGCCGCCCCTGCGGCGAAAACCCCGGAAGGGCAGGCTCCCTCCGCTCCCTCCGTCCCCGCCCAATAAGCCGAAGTCGGGTCGCCGACCCTTCCGTTCGGACTTTCCCTGTGGCGGATTCCTTTGAACCGGTGTCCGCAGGG
Source organism: uncultured Paraprevotella sp. (assembly GCA_964523985.1). GTDB lineage: Bacteria > Bacteroidota > Bacteroidia > Bacteroidales > Bacteroidaceae > Paraprevotella. Next base: position 25,731 of record CAZGBV010000016.1, read on the forward strand.
TCGTTCCAGCTTTCGGTTCCGTGTGCTTTCTTGCTACAAGGGTCTGGAAGCCGGAACGTGGTGTTTCATGGAAAAAACAGACGGGTGAGACGGTTTTGACCCGGATTGCCGCTCATGCGGTGACGCGGAGCTTTCCCCGTGCCGCGGCCTTTGCGTTCTGAACAAAAAGGCCGCGGCACGGGGAAAGCTCTGTTTTGACAAAATGTCAATTCTGACAAAACGTCAAATCGGTTCCCGTGAAAATCGTTTTTTCCGGCACGTCCCGACGGACGGCCCGGAAAAAACGATTTTCACGCGGTTTCGGGAAATCATTCCGTAAGCGAAAGGGCGTAGCGGCCTTTCATTCTGCCGGACGGAGATGCGGGTCGTGCGCCTGTCGCGGCGGGGCGCGTAAGCGGAAATGCTGTCCCGCCTGACAATCTGTCGGCAAAATCCTTACAAGGGCGGCGCGTCAAAGAGATGTCAAAAGACCGTTCCCGGCAGGTCGTCGCCCCGCTTGCGGGCGGTTTTTTCCGGAACGTGCCGAGATTCGAATCGCGACGACACGTCGAAAAAAGTGTTTCTTCACGTCATCCGGAAATTTTTCTCGGCACAAAATCGGGGCGTTTCGGTTAAGGGAAGTGAAAATCAAGGCCGGATTGCAAAAATATGTATCCGGAATCATCCCGGAACGCGCACGGATGGAACTTTTTTCACGGGGTAGGGAAACCGCCTTGCTTACACTTTGCACGGGAAACGCGCCTTTCACGCCTTTTTTGTCATGTACGTGCTTACGCCGCGATTGCGCGTGAAGCAATTCCATGGAGAAGGATTTTTCCGCCGGGTACTGTCGGCGGGGGATGTCAGGCGGCGCGTCCCCGGGCGTGGGAATGCCGCCGTAGCGTGAGGGAAAAGGTACGGATTACCATCCGGCCCGGTGAAGACGAAGGCCGTGGAACAGCAACAGTTGCCATCCTCCACCTTCGCCGCCGTAAGGAATCATTTCTGTAAAATTATCCGGAAATATGCCTTATGGGCTTACATGATTGAAAGTTTCTTTGCATCTTTGTAACATAAAAGAAGAAGGGCACGACATTTCGGGAACACCCGCCCCGGCCGTTTTCCGCCGGAGACGCGGCGTGCCTCCCCTGAGACGGGGCCGGCCTATGGGACGATGACGGACGGGAACATCAGGTGACAGACGGGAATTTTCAGATGATAGACGGAAACTTCAAAATAGAAACCGACCAGCTGAGCCTCTCATTCACGGAGGGGCGGGGACGGAATTTCTTCATACGGCAGGGCATCGGCCGCGTGGAAATCATCTACCCTCCGCAGACGGACTTCGGGAAGTTGCAGCCTTGGCTCTTCAAGGTGGTTACGGAGGCGTTGCGCAAGCAAGCCAAGGCCATACTGCCGCCCCGCCTCCGCGAGCTGGCTTCCATGCACGGGTTCAGCCACGCCAGGGTAAGGATTACCTCCGCCCGCACCCGCTGGGGGAGCTGTTCCGCCCGAGGGAACATCAACCTGTCGCTCTACCTGATGATTCTCCCTCTCCGGCTGTCCGATTACGTGTTGTTGCACGAGCTCTGCCACACGCGGGAACTGAACCACGGCTCGCGCTTTTGGGCTTTGATGGACAAGGTGACGCTCCGGCAGAGCGGTGCGCTGAGGAACGAACTGCGCCATTATCCGTCTCCATTCCGGTAGGACGGCCCGTCGCGGGAAGGGAATCCTCCCGGGCGCGGTCTACCGTCCTTCCTTTTCCCCGAAAGCCTTGTCCAAATAACGGTAGCCCGCATATCCGCAGAGGGCGGCCGCCAATGCCCAGACGGAAGCGCCGCCCGCCCCGCCGCACAACCCGGACAGGGTGGTGTCCGCCCCGCCCGTGCACCAAATCATGGCCACGCCCACGAGATTGTTGAAGACGTGTGCCGCGACGGGTATCCATATCGTTTCCGACCGCCAATACAGCCAGCCGAACACCAGGCCGAAGACGGCGGCTCCCGGAATTTGCGCCGGGTTTCCGTGCACCGCCCCGAATATGAGTGCGGAAATCGCGATGGCCGCCCACGGGCGTAGCCCATGCCGGACGAGGTAACCCTGGATGCCCATGCGGAACACCGTTTCCTCCGTGAAAGGCCCGACGAGGATGACAGCCGACGCGCCCCAAAAATCATGCACGAGCATGGTGAACACGTCGGCTTTCAAGTCCTCCAGTGTCAAGGTTTCCAGCAACAGGTTCACGATGAAAATGACGGGTGTCATCCATAAGACGACGGCGGCGTATGTCGGCCATCTCGCCCGCCCGGAGCGGAAACTCCCGTCGTCAATCCATCCCAGCAGGGTCATCGCCGCCCATACCACGGCTCCGTTCAGGAGCAGGGAAAGCCCCATGGCGGCGGGGGACGCCACAAGCGTGTCCGCGTCCGGCCATTCCCCGTGAAGAAGGCGCGGAAGGTTGAAGAAGAACAGTACGGCCAAGGACGACAAGACCTGGGAAGCGAAAAAGACGAGAACCAGACAAACCGTGCGTTTCATGCCGACATCTTCTTTCCTTACCTTCCCTTTTCGTTCAGGATTTTTCTCGTTGCGGCTTCGTCCGCGCGGAGTTGCCGCACCAGCCCGTCCTTATCCCCGAACTTCCTTTCATCCCTCAGGCGGCGGACGAAGCTTATCGTCAGGCGGCGGCCGTACAAGTCTCCGGCGAAGTCCAGCAGATGAACTTCCACCGTCCGCCTGTCCCCGTTCCCTATCGTCGGGCGGCGGCCTATGTCCAGCATGCCTCCCCAGACGTGCCCTTCGCCGTCCGCCTCCCCGCTGACGCGGACGGCATACACGCCGTCCTTGGGAATGAGCTTTCGCGGGTCTTCCACGCAAATGTTCGCCGTGGGGAAGCCCAGTTCATGGCCCACGTGGAAGCCGCGGACTACGCGCCCCGTGATTTCGTATGGCATGGCCAGACAGCCTGCCGCCGCCTCCACTTCTCCCTTTGTCAGGAAATCCCTGACCATGGACGAGCTCACGTTTGCTTCTCCCATGGCCAAGGCGTCCGCGCGGACGACATCTATCCCCAGTTCGCGCCCGTATTCCGCGTATTCCGCATATCCCTCCGAACGGCCATGCCCGAAGCGGTGGTCGTATCCTATGAACAGGGCTTCGGCGGACAGCTTCCCTTTCAGGATTTCGGCCATGAAACGACGGGCCGGAAAAGCCGCCAGAGCCTCGGTGAAGTCCAGCGTCAGGCAAAAGTCCGCTTCCGTCGCGGCCAAGCGGGCGCATTTCTCTTCATACGTGGTCAGTAGCGCGGGGCGGAAGGAGGCCTGCATGACTTGCCGCGGATGTTCCCGGAACGTCACGAGGAGGGAGGCCAGACCGCGCCCGGCGGCGTAAGCGGACAATTGCCGTATCAGGGAACGATGGCCCACGTGCACGCCGTCGAAGAAGCCTGTCGTGGCGGCGCAAGTCCGGTAGGGTAGGGGGGAGGCAAGCGTGATGAACTTCATATCTCCCCTTCCTTAATCAAACAGGCCGAACCAGTCATCCGGCTGCCGGGAATGGAACGCCCGCATTCCCAGGCTCTCCGCGACTTCGCAATTCGCGGAAGAATCGTCGATGTAGAATGTCTCTTCCGCTTTCAGCCCGGCTTCCGAGAGTGCCTCGCGGAATATCCGCGCGTCCGGCTTGGCCGCGTGCATCCGGAAGGAAAGGAATACGCGGTCGAAACAATCCTCCGGCCATGCCTCCCAAGGGGCTGCCGGTTCGCGGCGCGAATGTTCCCAGTGTATGGCGTTCGTGTTGCTGAGCAGGTATGTGCGGTAGTCTGTCCGCAGACGGCGGATGAACCTCAGGCGGCGGGGCGGCATCCCGGCCAGCATCTTGTTCCATGCCCGGAAGACTTCCCCGTTCTCCACGTCCAGCCCCGTCCTCTCGCGCACGTAGCCGCAGAACTCGTCCGGCGACATCTCCCCCGTCTCCATCAAGGCGAACACGCCGTCCTGCGCGTAGTCCCCGATGTAAGTGCCGGCATCGAAGCCCAGTGCCTCGAAGGCACGCACTGCCGCCTCCTTGTCCAAGTCCACGATGATGCCGCCGAAATCGAAAATGATGTTCTTGATTCGCTTGTCCATTTCGCCCTGCGTTTTTCGCCTCGCGCACAATTCCCCGTGCGAAAATACAACAGTTCCGGCAATATTGAAAGTTTTTCCCGCCATTTTTGCCTTATCGTTTGCATATCTCGGCAAATCATCTTATTTTTGCAATGCGCTTCCGGAAGGAGCCGCCCCGGACTTGTAGCTCAGTTGGTCAGAGCAACAGACTCATAATCTGGAGGTCCCAGGTTCAAGCCCTGGCTGGTCCACTCTAATAATCAGCGACTTTACGGCGGAGTAAGTGATGAGTTTCTTTGTATATGGTGACCTTGAAGTGACCTTTTTGGAGCGAAACTCTGTGGTGGTGGCTTTATGAAAATTCATGGAATAGCGATAGGTTTCATGGCGTTTTTGCCTCAAAACAGTTGGGTTATAACAGTCAAGTTTCCTTTCACATACCTTTTAAAGGAATTGCCCAGACATCACGGACGGTGGCAAGATTATTCACGATGAGGTTTATGGTGTCTCCCCGGCATCAGGATTTTTCCCGTCGGTTTTTTCCTGTTTCGGTATCCCTCTGTCGTCTGCCGGAACTTGATTTTCCTTCCTGTCAGACGTTCAACCTTTCCGGGAACGGATTCCATGGTATGGCCATCATATTCATTGCGGAAGGACATCGCCCCGAGGATAACGCTGGTGTCGGAACGTATGACTGACACCTTGTTGCCGGACTCATGCTTCTTGTGTTCCTTCCCCTTGCCGATACATTGGATTTCAGACTTATGAATGAAATAATTTTTCCCGGCTGTTGCAAAAGGACGACCTCAAATGTTTCAATTGATTTGTCGTAGTCATGCTTCTCTTCCGAATTGCGTTTAAGTTCCTGAATCGGTATTCCAGCTTTTGTCTGCGATTTCCTGTCTGTCTTGATGGTCTTGCCCCAGTCTCGGAGTGGTTCCGAAAACCTCGGTCATGAGGATGCGCTTCGGGACAAAGGTGTAGCCCTGACGAGGCGGGAGACCCTGTTTATGCGTCATGGCGAAGACCTTGTACGTTGTTTCCTATGCTGAACAAAGAAAGGGCATTATCGCTCTTTTTAATCATAAAAATCTGCAAGTTTCTTAATGAAGGATAAGAATACTTGCAGACATATCAAAGAAAAATTGAAATGAATTTACTATAAATCAATAGATGTGATAGTTTTCAAGGGACGACGACATAGGACGTTGATTTATATGTGCATTCGCTGCTATTTTGGTGACTTTCAGGTGACCTTTTCCCTCTATGAGGAGAGGACATCGGGCCTGATGCGGGAATGTGCGTGCCACCGGGCGTATGCCCGCGCCCCGTCGTC
>CAZGBV010000017.1:0-1971 GCA_964523985.1 uncultured Paraprevotella sp.
GTAACGGTAACACAACAGATTCTGGTCCTGTTTTTCCAGGTTCGAATCCTGGTAGTCCAACGCGAGGCTTTCCTTGTTAAGGGGAAAGCCTGTTTTTTGAAGCCCCCGGGACAACACCGGAAGGATTACGCAAATCCATGGCGGCATCGGTTTGGAAAGTCGTCATGGTCGTGGCGGACGAAAGGCGGTGTCTTGAAAACAATCGCTGGAAGAGTTGCCGCATAAAGAATCATATTTGTGCATTTCTCTGGGAAAGCCGGGACTTTCTTATGCGACGAACGTGAAAATCGCGTTTTTTATATACCTTTGCACCAAATCCCGTCCGTCTTGGTTGACTGTCGGCCGGGGGATGGGGTCGTACCCAACGGGAGTTAAGATGCGGAATGGTTCCGGCGAACCGGTTGCGAGGCGTTTGCAACGCACGTTGATTAAGCATTCATGGACAAACAAATTCGGATACATTTTCCGGCAATGGACGGAAGTATGGATTTCACGGGAGGGAGCGGGATGCTCCGGGTCGGAGCGGAAGAGCAATCATGAGCAGACGGCTTGTCATATTTTGTTGCCTCCTGTGGGCGTGGCTCGTGTCTGCGGCACGAATCATGCCGGACGATTCCCTCACGGTGGAATACTTGAAAGAGAACGGCGTTCTGTTCACGCCCCACAACCGCGTGACGTTGTTGCCGAGCGGGGCGGAAAAGTTCGACGACATGTTCAAGGCGATACGCCAGGCTCGCCGTTACATCTACTTGGAATACTTCAATTTCCGCAACGATTCCATCGGAAAGGCCTTGTTCACGTTGTTGGACGAGAAGGTGCGCGAGGGTGTCAAGGTCAGGGTGATTTACGACGACTTCGGCAACGTCAGCAACGACCGTCCCTTGCGGAAGAGGCATCTGAGACAATTGGAGAGCCGTCATTTCGAGGTCGTCGTGTTCAGCCCCATCGTGTTCCCGTGGTTGAACCACGCCTTTCATCGCGACCACCGCAAGATAGTGGTTATCGACGGCAAGGTGGTTTACACCGGAGGCATGAACGTGGCCGACTATTATATCCACGGTCGTCCGGAGTTCGGCAAATGGAGGGATATGCACATGCGTCTGGAGGGCGACTGCGTTTCTTTCTACCGGCGCATATTCTGCGAGATGTGGAAACGTTGCGCGGGGAGGGAGATAGACAGTCTGGAATACGTGCCGGACAGTGCTTCTTTCGAGACAGGCTTCGAGGGATTGAGGGAAGCGGCCTGTGCCGATTCGTCCGGCATCCTTCTGGGCGTGGCCAACCGCGAACCGAGGAGAAGCCCCGCTGTCATCCGCAAGAGTTACATCGGCGCGATTGACAACGCGCGGAGTCGGATACAGATTGTAAATCCCTATTTCTCGTTGGTGCCGAGCGTGAGGAGGGCTTTGTATCGCGCGTTGAAGCGGGGGGTGAAGCTCGAGGTCATGCTGTCTTCGAAGTGCGACGTGCCCGTCATGCCCGATGTCGCGGCCTACCACGCCAAGAGGTTGATGAAGCGGGGTGCCGACATTTATTATTATGAAGACGGCTTTCACCACTCGAAGGTCATGATGGTGGACAGTTCGTTCTGCACGGTGGGGTCGGCCAACCTGAACAGCAGGAGTCTGAAGTACGACTATGAGGTGAATGCCTTCATCGCGGACACGTGCACCACCCGCGAGTTACAGTCCATCTTCGAGGCGGACAAGCGGCAGTCCGTCCTGCTCACTCCCGGGAATTGGAAAAAGCGGCGTTCTTTCGGCCGTCGCTTCATGGGGTGGTTCTATCACCTCCTCATCCCCTTGATTTGACGCCTGCCGCGTTCAGTTTTTTCCCTTCCGTGCCGAGAATGTCCCTCATCAGGCTGACGTCCAATTCGCTCTGCTGAACGCCGACTATTACCGCAAGCTGATAAGGAGAATGTCCCTCATCAGGCTGACGTCCAATTCGCTCAGCCCGTGCAGGAGCAGT
>CAZGBV010000017.1:2071-30550 GCA_964523985.1 uncultured Paraprevotella sp.
GAGAATGTCCCTCATCAGGCTGACGTCCAATTCGCTCAGCCCGTGCAGGAGCAGTTCCTTCCGGTCTTCGTCGAAGGGAGATAACAGAGATTGCGCCTTCGTTTCCCTTTTTTCGCCGTAGAGCGTGAGGTAGTCGCGGTAGTGGGTTATGGCCTCCGCCGTATTCTTCATGCACCATGCCGTATGTCCCGCGTTGAGGTGGTCTTCCCACGTCACCTTGTCCTGCCCCAGAATTTTCCGGTAGTATTTGTCAGCCTGTTCGAAGTGTCCCATCTTGAAGTTGCACCAGGCGATGGCGCGCCACGACGGCACCACCCTTTCCCCCTTGTATTCCAGTTCGTAGAAACGCCGGACGGCCTCTCCGTACCGTCCGAGCTGCATCAGGCACAGTCCGGTTTCCGAAATCAGGCGGGCATCGCCGGGATTCATCCCTCTCAGGCGCGTCAGGCAGTCGAGCTCCTGCTCGTAGCGTCCCAGAGAGGAATAGCACAGGCGCATCTGTTTCAGCGTCCATTCGTTGTCCGGGTTCAGCAGGTCGGCTTGCTGATAATAGTAGACGGCCTTGTTCGGCCGGCCGGTGTGTTGGTAGCAGAAGGCCACTTTCTGCAACGTTTCCGCATCGGCCGTCTCGTGTCTGAGCACCTCCTCCATGTAGTCGATGGCATCTTGGTAGCATTCCCTCTTCATGAGGAACGATGCCGTCCGGCGCAGGTAGGCCGGTGTCTTCAACATCTTTTCCAGCACGGCATAGCGCGTGAACAGCTGGTCTCTCCCAAACGGGTCGTCGAACTGCGACTTGGACGGATGAAGTTTGAAGAAACGGTACAAGTCCTGCACATAGTCGCGATAAACGGTGCCGACATCCCTGTTTTCCTCGTCCGCGTGCCGGGAGATTTCGTCGCCGTCCCCTATCTGTGCGCCGATTTGTGAAATCATCATGTTCCGTTCGGCCGGGTTTATTTGGCCGAGCATCATGCAAAGCGAGTATTTGTCCGATTCGCAGAAGCTGGCCGTGTTCATGAGCGTCTGTATCTGGTTGCCCCGGAGGTTCGGGGGGAAGATGCCTTTCACTTCCGGCCTGCGTATGGTGAATGGCGCGAACCAGTGGGCGACGGATTGGAAGAACGGGAAGTGCTTGAGTGCGGAGAAAGCACCCAGGTTGATGTCCACCCCCTCCTGGCCCATGGCGATGATTTCTTTCATGTTGTCGGCCAGATGCTTGTTTCCCCGCATCTTTTCCCATTCCTCGTTCGGTTCGCCGCGCAAGGCCTTTTCCAAGTCTTCCCCCAATTGTTCGAAGCCCATCTTTCCCCGTTGGTAGTTCCTGTTCTTAAGCAAGTCCGGGAAGATTTCGTCGTGTAGTTTTCTTTCGGCTTTCACTGTGTCCAGGCTGATCAGGAGTTGGTGTTGCAGGAGGATGAGTTCCCCCTTGAGCCGTTCGTCCTGTGCCAGCAAGGACAGTCCTTCCTCGAGGTCGGGATAGCAGGCGAACCGTTTTTCGTGTTGCATGTAAACCCATACTGCGGCGGTCATGGCGCGTGCGCGGACTTTTGCCTGTCCTGTCCGGCAGAAATGAAGGAGCAGGCGGTATTTCCGCGGGTCGAAACACCGTTGCAAGTTCAGCATGACGGCACTGACGAGCAGGGCCTTCTCGTCATCCTCCTGCCGTTCCATGAATTTTTTCAGCTTTTCCGCGTCGGCGGCATGGTAGAGGGGGGATGTCCACACCTGTTCGAACATCTTGTCGTATGTGTCATAGAAGTTCTTCTCTCTTTCGTCTTCTTCCGCGGAGCCTCCTGCACGGTTCTCCGCCAGTTTTTCCCGCAACAAGTCTGCCGTTCCGGCCAAATGATCGAAGGAGGTGGACTTGTCCGCGCCGCAGCGATTGGCCGCCTCTGCGTACAAGTCCCTTTCGTGGCGGACGTGGTAGAGGCGTGCCGACTTGTCGAGCAGGACGAAAGCCCGGCTTGTCAGGCTGCGGTGGACGCAGTCTTGTTGAGGGTCCGTGCCGCCCTGTGCCATGAAAGAGAGCATCATGCCGTAGTCCTGTCGTATGGATTCCAGCTCCCGGCTCAGGTAAGGGTCTCCGGCCTCGAACAAGATGCCCCCGATGCAGTCCAACGCGTCGCGCATGCGGCGCGACGCAAGTGCTTCCGCGGCATCGCGGCAAAGGAGTTCGAAACTTCTCTTGTCCATAAGCGTCAATGGATTAAAAAAGATGTGAGCGTGTCGCCGGTGTATCCGGGCGGAATCAGGTTGCGGCGAGCCAGGAACCGGAGGGCGGTGGCCACGTCGCCTTTTCCCGCCTTCCGGGCGCGGGCGTAAGCCGGTATGTCCAGGGTGTCTATCGTTCCTGCTTCCACCGGGTAGGCGAGCAGGATGTTCCGCACGCTGTCCGTCTGTTCCCTGTGATTGATTTGTTCCGCGGCCTTGTCATATCCTTGTAGCAACAGGCGCACCTGTTTCGATTTCCTCTTGTCGGCCGTCGCGGCAGATGTCACCATGAAAGCCATAAGGCGTATGTGTTGCTTCCGGCTGTCGTAGATGCTTTTGTGCCCTTTCAGCTTGGCTTGCGTGGCATACGGCTCGGGGAGGAAAGCCGCGTCTATCGTGGCGTTGTCCAGCATGGCGCACCGGATTCGTATGTCGTTGATTTGGGGATGATAGACGGAGGACGGATCCAGGTGCGCCTGTCCCACCACCGTGTCCAGCAACAAATCCGTCACCGAGTGGCGTGCCATGGCCACCATCCTTTCCTTCAGGTGTCTGGTCTGCCGTATGCGCTTGCCTTTGGCCGCTACCAGCTCGTGGTGCCCGTCCGTCTGCATGAACACGTACAGCCCCGTGCCCTTGCTTTGCATCCATGCGGCGCGTATCAAGTCCGTGTACGACACGTCCACGTGTCCGCGGGCGAAAGCCGTGTCGCAGTCCATCTGTGAGTAGAAGGTTTGCAGGCGCACGTCCAGCCCCGATTCCTCGAACAGTCCGCATTGCTTCGCGTAATAAAATGGCAGGCAGTCCAAGGTGGGCATCAGGGCTACCTTGAGAGCCAAGGAATCCCGCCGCGCCTCAGCGGCCGGCGGGGGAGCGTCGTCGTGCGCGGAATGGCATCCGCACGCGGCGGCACACAGGAAAAGTATGGGTAAGAGCCTCTTCATGATGGGATTTCGGAATGAAGAAGGGCAACCCGTGTGCACAAGTCGCCCTTCTTGCCTTTGGATATGTCCGCCGTGGCGGGTCAGCCTTTGATGGCCGCGATGCCCGGGAGGATTTTGCCCTCGATGGCCTCGAGCAACGCGCCGCCGCCCGTGGAGATGTAGGAAACTTGCCCGGCCATGCCGAACTTGTTGATGCATGCCACGGAATCACCGCCGCCGATGAGAGAGAAAGCACCGTTCTTGGTGGCCTCGGCGATGGCCTCGGCGATGGCGCGCGAGCCAGCCGTGAAGTTGTCGAACTCGAACACGCCGGCGGGGCCGTTCCACAGGATGGTCTTGGCACCCCTGATGGCTTCCGCGAAGGCTTTCCGCGTGTCCGGACCCGCGTCCAGGCCTTCCCAACCCTCGGGAATATCGCCCGCGGGAACCACTTGCGTGTGCGCGTCGTTGGCAAAGGCGTCGGCGGCCACGCAGTCCGTGCCCAGCACGAGGTTCACGCCTTTGGCCTTTGCCTTGGCGATGATGTCCAGTGCCAACTGCAACTTGTCGTCCTCACAGATGGAGTTGCCAATCTTGCCGCCTTGGGCCTTGGCGAAGGTGAAAGTCATGCCGCCGCACAGGATCAGGTTGTCCACCTTGTCCATCAGGTTTTCGATGATGCCGATTTTGGTGGAGACCTTGGAGCCTCCCATGATGGCGGTGAACGGACGTTTGATGTCGCTCAACACGTTGTCCACGGCGTTCACTTCCTTCTCCATCAGGTAGCCGAGCATCTTGCTGTCGGAGTCGAAATAGTCGGCGACGACGGCCGTGGAGGCGTGTTTGCGGTGTGCCGTGCCGAAAGCGTCGTTCACGTAGCAGTCGGCATAGGAAGCCAAGGTCTTGGCGAATTCCTTCTGGGAAGCTTTCATGGCCTTCTTGGCGGTTTCATAGGCGGGGTCTTCCTTGTCGATGCCCACGGGCTTGCCTTCTTCTTCGGGATAAAAGCGGAGGTTCTCCAGCAACAGGGCTTCGCCCGGCTTCAAGGCGGACGCGGCTTCGGCGGCCTTGGCGCAGTCGGGGGCGAACTTCACGGCCACGCCCAGTTTCTCCGAAACGGCATCCACGATCCGGCTCAGGGAAAACTTCGGGTTCACTTTGCCTTTCGGCTTGCCCATGTGGCTCATGATGATGAGCGAGCCGCCGTCGGCGAGGATTTTCTTCAGCGTGGGCAACGCGCCGCGGATACGGGTGTCGTCCGTGATATTGCCGTTCTCATCCAAAGGGACGTTGAAGTCCACGCGCACGATTGCCTTCTTGTCGGCAAACTTGTAACTGTCAATAGTCATAATACTAAAACCTTATTTAAAGTCTTTACCTTATATATATATACGCCGTCGCTTCGCCTTGTTTATATGCGATGCTTTTACGTAGCGCAAAGTTAATTTTTTCCGTCCATATTTGCAAGAGACGCGGGTTCTTTATTTCGCCTCTCGCGGGGCGGGACGTGCCTCGCCGCGGGTGCGCAGGTAATGTCGGCATATCGTCGCCAGTCCGCATTCCCCGCATTTGGGAGCACGCGCCGTGCAGGTGTAGCGCCCGTGCAGGATGAGCCAGTGGTGGGCTTTGGGGACGATGGAGGCGGGGAAGTGGCGCACCAGTTGCTTTTCCACGCTGTAAGGCGTGGCGCAGGTGTCCGGGACGAGGCCTATGCGGTGGCTCACGCGGAACACGTGGGTGTCCACGGGCATGGCGGATTTTCCGAAAGCCACGGCCCGGACCACGTTGGCCGTCTTGCGCCCCACGCCGGGCAACTTGACCAGTTCTTCCAGGGCGGAAGGCACCTCGCCGCCGTATCTTTCCACCAGCATGCGTGCCGTCCCCGCCAGATGAGTGGCTTTGGCGTTGGGGTAGCTCACGCTACGGATGTATTCATGGATGGTTTCCGGCGTGGCGGCGGCCATGGCTTCCGGGGTGGGGTAGTCGCGGAACAGCGCGGGGGTGACCGTGTTCACCCGCTTGTCCGTGCATTGAGCGGAGAGTATGACGGCCACCAGCAACTGGAACGGGTCGTGGTAGCGCAATTCGGTTTCGGCCGCCGGGATAGCCTCTTCGAAGTAAGCGGCGACGCGGTCGTAAAGTTCTTGTCTTTTCATTTCTTTTCGTTGTTTGCCGGACAAGGGCAGGGCGGGCGAGTGCCGCGAAGCCCGCTCCCGTTTGCCGGGGTACGTCCTGTTTTCCGCAAAAATAAGGAATATAAGCGAACCTTGTTATTTCGTGGCATGGAAAAAGTGTGCGGATGCCCGTTCGTTCGCGAAGAACGGATGCGTGAGGGTCTTCCCGGACGTATGCGTCGGGGCGGAATCGTTTTGGCCGGACGTTGCTTCCGTCCCGTCGACGAGCGTTGCCGTCAGCAGGGTCTTGTCGGAATCTCGGCGGTTTTTTTGGTTATTTCAGTCTGTTTCGACATTATTAGTTTAAATATCGTTAACGGGACTGACGGAATAAAAAATTTCTTCTATCTTTGTGTTAAAGAATCCAGGGCAGTCGGCCAACGGATCCTGCCGTCGGCCATGGATAACGGAAAGGATTGAAAGGATCCGTCTAAAAGGTTATTATATGAAAAACAACAAAAGGTTGCGCACGTTCGGCGGGATGCGCGTTGTCCAATGGCTGTTTCTTACGGCTTTCTTTTCGCTGTTCGCGGCAGGCGGCTACGCGCAAAACAAGACGGTCACGGGTAAGATTATCGACTCCGCCGGCGAACCCGTGACGGGTGCCAACGTGCGTGTGAAAGGCACGACCACCGGCACCATCTCTGACATCGACGGCAACTTCTCCCTGCAAGGTGTGCCGGACAACGCCACGGTGGAAATCAGTTTCATGGGATACCAGACTCAGGAGATTTCCGTTGCCGGGCGCACCACCCTCAACGTCACCATGGCCGAGGACTCCGAGACCCTCGAGGAAGTGGTGGTGGTGGGCTACGGTGTCCAGAAGAAGTCGGACGTGACGGGAGCCATGATTAACGTCACTGCCGAGCAGCTGAACACGAAGCCTGTGTCTAACGCCTTGGAAGCGTTGCAGGGAAAGGCCGCCGGCGTGGACATCACTTCCAACCAGCGGCCCGGCGAGCTCGGCAGTGTCCGCATCCGCGGCAACCGTTCGCTCAACGCCTCGAACTCGCCCCTTTACGTGGTGGACGGCGTGCCCTTGAATTCGGGCGGCATCGAGACAATCAACCCGCGCGACATCGAGTCCATCGACATCCTGAAGGATGCTTCCGCCACGGCAATCTACGGTTCGCGAGGCGCCAACGGCGTCGTGCTCGTCACCACGAAGCGGGGAAAGAGCGGCGCGCTGACCCTCAACTACACCGGCACGGTGTCGTTCGAGTATCTCGTCGACAAGTCCCCGGCCATGAGCGCAAGCGACTACATCACGTGGCGCCGGTGGGCTTACTATAACTCCAACCCCGCCGAAAACCCGCGCGGCGACCAGCCGGACTACGAGAAGGACCAGAACTTCTTCTCGGGCGACCCCGCGGCTTTGGCCAACGTGAACAAGGGCTGGGTGGACGGCAAGTGGGACGGATCGCGCGTCACCGACACCGACTGGGCGGGCATGGTGACGCAGACCGGCATCACCCACGAGCATACGCTGAGTGCCAGCGGAGGCACGGAGAACGTGCAGGGGGCTTTCTCCTTCGGCTACCTGAACAACAAGGGGACGCAGAAGGGGCAGGAATATGAGCGTTACAACATGTCTATGTCCGCAGATTTGCAGGCCAAGCCTTGGTTCAAGTTCGGCGGCTCTATCAACGCGGCGTGGAGCGTGCAGGACTACGGCGTGTCCACCACTTACGCGCCTTCCAACCATGCGCCTTCCGACATCTACGGGCAGGCCAAGGCGATACCGCGCTACACCGTGCCTTACGACGAGAACGGCGACCTCATCAACCAGCCGGGCGGCTCCGTGGTAAATGTGTACACCGTGGTGGACGAATGGGAGAAGTCGCACGAGAATCGCCAGACCTTCCGCGCCTTGGGCAGCTTCTACGGGCAGCTGGACTTCGGCAAGATATGGGGGCCGCTGGAAGGCCTGAGCTACAAGATTGCTTTCGGCCCCGACTTCCGCTACTACCGCAGGGGCATATTCATCGACAGCAGCTCGGCCAACCGTCTGGGCAGTTCCAACGTGGCCGACGTGGGCAGCGAGCGGCATTTCTCTTGGACGCTCGACAACATGATTCTGTATAACCGCACTTTCGGGAAGCACGCCATCGGAGTGACCTTGTTGCAGAGTGCCTCCAAATATAACGTAGAGAACAACAGGATGCACGAAGTGAACGTGCTCATCCCGGAATTCCTGTGGAACAACATGGGGCAGGTGGACATCACCAACTCGGATTATCAGGCCAGCATGGGCACGGGCCTCACGCAAAGCCAGCTGGCTTCCTACATGGCACGCGTAAACTATTCGTTCATGGATCGTTACCTGCTCACCCTGTCGGGACGTTACGACGGTTCGTCCGTCCTGGCCGAAGGCAACAAATGGGACTTCTTCCCCTCCGCCGCCGTCGGATGGCGCATGGAGCAGGAGGATTTCCTGAAGGACGTTTCCTGGATTAACCAGTTGAAGCTCCGCTTCGGCGTGGGCACGACGGGAAACTCCTCCGTCTCGCCTTACGGGACGTTGGGTGTCATCGGTTCCTACTGGATGCCGTTCAGTCAGGGAAACGCCAACGTGTTCGTCACGAACGAGCCGTATTATTCCTCGTCCCAGAACCTGATGCCCAACAAGAATCTCGGTTGGGAGAAGACCACGCAATACAACTACGGCGTGGACTTCAGCTTCCTTGACGGGCGCGTGGGCGGCACGATGGATATCTATCATTCGCATACGTCCGACTTGCTGATGCAGATGGGCATCCTTTCCCTGAGCGGTTATCCCGCCATAATGGCGAACATCGGGAAGACGAAAAACTTCGGCGTGGATCTCACGCTCAACCTCATCCCCGTGCGCACGAAGGACTTCGAGTGGGATTCTGACTTGAACCTGGCATACCAGAAAGACGAAATCGTGGAACTCTCCAACGGCAAGGTGGACGACATCAACAACTCTTGGTTCATCGGGCAGTCCATCTCCGTGTTCTACACTTACGACAACGACGGACTGTGGCAGGAGAGCGACGCCGGGGAAATGGAAAAGTTCAACGCTAACGGGGAGAAGTTCGAACCCGGAAAGGTGAGGCCCGTTGACCAGAACGGCGACTACGTGATAAACGCCGACGACCGCGTCATCATAGGAAACGCGAACCCGCGTTTGACGATGGGGTGGAGCAACACTTTCGTTTACAAGGGGCTGGAACTCGGCGTGGAGCTTTACGGGCGGTTCAAGTATATGATCAACACGGGCGGTGAAGGGCAGTACGGTATGTACAACCAGCGCGAAATCGACTACTGGCGGCCGGACAACACGGGCGCGGAATGGCAGAAGCCTATTTACAACACGTCGGGCGGCGACGCTTATTCTGGCCTTCTCGGTTACAAGGATGCCGGCTTCCTCAAGGTGCGCAACATTTCGTTGGGCTACAATTTCGGCAAGGAACTCTGCAAGAAGTTGGGCATCGGTTCCCTGAAAGTCTACGCGCAAGGGAGGAATCTGGGCAACTTGTTCTCCAAGGTGGACTTCATGGATTTGGACCTGGGGACGACTTACTACAACCGGGGCTTCACGTTCGGGCTTCAAGTAGGGTTCTGAAAGGTTCTGGAAAGGAGTGATGGTTTAAGTTTTAAAATTACGGATTATGACAAGTATGAAGAATCAGATATATGTGGGTGCGCTGGCGTTGTCGTTGATTGCGGGTTCCTCCGCGTGTACCGACAGCTTCCTGAAAGAGGATTCCGGCCACCTGATGACCGACGGCATCCTGGAAACGCCCGAGGGTGCCCTGGCCATGGCCGCGGGCCTGTACGGGAACATCCGCTGGCACTTCGGTTACGAATGGGCCTACGGCATCACGCTGTACGGTTGCGACGAGTTCACTTATGGCACCGACCTCACCAGCCAGTGCTGGAACACTTACGACAACCGCCTGGGGCCGCTCGACTGCACTACGGCCAACGGCGCGGCCAACAACAACTGCCCGGGCGTGTCGGCTCTCTGGAACCAGATGTATTACGGCATTTCCACGGCCAACTTGGTGATAGACAAGGCCGTGAACGTGTCCGACGAGGACAGCCGCAACAAGGCGTTGGGCGAAGCCTACTTCCTGCGCGGCTATAATTACTACCGCCTCTTCGCCCAGTACGGCGGCGTGGTGTTGCAGACGGAGCCCCTGCAAGGGGTGGTGCGCAACTTCTCGCGCGCCACGGCGGAAGAGACCCTCGACCAGGTAATCGCGGACTTCAGGCAGGCTTATTCGATGCTTCCCACCGGCAAGTGGCGCGGAAACGGCACGTGGACGCGCTACACCGCCGCCCACTTCCTGGCGAAAGCCTTGCTGTACCGCCAAAGCGAGCGTTGCGAAGACTGGAACTCCAAGTATCCCGCGCAGACCGACTTAGACAGCGTGATTGTCCTGTGCGACGAGGTAATCAAGGCTTGTCCCCTGGCCGACGACTACAACAAGCTATATGCGGAATGGACGGGCGTGGATTGCGAGAACGAGGGCCTGAGCGAAATACTGATGGCCGCGGAACATAATGACGACGCCACTACCAAGGGACGCTTCGGCAACCGCACGTACAACTACTTCAACCCGCAGTTCTCCAACTTCTCCGACGGCTGGGTGCAGAGGGGACAGTACATCGGAGGGATGGACTTCCAGCGTTGCCGCCCCACGGAATACGTCTATTCCATCTTCGACAACGTGAACGACGCCCGGATGTGGAAGACGTTCAAGACGATATATGGCCTGAACAACATCGCGAAGCCCGCGGCGACTGTCATGGCCGACAACGGCATCGCCGCCGACCAAGTGCCCACGCTCGGCAACGAAGGCATCATGTTCATCTTGAACAAGAAGAGCGACACGCGCTTCGACAACGAACCTTACGGCTCATACGGGCGCGGCAACCAGCCCCACAGTTTCGTCAACCCGGAGACCGGCAAGTGGGTGCCCAACGTATTCCCGACGTTCCTGAACGGAAAGTACGTGCTCAACACCTACGGCGTGAGCGGGGACCCCTCGCAGTCTAACGTGTTCTGCGGCATCAACAAGACGGACGACGGCACCCGCGACGGCGAGAAGAACGACGCGCACCGCGATGTCATCATGGCCCGCACGGGCGAGACTTACCTCGTGAAGGCGGAAGCGCAGGTGAGGCTGGGGAACTACCAGGACGCCATCGCCACGGTGAACGCGCTCCGCGCGAGGGCACAGTGGAAAGAAGGGGAAGACCGCTCGTACTACACGGACGGCACCATGGCGTTCGCGGAGAACACGACGGCCAGCGCCTCGCTCGGCAAATGCTCCGACGCGGAAGGCAACAAGCTGACGAACCAGCAGGCGTATGAGGCATCCTTCTTGCAGAAGAACACGTACTACCTTTCCACGGGCATCGAACCCACCACGGCGGCATCCAACCTGCAAATCGCCGACTACAAGAACCTCCCGCCGGAGGACGAGGCCGTTCTGGCCGAGCTGGGATGCTCGGGCGACAAGGATCGCATGATAAACTTCCTGCTCAACGAGCGCACGCGCGAGCTGCTGGGCGAGTGGAACCGCTGGGACGAGCTGAGCCGCACCGGCACGTTGATTAAGCGCGCCAAGGCGTTCAACCCCGAGGCGACGGACATCAGGGAGCACAAGCACGAGTTGCGCCCCATACCTCAGACGTTCCTCGACGGCCTGCAGCACGACGACGGCACGCCTTTCACCGACGCGGAGAAGGAAGCGATGCAGAACCCGGGGTATTGACTTGACGCTCCGGCTTCCGCCCGTCCCGACGACGGGCGGAGGCCGGAGCGGGAATGCATGGCGACGTGCGTCCGATGGGATACGGATTTAACAGTGTCTCTTCGGGCGCACGTCCCGTTTGTCGCTATGGAAACCGCCGCGCGGGACACGTAAATCCGTAAAAAAGGTAGCGTTTTCTGTAATCCGTGCATCTATGGGCAGGTTTTATTTCTTAACTTTGCAATCGGGAAAGAACGAATGAATGAAAATAAAAAGGGCTTTTGACATGAAAACGAGATTGTCGGGAGCGTTTCTCGCGATGTGGGCGATGCTCTGTCCGGCGGCCGGGGCGCAACAGGCCGACACGGCGAAGAAGACGTTGGTGGCATATTTTTCTTGGTCGGGGAACACGCGCAACCTGGCCTGCCAGATTCGGGAACTGACGGGCGGCGACCTCTTCGAGATACAGACCGTAAAGGCATATCCGGAGGAGTATCGTCGGTGTACGCAGTACGCCAAGAAAGAGAAGGAAGCCGACGCACGTCCGGCTCTGAAAGGCAAGGTGGAAGGGATGGACGCTTACGAAGTGGTTTTCGTGGGATTCCCCAACTGGTGGGGGACTGCGCCGATGGCCGTCTGGAGCTTCTTGGAAAGCTACGACCTGTCGGGGAAGACGGTGATACCTTTCTGTACGCACGGAGGCGGGGGCGAGCAGGATTGCTTCAGCGATTTTGCCAAGCACGTCGGCAAGGCGGACTTGAAGAAAGGTTTCGTCTGTCCCGGCGGGAAGGTGGCGGATGCCCGCCCGAAAGTGGAGGGCTGGCTGAAAGAGACAGGCATGAAATAGCAATGGTTTAAGAAGTTGGTTATGAGTTTGAAAAGAATCAGGCAGACGGCGGCGTGCATCTGTTTCGTCCTCGTCACGCTGTTGTTCCTCGACTTCACGGGAGCCGTGCAGAGCCTGTTCGGATGGTTGGCCAAGATACAATTCGTTCCGGCGTTGCTGGCCTTGAACCTCGGAGTGGTGGCGGCCTTGGTGCTGCTCACGTGGCTTTTCGGGCGGGTGTATTGTTCCGTGATTTGTCCGCTCGGAGTGTTTCAGGACGCGGTTTCCCGTTTGGGAGGCTGGCGCAGGAAGAACCGTTTCCGCCATTCCCCGGCCTTGTCGCGGTTGAGGTACGTCATGCTGGCCTTGTTCGCCGCCGTTTGCGTCGCCGGGCTTCTGGCCGGCGCGGGGGGTGTCATGGGCTGGGCGGGCTTGCTGGAGCCGTACAGCGCCTACGGGCGCATGGCCTCCAACCTGCTTGCGCCCCTTTACCGTTGGGGGAACAACCTGCTGGCGTATGCGGCCGAGCGGGCTGACAGCTATGCCTTTTATGAGGCGGACGTGTGGATGAAGGGGCTGTCCGTGCTGGTCGTGGCCGTACTCACCTTCGTCGTGCTGTCTGTGTTGGCTTGGCGGAACGGGCGGACTTATTGCAACACGGTATGCCCTGTCGGCACGTTGCTGGGCTTCGTGTCGCGCCATGCGTTGCTGAAGCCCGTAATCGACACCGCGAAATGCGTGAACTGCAAGTTATGCGAGCGCAATTGCAAGGCGTCGTGCATCGACATCAAGGAACACGAGATAGACTACAGCCGGTGCGTGGCTTGCATGGACTGCATAGGCAAATGCCCCAAGGAGGCCATAAGTTACGCTCGTCGGCCCGCCGCCCCGGCGGCGGCTCCGGAGAACGGGGCACCGGACGGAGGCCGCCGCAGTTTCCTGGCCGTGGCCTCGTTGTTCGCGGCAGGATCCTGGCTGAGGGCGCAGGAGAAGAAAGTGGACGGCGGGATGGCCGCGATAGAGGAGAAGAAAGTGCCGCGACGCAAGGTGCGCATAAAGCCGGCGGGGGCGCAGGGGGCGCGCCGCTTCGCCTCGCGCTGCACGGCATGCCAGTTGTGTGTGTCGGCCTGTCCCAACGGGGTTCTGCGTCCGTCCGCCTCGCTGGAGACGTGGATGCAGCCGGAGATGTCATACGAGCGCGGCTATTGCAGGCCGGAATGTGTGAGGTGCGCGGAGGTATGCCCCGCCGGAGCCATACGGCCCCTGACGGTGGCGGAGAAGTCGTCCGTGCAGATAGGCCACGCCGTGTTCGTCTATGAGAACTGCGTGGTGAACCGCGACGGCGTGGAGTGCGGCAACTGCGCCCGCCATTGCCCGTCGGGTGCCATACAGATGGTGCCGTCCGTAGCGGGGAATCCCGATTCCCCCAAGCTGCCGGTGGTGAACGAGGAACGCTGCATCGGGTGCGGCGCGTGCGAGAACCTTTGTCCGGCGCGCCCGTTCAGTGCCATCTATGTGGAAGGACACGAGAAACATCGTCACATTTAACCCAAGAGCGACATGGAAGAAAACAAAAAGGACATAAGTCGGCGCAAGTTCCTGAAACTTCTCGGGGCGGGCGCGGCGGCCACGTCGGCCGCGCTCTATGGATGCCGCGCGAGGCAGGAGGCGGGCGCGGGCGAGGCGGCGGGAGAGATTCCCGCGGACAAGATGACGTATCGCACCAACCCTTCCACGGGCGACAAGGTGTCGCTCCTCGGCTACGGGTGCATGCGCCTGCCCTCTGTGGAAGAAGGCAAGGACGCGAAGAACGGCGGCGTGATAGATCAAGAGGAGGTGAACCGCCTGACGGACTACGCGCTGGCTCACGGGGTGAATTACTTCGACACCTCTCCGGCCTATTGTCAGGGGCTGTCCGAACGCGCGATGGGCATCGCCCTGGGTCGCCATCCGCGCGGGAGTTATTTCATCGCTACGAAACTCTCCAACTTCGACCCTTCGACATGGAGCCGCAAGGAGTCTGTCGCCATGTACCGCAACTCGTTGAAGGAGCTTAAGACGGACTACCTCGACTATATGCTGTTGCACGGCGTGGGAATGGGGGACGACGGGATGCAGACGTTCAACGCCCGCTACGTGGACAACGGTGTCCTGGAATACCTCATGGCGGAACGGGCGGCCGGACGCATCCGCAACCTCGGGTTTTCCTACCACGGCGACGTCAAGGTGTTCGACTACCTGCTTTCGCGGCACGACTATTTCAAATGGGACTTCGTGCAGATACAGCTCAACTACCTGGACTGGCGGCACGCCAAGGAAGTCAACCCGCGAAACACGAACGCGGAGTACCTGTACGGCGAGTTGTCGAAGCGCGGCATCCCCGCCGTCATCATGGAGCCGCTCCTTGGCGGACGGCTGTCCAAGGTGCACGACCACGTGGTGGCCCGCCTGAAACAGCGCGAACCGGGGCGCAGCGTGGCTTCGTGGGCTTTCCGCTTCGCCGGCACGTTCCCCGGCGTGCTTACGGTGCTGAGCGGCATGACCTATATGGAGCATTTGCAGGACAACCTGCGCTCTTACTGCCCCTTGCAGCCGCTGACGGACGAGGAGATGAAGTTCCTGTTCGACACGGCGGACTTGATGCTTCAATACCCCACCGTGCCATGCAACGACTGCAAGTATTGCATGCCTTGCCCTTACGGCATCGACATCCCCTCCATCCTCGTGCATTACAACAAGTGCGTCAACGAAGGCAACGTGCCGGAAAGCGCACAGGACGAGAACTACCGCAAGGCACGCCGTGCCTTCCTCGTGGGCTACGACCGGAGCGTGCCGCGCCTGCGGCAGGCCGACCATTGTATCGGCTGCCGCCAGTGCGTGCCCCATTGTCCGCAGAACATCGACATCCCGGCGGAGTTGCACCGCATCGATGGTTTCGTGGAACGGCTGAAACGCGGGACGTTATGACAGGGGAGGAGCTGCGCGGCTTGGCGGACTTGTTGCATGGACGCGGATGTTCCTGCGTCGTCCGGCGGCGGGACGGGGTGGTGCGCGAGTTCCAGCGGAGAGGGGTGGCCGACCTTTACGACTTGCTGAAGGAGCATCCCCGCTTCCTGCTCGGTGCCGACGTGGCCGACAAGGTCGTGGGGAAAGGTGCCGCCGCGCTCATGGCGGCGGGACGCGTTGCGCGGGTCTATGCCGACGTGGCGAGCGAGCCCGCCCGCGAGTTGTTGCTCCGCGCCGGTATCCCGGTGTGTTGTGGGCTGTCGGTGCCGGCCATACGGAACCGCGCAGGCGACGGCCTGTGCCCGTTGGAGTCCCTTTGCCTTGACAAGGAGACGGCGGAGGAGTGCCTGCCCGTGATAGAAGGCTTCGTGGAACGCCAGCGGGCGCGAAGCGGGGCGGACATACGTATAACCAAAGATTGAAAGACGATATGGAAAAGACTGTGAGGCTTTACGCGCCCGGCTATGCCGAGAAGCGCACTTATTTGCTGGCCGCGCTGTTCGTGGCGGGCAACATCGTGTTGCCGCAACTGTTTCATCTGGTTCCGCAGGGAGGTGCGACGTGGTTGCCTATCTATTTCTTCACGCTGGTGGGGGCTTACAAGTTCGGGTGGCGCGTGGGGCTGTTGACGGCCGTCCTCTCGCCGTGCGTCAACTCGTGGTGGTTCGGCATGCCTGCGGCGGCCGTGTTGCCGGCCGTGCTGTTGAAGTCGGTGCTGTCGGCCTTGGCGGCGGGTTACGTTGCTTACCGCTTCCGCCGGGTCAGCGTCCCGTTGCTGGCGGCGGCAGTGCTGGCCTATCAGGTGCCCGGCACGTTGGGCGAGTGGGCGATGAGGGGCGATTTCGTCCTTGCCGCGCAGGATTTCCGCCTCGGTCTGCCCGGAATGGCCTTGCAGGTGGTGGGCGGCTATTTGATTCTGAAACACGTAATCTACAAGTAAGGGCATGTTCGGGATTGGTATGCATGAGCTTCTCGTTATCCTGCTGATAGTCCTGCTCCTTTTCGGGGGAAAGAAAATCCCCGAAATGATGAAAGGACTGGGAAAGGGAGTGAGGAGCTTCAAGGACGGGATGAACGAGGCGGAAGCCCCGCAGTACGGGAAGGAGAAGCCCGGGGAGACCGCGGATGGGGATAAGGAAGAGCGGAAACAGAAAGACGCATAGCCCGGGCGGGGAGGCCGCGGGGACGTTTTGGGAGCATCTCGATGCCCTGCGTGATTGCCTCCTCAAGGCTTTGGTCGTGACGGCGGTGTGCGCTTTCGCGGCGTTCTTCTTCAAGGAAAGCCTTTTCCGTGTCGTCTTGGCGCCGGGGGAGGCCGGTTTCGTCACCTACCGTCTGCTCGGCGAGGCCGGGCGCGCGTTGGGGCTGGAGGGCATGATACCCGGCGATTTCTCGGTAAGGTTGATTAATACGGGCCTGGCCGGCCAGTTCGTCGTCCACATGAAGGCGGCATTGTATGCCGGATTGATTTGCGCCTCGCCCTACCTGCTTTACTTGTTGTTCGGCTTCATCTCGCCCGCCCTCTACGCCCGCGAGAGGAAATATGCCGTGCGCACGGTGGGGGCGGGCTACGCGATGTTCCTCACGGGGACGGCCATGAACTATTTCCTCGTCTTCCCGCTCACGTTCCGTTTCCTCGGGACTTATCAGGTGAGCGCGGAAGTGGTGAACGCCGTCACGATAGAGTCCTACATGGACACTTTGCTGATGATGACGCTCGTGATGGGCATCGTGTTCGAGATACCCGTCCTGTGCTGGCTCTTGGCGCGCATGGGGTGGCTCACGTCTTCGTTCATGCGCCGTTACCGCCGTCATGCCGTCGTGCTGGTCTTGGTGGTGGCCGCCGTGATTACCCCCACTTCCGACGTGTTCACGCTGTTGTTGGTGGGCTTGCCCATGTGGATGTTGTACGAGGTCGGCATCTGGGTGGTCGCCCGGACGGAAAAGAGGCGTTGAGGCGTTTCCCCCTCCCGCATGACACCGCCCCGCGCCCAGCGGGGATGCCGACGGGACTTGGCCGGAGCGGAGGAGGCCGCGGGTTCGGCAAATATTCCATGTCGTGGTACGGCGGCGTAAATTCGTCCGTCAAGTAAATGTCTTTTCCGGCGGGCGGCGCGGATTCCGGCAGCGCATGGAATAGTCCGCTTCCCCTGACATTTCCTTTCGCGGGTGCCTTTGCGAAGTCCTTGTAGACCGGGCGCGGAGGCCGTCGTCAGCGTCGTTTCCCGTTTCTGGTTCGGACAAGCCTGCCCGTCGGTCTCGCGGACGCGGCAGGGTGGGGGAGTGCCTTTGCCTTGCGCGGCTTTTGTCGTCCGCGCCCCGTATTCTCCCTGCAAAGGTGGCGAGAAGCCGGGCATGACACCTTGTGCACGGTCGGGGGATTCACAGGCGTGCCGTCTTACGTTTTGTCAGTTTGTCAAAAAGTCAATTCCGCCTTCGCGAGAATCGCTCGTTTGCACACGGGAGGCAGATCCGGATTGAAAAATCGATTTTCGCGCGGTTTCGG
This sequence comes from uncultured Paraprevotella sp., assembly GCA_964523985.1. Classification (GTDB taxonomy): domain Bacteria; phylum Bacteroidota; class Bacteroidia; order Bacteroidales; family Bacteroidaceae; genus Paraprevotella. The sequence goes on from CAZGBV010000017.1 coordinate 19,450, forward strand.
GAAATCATTTCGTAAGCGAAAGGGCGGATAGGGCTTGCAACGTGCCGGGAGGGAAGGTGCGCCGTGCGCCCGTCGCGACGGTACGCGTAAGCGGAAGGGCGGTTCCGCCTGACAATCTGTCGGCAAAATCCTTACAAGGGCGGCGCGTCAAAGAGATGTCAAAAGACCACCCCGGGCAGACCGTCACCCCGCTTACGGGCGGTTTTTTCCGGAAAGTGCCGAGATTCGAATCGCGATGACACGACGAAAAAAGTGTTTTGTCACGTCATCCGGAAATTTTTCGCGGCACAAAATCGCGCCGTTTTGCCTAACAAATGTGAAAAACAAGGCCGATATGCAAAAATATGTATCCGGAATTTGCGGAAACGCCTTCTGTTTGGGTGCAAATCGAGAGGAGAGCCGCGGCTTGGTTTTGACATTTTGCTATCATTTGGACGCGGCAACCCCCGATTTCGCGGCTTTGCGGTAACTTTACGAATCTGGCCGCCATGCCGGTTTCCGTCCCTTCGCTTGCCGTTTCCGCCCTCCGGTGTTCCGGGCGTTTGCTTCGTGTCGCCTCCGGGACTCGTCACGCCGTTTCGGCTTCTTTAGCGTCCCGCCCGGTGTGTGCCGCGCCCGTCGCGGGCGGATGTCGCGGAAGCATCGGGTCACGCCCTCACCTCGCGCCGTCTTTCCTGTAAATGATGGTGCAAGCCTTGCACTTGCATATGTCCTGCCGGGTGGCGGCCACCGAGTATGTGCCGTATTTATCGAATATGTCAAGACCGCGCCCGAGGATGATTGTCCAGCCCGTTTCAGTCCTGATGCAACGGTCGTGGAAGTCGCGGAACTCGTAATCGAAAGCTATCCCGTAACCCGCCAAGTCGTCTTTGATGTCGTCAGGCGGACGATTTCCCGGATGTTCGTCTTGCGGGACTTCTCCGCATTGATGTGCAGCAGGTTGTTGTTGAGCGCCTCTTCCTTGAGCAATGCTTCCCGGTCGTCGGCCCGCAGCAGGGGCAGGAGGACACCGGTCTCCTCGTAGAGGAAGCCTCCGCCGGTTATGGCCGCCGAATACGGGCTGTCTTTCTTCTTCATTCCCGTTCCCGTTCATTCCACCGTCACCGACTTGGCCAGATTGCGCGGGCGATCCACGTCCTTTCCCTTGCAGACGGCGATGTGATAGGCCAGCAGTTGCAGGGGTACGGAAGCCACCAACGGTTCGAAGCACTCCATCGTCTCGGGCAGTTCGATTATCTCGTCGGCCAGTTCGCGTATCTTCGTGTCGCCTTTCGTCACGAGCGCGATGACGCGCCCCTGCCGGGCCTTCACCTCCTGTATGTTGCTGATGACCTTGCCGTACATCCCGTTGCGCGTGGCGATGACGAATACGGGCATCTCCGAGTCGATGAGCGCGATGGGGCCGTGCTTCATCTCCGCCGCGGGATAGCCCTCAGCGTGGATGTAAGAAATCTCTTTCAGCTTCAATGCGCCTTCGAGAGCCACGGGATAGGAGTAGCCACGTCCGAGGTAGAGGCTGTTGTGGGCGTAGGTGAAGACCTTGGCCATTTGGGCAATCTGCTCGTTTGTCCGCAATGCCTCCTTCATCTTTGCGGGGACGGACACCAGCTCTTTCACCATCCTGACGTAATCGTCCCGCGAAATCGTCCCGCGCTCCTTGGCCAGCGCCAGCGTCAGCATGGCCAGCACCGTCACCTGCCCCGTGAAGGCTTTCGTGGATGCCACGCCGATTTCCGGCCCCACGTGGATGTATGCTCCCGTGTGCGTGGCGCGGGGGATGGAGGAGCCCACGGAATTGCAGATGCCGAACACGAAGGCTCCCTGCCGCCGCGCCAGCTCCACGGCGGCCAGCGTGTCGGCCGTCTCGCCGGACTGCGATATGGCAATCACCACGTCGGTGGGCAGGATGACGGGGTTGCGGTAGCGGAACTCCGAGGCGTATTCCACATGTACGGGGATGCGGCAGTAGTTCTCGATGAGTTGCTGGCCGATAAGCCCCGCGTGCCACGACGTGCCGCACGCCACGATGATGAAGCGGCTCGCGCCCAACAGCTTGTCCCTGTGGTCGATGACCGCCGAAAGCGACACGTTGTCGGCATCCACGTTGATGCGCCCGCGCATGCAGTCGAGCAGGCAGTCGGGCTGCTCGAAAATCTCCTTGAGCATGAAATAGGGGTAGCCGCCCTTTTCCAGCTGGCCGAGGTTGATGTCCACCGTCTTCACCGTGGGGTGCATGCGCGTGTTGTCCATGTCCACCACTTTCAGCTCTTCGCCGGGACGGACGACGGCGATGTCCCCGTCTTCCAAGTAAATGACCTTGTCGGTGTATTCCACGATGGGAGTGGCGTCGGAGGCCAGGAAGAACTCGCCGTCGTTCCCTACGCCCACCACCAGCGGGCTGCTCTTGCGGGCGGCGATGATTTGTCCGGGGCACGTCTTGTCCAATATCGCGATGGCGTAGGCGCCGATGACTTCGTGCAAGGCCACCTGCACGGCTTCGAGCAGGTTCAGGCCGTTGTTCGTCCGTATGTATTCCACGAGTTGCACCAGCACTTCGGAATCCGTCTGGCTGCGGAACGTCACGCCCCGTTGCCGCAAACGTTCCTTCAACGTGGCGTAGTTTTCGATGATGCCGTTGTGAATCAACGCCAGGTTGCCCGACATGGAGTAATGGGGGTGGGCGTTCTCGGCGCACGGCTCCCCGTGAGTGGCCCAGCGCGTGTGGGCGATGCCGACGTGTCCGCTCACGTCTTTCTCCTCGTTCGCCCGTTCCAGGTCGCTCACCTTGCCTTTCGCCTTATACACGTTCAGGTTTCCCGTGTCGCTGACCAACGCTACGCCGGCACTGTCGTATCCCCTGTATTCCAAACGCTTAAGCCCTTTTATCAAGACGGGATAAGCGTCTCTCTTTCCTATGTACCCTATTATTCCGCACATGCCATGTCCTGTTTTGATATGAACGCAAAATTTTGTTTGGATGCAAAATTAATGATAAAAGGCAAACGAGAAAATCAAAATCGGGAAAAAGGTTGCCGCTGACTTTGCGTTGACGTAAAATCACCCGTTCGCCGCCAAAAAGAGAGGCTTTTATTTTGTTCTCCGCCTTTCAACCCTTATCTTTGCACAAATACAAAAGAACAAACACGCAAAGCCATGAAACTGCATTTCTCGATAGAATACAGGACGCATTGGGGAGAATACATGAGGGTGACATTGACGCTGGTCGATGCCAAAGGACACGCGCAGACTCAGGCTTACCCGCTGGAAACCCGCGACGGATGCCTGTGGACGTTGGAAACGCTCTTCAGCGACGGGCGCGTCCGTTCCTTTTATTACCATTACAGCGTGTACAAGGATGGCCGCGAGTCCAGAAAGGAATGGGATGTCGTGCCCCGCCGCTTCAGGGCCGATGTCGGCAAGGCCTATACCTTCCGCGACACCTGGCGCGAAATCCCCTCCTTGTCCCATCTTTACACCTCCGCTTTCACGCGGTGCGTCCGTCCCCACGTGGCGGTGGGAGGGGAGTTGCCGTATTTCGGCAGCACACTGATGCTGAAAGTGAGTGCGCCGCAACTGGAAGCGGGGCAGGCTTTGGCCATCCTCGGCAACCAGCCGGCATTGGGGGAATGGAACCCGGACCTCGCGTTCCGCATGAAAGAGACGGGGTTGTACGAATGGGGCGTGACATTGAGCGCGGTGGGCATCACTTTCCCCGTGGAATATAAGTATGTGGTCGTGGATGCCGGGACGGGTGCCTTCGTGGCTTGGGAAGAGGGGGCGAACAGGGTGTTGCCGGTAAGCGGAGTGATGAAGGACGAGGTGGTGGTAGTCTCCGACCCGCCGTTGCGCGTCCAGACGAACCGTTGGAAGGCGGCCGGCGTGGTAATCCCCGTATTCTCCCTGCGCAGCGAGGGAAGTTGCGGAGTGGGGGACTTCGGTGACCTGAAAGCCATGGTGGACTGGGCGGCACTCACCAAGATGCGCGTCATACAGCTCCTGCCCGTCTATGACACCACCATCCACAAGAACTGGATGGATTCCTACCCGTACAACAGCATCTCCATCTACGCGCTCCATCCCCAGTATGTCGACTTGCGGCGGTTGCCAGGACCCGCCGACGAGAAAGAAGCGGCGGAATACGAGAGGCGACGGGCGGCGGTGAACGCCTTGCCCCAAGTGGACTACCAGGCGGTGAACGCCCTGAAGCAGGAATACCTGCGCGCGGCGTTCCGGCGGGAAGGCGCGGAAGTGTTGTCGTCCGCGCACTTCGCCGCCTTTTTCGGCAAGAACGAAGACTGGCTGAGGCCTTACGCCGCGTTCTGCGTGTTGCGCGACCGTTTCGGGACGGCCGACTTCCGCTCGTGGCCGATACACGCGAGGTACAAGCCGGAGGACATTCGGGCCTTCTGCCAGCCGTCCGCCCCGGACTACGGGGAGGTATCTTTCTATTATTACGTGCAGTACTGTCTGCATGTGCAGCTGTCGGACACTTCCGACTATGCCCGCGCCAAGGGAATCATCCTGAAGGGCGACATCCCTATCGGCATCAGCCGCAACAGCGTGGAGGCTTGGGTGGAGCCGTATTACTTCAACCTTGACGGACAGGCCGGCGCGCCGCCCGACGACTTCTCGGCGAACGGCCAGAACTGGGGCTTCCCCACATACGACTGGGACGTCATGCTCGCCGACGGTTGCAGCTGGTGGGTGCGCCGTTTCCGCAAGATGGCCGAGTACTTCGATGCCTACCGCATCGACCACGTGCTGGGCTTCTTCCGCATCTGGGAAATACCTGCCGACTCGGTGCATGGCCTGCTGGGGCATTTCTCCCCTTCTCTCCCGCTGAGCGTGGGAGAGATAGAGGGTTACGGCCTGCGCTTCCGCAGGGATTACTTTGTCAAGCCCTGCATCACCGACCAAGTGCTGGACGAAGTGTTCGGCGGACGTGCCGGTGAGGTGAAGGCCGTTTATCTGGACTCTCTGGGAGGGGGCAGCTACGCGATGAAGCCCGAATACGACACGCAACGCAAGGTGGCGGCGGCTTTCGCCGGAAAGAACTCGGTCGACGACATGGCGTTGCGCGAGGGATTGTACTCGCTCATCAGCAACGTGCTGTTCGTCCCCGACCCGAAGCGGCATGACAGGTACCATCCGCGCATCTCGGCCCGGCAGGGATTTCCGTACCGGACGTTGGACGAGAGGGAAAAACGCGCCTTCGACACCTTGTACGAAGACTACTTCTACCACCGGCACAACGAGTTCTGGTACGAGCAGGCCATGCGCAAGCTACCCGTCCTGACGGAAGCCACCCGGATGCTGGTGTGCGCCGAAGATCTGGGCATGGTGCCGGAATGCGTCCCGTGGGTGATGAACGAGTTGCACATCCTGACGCTCGAGATACAGACCATGCCCAAGAAGTTCGGGCAGAGGTTCGGGCGACTGGAAGAAAATCCCTATCGCAGCGTGGCCACCATATTCACCCACGATATGCCCACCTTGCGGGGATGGTGGGAAGAAGATGCCGGACGCACCCGGCAGTATTACAAAGAGGTGTTGCAGAAAGACGGCGAGGCTCCGGCTTCCATTCCGGGCTGGTTGTGCGAGGAAGTGGTGGCACGCCACCTCTATTCACCCTCCATGCTCTGCCTTATCTCGTGGCAGGACTGGATGTCGATGGACGACCAGCTGCGTTATCCCGACGCGGGGTTCGAGCGGATTAACGTGCCTTCCAATCCCCGGAATTACTGGCATTACCGCATGCACCTGACGATAGAGACGTTGATGCGTTGCGACGATTTGAACCGTAAAATCCGCATGCTGATTACGCGCAGCGGCAGGGATTAGTCCCCGCGCCTCCACCGCTTTTGTCGCCACCCCGTCCGTCTCTTGCACACGCTGTGGAACCTGTGTGCGCAAGAGGCGGAAGGGGAGGGGCGGCTGGAGGGCGGGATGTCACGTTATGATAGCCCGCCGGGGGAGATTCTTGTCAAAATGCGGCCGGGAATTGCAACCCGGTGCTCTTTCGGTGTACCGAAAGATAGGGGAAAGGTGTCTCCTTTCGTTTTTATGTTGTATCTTTGTAGGCAAATCATTGCAAACATATAAAAGGAGAAGGAACATGTTGTCGGTTGAAGAATTGAACGACCGCCTGATAGATCTGGCGTTTGCCGAGGACATAGGCGACGGGGATCATACCACGCTCTGTTGCATTCCGGCGGATGCCATGGGGAAATCCAAGTTGCTCATCAAGGAAGAAGGGGTGTTGGCCGGAGTAGAGATTGCGAAGGAAGTGTTCCGCCGTTTCGACCCGGAGATGAAGGTGGAGACGTTCATGCACGACGGGACACACGTGAAGCCGGGCGACGTGGCCATGGTCGTCGCGGGGCGGGTGAGGAGCCTGTTGCAGACGGAGCGCCTGATGCTGAACATCATGCAGCGCATGAGCGGCATCGCCACCATGACGGACAAGTACGTGGAGCGGCTGAAGGGGACGAACACCCGCGTACTGGACACGCGCAAGACCACCCCGGGTATGCGCATGCTGGAAAAGGAGGCCGTGAAAACCGGAGGCGGTGTGAACCACCGCATCGGGCTGTTCGACATGATTCTCCTGAAGGACAACCACGTGGACTTCGCCGGCGGCATCGCCAACGCCGTCAACCGCTGTCACGCGTATCTCAAGGAAAAAGGAAAGGACTTGAAAATAGAAATCGAGGTGCGCGACTTCGATGAGTTGCGGCAGGTGCTGGAAATAGGAGGCGTGGATCGTATTATGCTCGACAACTTCTCCGTGGAGGATACGCGCAAGGCCGTGGAGATGGTGGCCGGCCGCTTCGAGACGGAGTCGAGCGGCGGCATCACCCTCGACAATTTGCGCGATTATGCCGAATGCGGGGTGGACTTCATTTCCGTCGGAGCGTTGACCCACTCCGTCAAGGGGTTGGACATGAGTTTCAAGGCTTGCTGACGAGGGAAGGCGACGGTTCTCTCGCACGTGTCGACAAAGTATGGGAGACATGACGAAACTCTTGTTGTGGATGGGCGCGGTCTTGTGTCTGCCCCTGCGGGGCGCGGCGCAGACTGAGCGTTTCCATTCTCCTTTGGACATTCCGCTCCTGCTGTCGGGCAACTTCGGCGAGCCGCGCCCGAACCATTTCCATTGCGGCATCGACGTGAAAACGCAAGGCACGGTGGGGAAACGGGTCTTGTCCGTGGGCGACGGTTACGTGTCGCGGCTCACGGTGGGTCACGACGGCTTCGGCAATGCCGCTTACGTGACGCATCCCGGCGGCCTCGTGTCGGTCTATTGCCACTTGGACGCTTTCGTGCCGCCGTTGCGGGAAATCGTCCGGAAGCGGCAGTATGAGGAAGAATCGGAACGGGTGGACGTGGAACTCCCGCCTTCCGCGTTCCCCGTGAAAGCCGGGGAACTGATAGCGTACAGCGGCAATACGGGGGCTTCGCTCGGCCCGCACCTCCATTTGGAACTGCACCGCGCCTCGGACGGGGCTCTGCTCGACCCGATGCCCTATTTCCGGCATTTGCTGAAAGACGACATGGCACCGGTAGTCCGCGGGGTGAAGATGTACGCCTGTCCGGGGCGCGGCTGGGTGGATGCCGGAGTGCCGGGCGCGGCTTTCACGGTCACTGCCGACGCTTCCGCCCGCAGAATCCGGGCGTGGGGGCGCGTGGGCGCGGCAGTTTGGGCGGACGACGTGATGAACGGCACGCCGAACAAGTTCGGCATCCGCCGCATCACGTTGAAGGTGGACGGCAGGCAGGTGTTCCAAAGCCTGACGGACTGGTTCATGCCGGACGAGAACCCGATGGTGAACTCATGGGGCGACTATCCGCATTACCGCAAGACGAAACACTGGTACCTGAAGTCGTTCGCGGCTCCCGGCAACACGTTGCGTTTCCTCTCGACTGACGGGAACCGAGGTTGGGTGGACGTGAACGAGGAACGGGACTATGTGTTTGAATATGACTTGGAGGACTTGAACGGGAACGTCCGCGTGTGCCGCTTCACCGTGCGGGGCGAACGCGACGACGCACGTATGGCCGAAGCCGAGGGACGCGAGCAACGGCGAAGGGCCTCCGGCACGTGGCTGGAACACGGATGTCCGCACGTGGTGCAGCGTCCGGGGATGGAACTGCGCATCCCGCCGGGAGCATTGGCCGACGACGAGGTGATTCACCCGAGGGTGGAAGCCGGGGAATCCGGTCTTTCCAACCTGTACGTGCTCCACGATGGCTTCGTGCCGTTGCTGAAACAGGCCACGTTGATGCTGGCTCCGCGCATACCCGTGTCCCGTCCGGAGAAATGCTACATCGAGTCTTCCCGCGGATACGTCGGGGGTGACTATGCCGACGGATGGTTTTCCGCCCGGATACGGGATTTGGGAGAGTCTTACGCCTTGGCTGAAGACACCGTGCCGCCGAAAGTGCTGTGGAAGACGGTCGTGGACGGGAGGAAGATGAGCGTGTTGCGTTGTGCCTTGTCGGACGCGGGTTCCGGTGTGGAGTCTTTCAAGGCATACGTGGACGGGCACTTCGTGCTTTTCACCTCGTGCCGCGACATACTGACCTGCCGGCTCGGCGACACGCCCTTGCACGCGGAGGGCAAACGCCGTCGGCTGACGGTGAGGGTGACAGACCGTTGCGGGAACGAGACGGTGGAAGAAAAGGAGTTTGTTTATTAAATGAAAGGTTTTATTCGTAAGGAAATGAGAATCAAATGGACAATGACGGGAGTGCTGGCGGTGTGCGCGAGTGGCGCACTGGCCTGCACGAACCTGATAGTGGGGAAGAAAGCGTCGGCCGACGGGTCGGTCATCGTCTCTTACAGTGCCGACGACTTCGGCAGTTTCGGCTACCTGCGCCATTGGGCGGCCGCGAAGCACGCGAAAGGGGCGATGCGTTCCGTATACAACTGGGAGAGCAACAATTACGAAGGAGAGATAAGGGAAGCGGCCGAGACGTACAACGTGATAGGGAACATGAACGAACGCCAGGTGACAATCGCGGAAACCACCTTCGGGGGGCGCACGGAACTGGTGGACTCCACGGGGATGCTGGATTACGGCAGCCTGATATACATAGCCTTGCAACGTGCCGGGACAGCGAGGGAGGCCATCGGGGTGATTACGAACCTGGCTGAGGAATACGGGTACAACAGCGAGGGGGAAAGTTTCACGGTGGCGGACAAGGACGAAGCATGGGTCATGGACATGATAGGAAAGGGGCCGGGACGGAAAGGCGCGGTGTGGGTGGCCGTGCGCGTGCCCGACGACTGCATCTGCGCCCACGCCAACCAGAGCCGCATCCGCCGTTTCCCGCTTCGTGACAAGGCGAACTGCCTTTATTCCGACGACGTGATAGACTTCGCCCGCGAGAAGGGATATTTCACGGGAAAGGACGGCGATTTCTCTTTCTCCGATGCATACGCCCCCGCCGACTTCAGTGCCTTGCGCTTTTGCGAGGCGAGGGTGTGGAGCTTCTTCAACCGCCACGCCGACGGCATGGAGAAATACCTGCCCTACGTTTCGGGGGCGGACAAGGATGCCAATCCGATGCCGTTGTTCGTCAAGCCGAAGCAACCGGTTTCCGTGCGCGACATGAAGGAAATGATGCGCGACCATTACGAAGGCACCCCGCTGGCCTTGGACGATGACCCGGGGATGGGGCCTTTCGAGGCACCCTACCGTCCCACACCGTTGACGTGGAATGTGGACGGGAAGACGTATTTCAACGAGCGCCCCATCTCCACGCAACAGGCCTCCTTCGTCATGGTGGCGCAGATGCGCGGCTGGATGCCCGATTACGCGGGCGGCGTGCTGTGGTTCGGTTGCGATGATGCCAACATGATGGCCTTCACGCCGGTGTATTGCTGCACGGACCAGGTGCCGGAGTGCTATGGCGACCAAGTGGCCGACGGTTTGCATTTCTCCTTTAAGAGCGCGTTCTGGGTGTGCAACTGGGTGAGCAGTTTCGTCTATCCTCGTTACAGCATGCTGTTCGGCGAGGTGAAGGCCGTGCGCGACCGGTTGGAAGCCGACTACGAGGCGTTGCAGGAAAAGACGGAAAAAGAAGCCATGGCATTGGCAACGGCGGGTAGCGAGGCGGATGCCCGCAGATACCTGACAGCCTACACGAACCGGACGGCCGCAGGGATGCTCTACGAATGGATGGAACTGGGCAAACGCCTGATGGTGAAATACCTCGACGGGGTAGTGCGTCCCGAGAAAGACGGGCAATACATACGCACGCCCGGGGGCATCGGGGTTGCCGTAGAACGCCCGGGGTATCCGGAACGTTACCGCCGGGAAATCGTGAAAGCCACGGGCGACCGCTTCGAAGTGAAATAAATTGTGCGCGATGGGTGTTTTTCCCCGGGCTTAGGTTCAAAATCGAAGTGCAAAAATCCAAGCCCTCCCCGTCGCCTTGAAGCGTAGCGGAAAAGCGACGGGGAGGGCGACCCCCTCTTTTCCTTTTTTGTATTCACCATCAAGTAACTTCGGAACAAAGGCCGCAAATTCTTGTGCCATTGCAGAAGAAGACGGCGGGAAAGGAAACCGCCCTGTCAACGGGCGTAAGTCAGTCGGCCCTCTCCCGCGAGTTCAGGTACGACAGGATTGGAAGCGTGAAGTATCTGCGGGTAAAGCCCGCGGGAGGGTCATGGCGCGGCGCAGGCGCACCACGGAAAACGATCGCAAAGGCAATCCAATCGTGTGGGAGGCACTGGAGTATGTGAGGCGGGACGACCGGTCGCCGAAGCAGGTCGCGGGGTACATGAAGAGGGAATTATACTATATCCATACCGCAGAGAAGAAAAACGGTTGAAAAGTTTGAAGAGAACGAAAAAAAAACTAACTTTGCGGTGACTTCGAGATTACGGAATGAAAAGATTATTCGGCACATACTTCTATTTTTACTTCTACTTCAGCCATGGGGCGAAGCGGGATGTTGTAGGTGTGCCAAACAAAAAGCCATAAGAGTAAGAGAAGAAACGAAGTCCCGCTTCACGCAGAAGCGGGACTTTTTCGTAAGAACGACAAGACAAGGACAATGAAACGAATTGCAATCCAAGGCATCAAGGGGTCGT
>CAZGBV010000018.1:0-30317 GCA_964523985.1 uncultured Paraprevotella sp.
CCCGTGTTCGTCGTCGACGACACGCTCTGCATCCCCACCGTGTTCATCGCCTACACCGGCGAGTCGCTCGACTACAAGGCTCCCTTGCTGAAGGCCTTGCGTGCCGTGGACAAGGCGGCGGTGGCGGTGTGCCATTACTTCGACCCTTCGGTGAAGAAGGTGGTTTCTTATCTGGGATGGGAGCAGGAATACTTCCTTGTGGACGAAGGCTTGTACGCCGCCCGTCCGGACTTGCTACTGACCGGGCGCACGCTGATGGGGCATGAGGCGTCGAAGAACCAGCAGTTGGAAGACCATTACTTCGGAGCCATCCCGACCCGCGTGGCCGCTTTCATGAAAGACTTGGAGATACAGGCTTTGGAATTGGGCATCCCGGTGAAGACGCGCCATAACGAAGTGGCCCCGAACCAGTTCGAGCTTGCCCCCATCTTCGAGGAATGCAACTTGGCGGTAGACCACAACATGCTGATCATGTCGTTGATGCGCAAGGTGGCCCGCACGCACGGTTTCCGCGTGTTGCTGCACGAGAAGCCTTTCAAGGGCGTGAACGGCTCGGGAAAGCATAACAACTGGTCGCTGGGTACGGATACCGGCGTGTTGCTGATGGCTCCGGGCAAGACGCCGGAGGAGAACCTGCGCTTCATCACGTTCATCGTGAACACGCTCATGGCCGTGTACCGGCACAACGGGCTGCTGAAAGCCTCCATCATGAGTGCCACCAACGCCCATCGCCTGGGAGCCAACGAGGCGCCTCCGGCCATCATATCCTCTTTCCTCGGGGCGCAGCTGAGCCGCGTGCTCGACCACTTGGAGGAGAGCACGGACGAACAGCTGATGCTCCTCGAGGGCAAGCACGGGATGAAGCTGGACATACCGCAGATACCCGAGTTGCTGATAGACAACACCGACCGCAACCGCACGTCGCCTTTCGCCTTCACCGGGAACCGCTTCGAGTTCCGGGCCGTGGGGTCGGAGGCCAACTGCGCGAGCGCGATGATAGCCCTCAACGCGGCCGTGGCCGAACAGTTGTCCGACTTCAAGGCCGAGGTGGACGCGCTGACGACGAAGGGAGAGGCCAAGGAGGCCGCCATCATCCGCGTAATCCGCGAATACATCAAGGCATGCAAGCCCATCCGCTTCGACGGGAACGGGTACAGCGACGAGTGGAAGGCCGAGGCCTCGCGGCGCGGGCTGGACTGCGAGACGAGCTGCCCCGTCATCTTCGACAACTACCTGTCGGAGGAGAGCATCGCCATGTTCGAGCGGACTGGGGTGATGACCAAGGTGGAACTGGAAGCCCGTAACGAGGTGAAGTGGGAGACGTACACGAAGAAGATACAGATTGAGTCGCGCGTACTCGGCGACTTGACGATGAACCACATCGTGCCCGTGGCCATAGAGTATCAGAGCAAGCTGATAGACAACGTGTACAAGCTGAAAGGGCTGTTCAGCGAGGAGGAAGCCGACAAGCTATCGGCCGAGAACCTGGCCATCATCAAGGAGATAGCCGAGCGCACTGCCTATATAAAGGAACATGTGGACGCGATGGTCGAAGCCCGCAGGATTGCCAACAAGGTCGAAGGCGAGCGGGAAAAGGCCGTGGCCTACCACGACACCATCGCCCCGATGCTGGAAGAAATCCGCTACCACATCGACAAGTTGGAGCTGATTGTGGACGACAAGATGTGGACGTTGCCCAAGTATCGCGAAATGCTGTTCATCCGGTAACGGCGGCGGGAGCTTTTCCCCGCGGGATTTTAGATGAAGGAGCCGGGCCGTCGCGAGACGTGTCCGGCTCCTTCATGACGTGTCCCGCTCCCGCCGAGAGGAGGCGTGTTTTTCGTCCGGTGTCGTGGGAATGTCGCGTCCGGGGCTTGCGCCCGCCGCCCGGCGACGCGAAGCCCCGGAGGGGGAAGGTTATTTCCCGATGTTAGGCTTTTCCAGGCCGTAGCCGTGCCGCTTGTCGGCGGTCTTGAGCAGGAACGCCACCAACAGGGAGAGGACGGCTATGCCGGTGAAGATGCACATGGGGAGGGTGTAGTCGTAAAGGTTCGTCGCCTTGCCGCCCACCGTCCCCCGGCCCACGACGCAATAGTTGTCGAGTACGTTGCCGATGAGGACGGGGATGCCCCACAGCCCGATGTTCTGGATGAAGAATATCAACGCGTATGCCGTGCCCAGCTGTTTCACCGGGAATATCTTGGCCACGGACGGCCACATGGCGGACGGGACGAGGGAGAAGGCGACGCCCAGGACAATCATCAGGACGATGGCCACCCACGAGGCGTGTATGAAAGGCACGGCATAGATGGCGTGCACGCAGATTAGCATGAAGGCTCCCAGCATCATGATGGAGGCCGCCTTTCCTTTCAGGTCTATCATCCCGCCGAACACGGGCGTCAGGAACAGCGCGCCCAAGGCGGGAAGCCCGGCGAAGGTGCCGGCGATGTCTTCCGGCACGGCGTACTTCGTCACCATCAGCTCGGTGGCGAATTTCTGGAAGGGGAACACGCAGGAGTAGAACAGCACGCAGAGGAGGGCGATGAGCCAGAACCCCGGGTTGGAGACCACGGCCACCACGTCCTTGAAAGAGAACTTCTCTTCGTCGCCGCCGGAGACGTCGATGGCGGCCTGGCGGTCGAGCCTGCGGTCCATGAAGGTGAAGCACAGGAAAGAAAGCAAGCCGCCGACGAGCAGGACGAGGCCGGCGAACAACGGGGTGTCGAGATGCCAGTTGCGGGCTACGGGGATGGCCGCCGCGTAAGCCGCCTGCGAGCCGATGCGCGCCAAGGCCACCTGCACGCCCATGGCCAGTGCCATTTCCTTGCCGTTGAACCATTTGGCGATGATTTTCGACACCGTGATGCCGGCCACCTCCGCGCCGACGCCGAACACGGAATATCCGGCCGATGCCATGAATACGTCCTGCTTGTAGCCGAACAGCGTCTCCCCCGTGCCGCCGAAACGCGTGATGGCGGCGTATTCGCAGGCCGTGCCCCCCACCATCAGGATGGCGGACAGCATGCCCGTGAAGCGGATGCCGAACCTGTCGAGTATCAACCCGCCCCAGATGAGCATGAGCAGGAACACGTTCAGGAAGCTGTAGGCTCCCGTGAAGAAGCCGAACTCGCCGCTCGTCCAGTGCAGTTCGCCTTCGAGCATGCTTTTGAGCGGGGCCATTACGTCGTTCACGTAGTAAGCCGCCATCATGGTGAAGGCCACGATGAGGAGCGCGGCCCAGCGCGCCCAGGCCTTGTCGTTAAGTCTCAGATTGGATGTTTCGTTCATGACAGTGAGGGATTGGTTCATTTTTTCAGCCAGCGGTCCAGCCAGCGGAAGAAAGTGCGTTGCCACAGGATTCCGTTTTGAGGCTTCAGCACCCAGTGGTTCTCGGTGGGGTAGAGCAGGAGCTGGGCCGGGATGCCCCGCATGACGGCGGCGTTGAAGGCCGACTGCCCCTGCGAGCTGAGGATGCGGTAGTCTTTTTCGCCGTGGATGCAGAGGATGGGAGTGTCCCAGCGGTCCACGTAGAGGTGCGGACTTGTGGTGAACGGGTTCGTCTTCTGGCCGTCCTCCACCTTCTCCGCGTTGTCGGGATTCGCGCTGATGCCCTTACGCCAGGGTGCCGCGCCGAGGTCCCAGTTGGGAAACCACATTTCTTCCGTCTCGTAATACTGCTGTTGCGTGTTGAAGATGCCGTCGTGCGCGATGAAGCACTTGAATCGCTTGTCGTGGTGTCCGGCCAGGTAATACACGCTGTATCCTCCGAAGCTGGCGCCCACGCATCCCAGCCGGTCTTTGTCGGCATAAGGTTCCTTGCAGATGTCGTCTATGGCGCTCAGGTAGTCCCGCATGCATTGTCCGGCGTAGTCGCCGCTGATTTCCTCCAGCCACTCCATGCCGAAGCCCGGCAGGCCGCGGCGGTTGGGGGCGATGACGACGTAATCGTTGGCGGCCATGATTTGCAGGTTCCAGCGGAAGCTCCAGAACTGGCTCACGGGGCTTTGCGGCCCGCCTTCGCAGTACAGGAGCACGGGGTACTTCTTGGCGGGGTCGAAGTGAGGCGGGTAAACCACCCAGCAGTGTTCTTTCTTGCCGTCCGAGGTGGCGACCCACCGTTCCTTCACCTCGCCCATCGTCAGGTGTTCCCGGAAGTAGCGGTTCTCGTGGGTGAGTTGCTCCACCTCCGCCGCGCCGTTCTTCTTGCGGTCGGGAGAGAGGCGGTATATCTCGTCCGGTTCGCTGAGGCTGTGTCGCGTGGTGACGAGGCCGTCCCCGCACGTCGCCAGCGCCGCGCCGTAGTCGTAATCCCCCGTCGTCAGCGTGCGCACTTCGCCTTTGAGGTCGGCGGAATGCACCATGGCACGTGCCGTCCATACGCCGGTGAAGTAGAGCGTCCGTCCGTCGGGAGCCCAGCAGAACCCGTCCACGCCCGATTGGAAGTCCTCCGTGACGTAAGTCTTCGCGCCCGTCTTCAAGTCGAGCACGCACAGGCGGGCGCGGTCGCTCTCGTATCCGTTCCGCGCCATGCTGAGCCATGCCACGTGTCCCCCGCCGGGCGAATAGGCCGGGTTCGTATCGTATCCCACGTTGCAGTCCCCGTCCGTCCGGTTCACGGCCTGATGTTCCATGGAGCGCGACGGGTCCGTTTCCGGTTCCGCGTAGCCGTCCGGCTTGCAGAGGTTGTCGGTTTGTCCCGTCGCCGTGTCGTAGCGGTAGATGTCGCTGTCGGTGCTGATGGCGTAGTCGCGCCCCGTCTTCTTGCGGCAGGCATATACGACGTAACGTCCGTCGGGGCTCCAGTTGAACTGCTCGCTCCCGCCGAACGGCAGCATCGGGCATTCATACGGTTCGCCGTTCAGGATGTCGGTGCCGTCGCCCGCCTTCCCGTCGCGGATGTCGGCCACGAAGATGTGGGGGATGGCGGTGACGTAGCGGTCCCAGTGCTTATAGTTGAGGTCTGTGACCACCATGCCGTCGGCCAGCGGCAGGTCGTCGTATTTCTTCTCTATGGAAGAGTTGGTGTCCACGGAATGGACGACAATCACCTTTCCCCCGCCGGGGGAGAACTTGTAGCCCTCCACGTCCTTGCTGCAGAAGCTGACCTGCCTCCGCGCCGTGCCGTCCAAGGCCATCTCCCAAATCTGGCTGCTTCCGCCCTTGCCGCTCAGGAAGGTGATTTTCCGCCCGTCCGGGGAGAAGGCCGGTTCGCTTTCGTCGTCTTCCGTCGTGGTGAGCAGGACGGGTTCGCCGCCGTCCGTCCCCGTCAGGTAGATGACGGTGTGTCCCTTGTTCTGTCGGACGCTGTAATAGGTCACGGTGTACGCGATTTTCCGTCCGTCCGGCGAGACGGCGAAAGTCCCTATGCGCCCCATGGCCCATAGAGCCTCCGGGGTGAGGCGGTCTCCGGAAAGCGCGATTTGGTTTTTCCCGATGAAAGGGGGTGCGAGGCCCGCTTCGGGCGAGGCCGTCCGTCCGTCGTCGCCGGCTCCGGAAGCCGGGACGGCGGAAGCCAGTGCGAGGGCTGCGGTCATGACATGAGTGAAGTTCATAAGGGTAAACGTAAGGAAGGCGCGGGCGTGGCCGTGGACGCTTGCCGTCCGTCCGTGTCCGCACCCGCGCCGATGTGTTATGGTTTCTTGTGTCGGGCGAGCTTCTTGTTCCGTTCTTCTGTCGCGGCCCGTTGCCTTTCCTGCCTTTCCAGCATCTCCTGCTGCTTCTTCCGCAACGCTTCCATCCGCGCGGCCATTCCCGACAGTTTCTTGTCGGGGTTCGCCTTGTTGGCTCGGTAGTTGGCTTCGAGCTTGGCCAGCAGTTTCTTGTCGTCGGTGGTCTTGCGCAGGAACCACATGATGAGGATGCTCGTCAGGCCGGAAAGGAAGTAGTAGTAGTTCAGGCCCGACGAGTAGTTGTTGAACATGAAGAAGAACGCCACGGGCATGATGTACATCATGTATTGCATGAGCTTCATCTGTTGCGCCTGTTCGCCGGTCATGCTGTTCTGTTGCTGGCGCATGCCAATCCACGTGTTGACGATGTTCGTCAGGCAGAACAGGAGGCAGAAGATGCTAAGGTGGTCGCCGATGAGCCAGACGTGCTTGTCCCAACGTATCACGTCGTCGTATGCCGAGAGGTCGGAAGCCCAGAGGAAACTCTCGCCGCGTAGCTCGATGGCGTTCGGCACGAAGTTGAACAAGGCTATCCACACGGGCATCTGCAACAGCATGGGCAGGCACCCGCCCATGGGGCTGACCCCGTATTGGCTGTACAGCTGCATGGTCTCCTGTTGCTTCTTCATGGCATCTTCCTGTTTCGGGTATTTGGCGGCAATCTCGTCGATTTTCGGCTTGAGCACGCGCATCTTGGCCGAAGAGAGGTAAGACTTGCGCGTGGTGGGATAGACGAGCACTTTCACCAGGATAGTGAGCAACAGCAAGACGATGCCCATCGGCAGTCCCAGGCTGCTCAGCCAGTCGAAGACGTAGATGATGAAGAAGCGGTTAATCCACTTGAAGAGCGGCCAGCCCAGATAGACGAGGTCTTCCAGTTCCAAGTCCTTTCCGCCGGTGCCGAGCCCGTTCATGCGTTGCAGCAGGTGGTAGTTGTTCGGGGCGAAAAGCATCTGCATCCGGGTGGGGGTCTTCCCTTCCGGGTCGAAGAACGTCTTCATGTCGGCCTCGTAGGTCTTCAGGTAACCTTCGGTTTTCTGCCCGGGCGTGCTGCTAAGGGTGGCTTCCGTGAAATCCTGATGCGCGATCAGCACGCAGCTGAAGAACTGGTTCTTGAAGGCGACCCAGTCCAGCGGGCTCGCGATTTTCTCGGACGCGGCGCTTGTCTCGCTCAGGTAGTCGGTTCCCTCGCCCTTTGTCTTATATGTCAGCGAGGAGTAGCGGTTCTCGAAATCGAAGCCTTTTTCCTGTTGCCTCGCCATCTCTCTCCATTCCACGTCGAGCGTCTTCATGGAAGGGATGAAGAAGTTGCCCAGCCCGTCGGCGCGGATGGTGAAGTCCACCATGTAGGAATGCGGCAGCAACGTGTAACTGAAGTCCAGCGTGCCTCCCGTCGCGTCGCGGAGGCGCATGGTGAGTGTCGTGTCGCTGACATCGAGCGGGGTGAAGAAGAAGTCGTCCGAGTTGACGTTTTCCGCCTTGCCGGCCCACATGAACTGCATGCGGGCGTCCTTTTCGTCGAAGAGCGTCACCGGGCCTCCCTGCTGGTTCTTGTATTCCTTGAGTTCCACTTTCCGGACAGTCCCCCCGTGCGTGTCGAACGTCAGCCTTATCAGCTCGTTCTGCAGCACGACATCCTGCGCCTCTCCCCTCCTGTGTGCGTAAAAGAGGGATGCCGTGTCCGAAGCCGCCTGCATCCGCCGCACCATTTCGGCCTTTTCCTTGGCTTCCTGCGCCTCTTGCGCTTCCTGCCGGGCGGCGGAGGCGATGGAGTCCTGCCGGTGCCGGGCTTCCATTTCGGCCTCGCTCGGGCGGCTGAAATAGCTGAATCCGATAAGCACGGCCGCGATGAGGATGAATCCCGTAAGCGTGTTTTTGTCCATATCCTGTTCGTTTTGTTAGTTGCCCGTCCCGTCGCCGTCCCGCGATTTTTCGATGGCCGCCTTCACGAAAGAGAGGAAGAACGGGTGCGGCCTCAGCACGGTGCTGCTGTATTCGGGGTGGAACTGCGTGCCGACGTACCACCTCAACGCCGGAACCTCCACTATCTCCACCAAGTTGCTGTCGGGGTTGATGCCCACGCACTGCATTCCCGCCTTTTCGTATTCTTCCATGTACTGGTTGTTGAACTCGTAGCGGTGTCGGTGCCGCTCGGAGATGTGTTTCTGGCCGTATGCCGCGAAGGCCTTGCTTCCCTCGCGCACGTCGCATTCGTAAGAGCCCAGCCGCATCGTGCCCCCCATTTGCGTGATGTTCTTCTGCTCTTCCATGATGTCGATGACGTTGTGCGTGGTGTTCTCGTCCATCTCGCGGCTGTTCGCGTCGGCGTATCCCAGCACGTTGCGTGCAAATTCCACCACCATCATTTGCATGCCGAGGCAGATGCCGAAGGCGGGGATGTCGTGGGTGCGGGCGTATTCGGCCGCGATGATTTTGCCCTCGGTGCCCCGTTGCCCGAAGCCCGGGCAGATGACCACTCCCGCCGCTCCCGCCAGCTGTGCTTCCGCGTTCTCGCGGTTCAGCTTCTCGCTGTTGACGAAGTGCGTCTTGACCTTGTAGTCGTTGTAGGTGCCGGCGTGCGCGAGCGATTCCAGTATGCTCTTGTAAGCGTCCTGCAGGTCGTACTTGCCCACCAGGGCGATGCGTACCACTTCCGTGGCCTTGTTGCGGCGTTCGATGAACGAGCGCCACGGGCCGAGGGGCGGCGTTTCTCCCACCGGCATGCCCAGCTTGCGCAGGATGATGGCGTCGAGCTTCTGTGCCTGCATGCTCAGGGGCACTTCGTAGATGGACGGCATGTCAGGGCTTTGTACGACGGCCTCCTCGTCCACGTTGCAGAAGTGGGCCACTTTCTTCCGGATGTCGGCGTTCAGCTCGTGTTCCGTGCGCAGTATCAGGATGTCCGGCTGGATGCCCAGGCTCTGCAGCTGTTTCACCGATGTCTGCGTCGGCTTGGTCTTCAGTTCCTTCGCCGCGGCGAGGTAGGGGACGTATGTCAGGTGCAGGTTGACGGCGTTCCTGCCCAGTTCCCAGCGCAGCTGGCGGATGGCTTCCAGGAAAGGCAGCGACTCGATGTCGCCCACCGTGCCCCCGATTTCGGTAATCACGAAGTCGAACTTGTACTTCTTCCCCATCCATTTGATGTTGCGCTTGATTTCGTCCGTGATGTGGGGCACCACCTGCACCGTCTTGCCCAAGTAGTCCCCCCGCCGTTCCTTCTCTATGACGTTCTGGTATATCCTTCCCGTGGTGATGTTGTTGGCGCGGGTGGTGCGTATACCGGTGAAGCGTTCGTAATGCCCCAGGTCCAGGTCTGTCTCCTGTCCGTCCGTGGTCACGTAGCACTCGCCGTGCTCGTAAGGGTTGAGCGTGCCCGGGTCGATGTTGATGTAAGGGTCCAGCTTCTGGATGGTGATGTCGTACCCGCGGGACTGCAAGAGCTTGCCCACGGAAGAGGATATGATGCCCTTGCCTAACGACGAGGCTACCCCGCCGGTGACGAAGATGTACTTTGTCTCTCCCACGATGTTATGATTTTTTGGATTAGGATTATTCCATAACGCAATCATCAGGGCGCAAAAATACAAAAAAACTTTGAGTTCTGCGGGACTTTTCCCAAAAAAGAGCGGCACGCGATGCCGGGGGCGCGGCGGTAAAAATCAGCCCGGCGGTGCGGAATCTCGCGGTTTTGTAGTAATTTTGCGGGGAAAGACATTGATTTTGGTGCAAGGAGATGGAAAGTTTTAGCGAGTTGGTGCGCCTCCGCCGCAGCATGCGGAAGTTCACGGAAGAGGAGCTGACGCAGGACGAGGCGGTGTGTCTGTTGCGTGCCGCATTGATGTCGCCTTCCTCCAAGGGGCGGCGGCCGTGGGAGTTCGTGGTGGTGGACGACAAGGAGTCGTTGCGCGCGTTGGCGCACTGCAAGGAGCGCGGGGCCGAGCTGATAGAAGGCGCGCCCTTGGCGGTGGCCGTGCTGGCCGACCCCGCGTTGAGCGACGCATGGGTGGAGGATGCCTCGGTGGCCGCCGCCATGATGCTGTTGCAGGCCGAAGACTTGGGGCTGGGCGCATGCTGGGTGCAGGTGCGCGGCCGCACGACGGCCGACGGGAAACCGGCGGAAGAGATGGTACGCGCCGCGTTGCGCGTGCCGGGGCATCTGCGCGTGTTGTCGATAGTGGCCGTCGGGCACAAGGGCATGGAACGCAAGCCGTTTGACGAAAGCCGGTTGCAGTGGGAGAAGGTGCATATCAACGCTTTCGGCGCGACGGGGGAGTGCGGCGAAGGGCGGGAACCCGCCCGCGGGACAGGCCACGCAGGGCCGCGACCTGCGCCGGACAAATGAAAATCGTCTGGATAGGCGCCGGGAACCTGGCCTCGCAGCTGGCACCGGCCTTGGGCCGCGCCGGCCATGAGGCGTTGCAGGTGTTCAGCCGCACGATGGCTTCCGCCGGGGCGTTGGCCGCGCGGTTGGGGTGTCCGGCCACCGACGACCCCGATGCCGTGGCGCGGGGGGCGGACGCTTACGTCTTTTCCGTGACGGACGGCGCGCTGGAGGGTCTGGCGGCGCGTGTCGCCCCCCGGGCGGGCGATGCCTTGTGCCTCCACACGGCGGGAAGCATGCCGCAGGATGTGTTCCGGGGCCATGCCTCGCGCTACGGCGTGTTCTACCCCATGCAGACGTTCTCCAAGGGCCGCACGGTGGATTTCAAGGAGATACCGGTTTTCGTGGAGGCATCCTGCCCCGACGCGCTCGCCGAGACGGAGCGGCTGGCGCGTTCCGTCTCAGACAGGGTGGAGGTGATGGGCACGGAAAAGCGCCGCCGCCTGCACCTGGCCGCGGTGTTCGCCTGCAATTTCGCGAACCATTGTTATGCCTTGGCGGAAAGGCTGTTGAACCGGGAAGGAATACCTTTCGACGTGATGTGGCCTTTGGTCGAGGAGACGGCGCGCAAGGTGCGGCATCTTTCGCCCGCCGAGGCGCAGACAGGGCCGGCGGTGCGCCGCGACCGCAACGTGTCGGACTTGCATCTCGCCCTGCTCGGCGGCGACCCCGAGACGAAAGCCCTTTATGAAGCGATGAGCCGGAGCATCCGCCGCCTGGCCTCGGAACGTCCGGGGACGGGGCGGAGCCGCCCCGGGGAAGAAAGAAAGGAAACGTATGATTGACTACGACTTGAAGAAGATAAGGGGCTTGGCCTTCGACGTGGACGGCGTGCTGAGCGCCGCGACCGTCGTGCTCCATCCCGGAGGGGAACCGATGCGCACGGCCAACATCAAGGACGGGTACGCCCTGCAGCTGGCCGTCAAGATGGGCTTGCACGTGGCCGTCATCACCGGTGCGCGTGCCGAGTCCGTGCGCAAGCGCTACGAGGGACTGGGCATCCCGGACGTCCGCCTGGGATGTGCCGTGAAGGCAAGGGCATACGAGGACTTCCTGGAACGCCGCGGGCTGGCGGACGAGGAGGTGCTTTACATGGGCGACGACATTCCCGACCATGAAATCATGTCGCGTTGCGGCTGTCCTTGCGCGCCGGCCGACGCGGCTCCCGAAATCAAGGCGTTGGCCGTGTATGTCTCCCGCCTGAAGGGGGGATGCGGATGCGGGCGTGACGTGATAGAACAGGTGCTGAGGGCGCAGGGACTGTGGCTGAAGGACGAAAGGGCTTTCGGCTGGTAACGCGGGGGATTATGTTGGAGAACTTGAAGAAGTACCGGATAGTGCTTGCGAGCAACTCGGCGCGCCGGAAGGAACTCCTGGCAGGGCTGGACGTGGACTATGAAACGAGGGTGTTGCCGGGCATCGACGAGTCTTATCCCGACGGGCTGCCGTGCGAGGAAATCCCGCAGTACATTTCGCGCAAGAAAGCGGAAGCGTATGAAGCGGGGATGCGGCCGGACGAGCTGTTAATCACGGCGGACACAATCGTCTGGACGGGAGGGGAAGTCCTGGGAAAGCCGAAAGACGAGGCCGGGGCGAAAGACATGCTGCGCCGCCTGTCCGGGCGCACCCACAAGGTAATCACCGGGGTGACGCTGGCCGTCCCGGGCAGGAAGAAGACTTTCGCCGCGGTGAGCGAAGTGACCTTCTGCGAGTTGTCGGACGAGGAGATAAGTTATTACGTGGAGCGTTACCGCCCGTTGGACAAGGCCGGGGCTTACGGCATCCAGGAATGGATAGGATACGTGGGGGTGTCGTCCCTCCGCGGTTCCTATTTCAACGTCATGGGGCTGCCGGTGCAGCGCCTGTACAGGGAACTGGAAACGTTCTGAGGGAGCCGCCGCCGCTCGCGCCGCCGCACGGAAAAGGGACTGCCGAAATGAACGGCAGTCCCTTTTCCATCGAGACATTCAGTGAATGTAGTGTTCTGAAAAACTTTGGAAACTAATTATTCGTCTTCGGTTTGCAAGTCCCAGTGGATGAAATATTGTCCGTTCAGGATTTTGCTGCGGATGGCTTCCGCGTTGCTTGTGTATTTTTCCGAAATCAGGTCGGCCATGAAGTTCAGGTCGCCGTATCGGTGGGCCACACGTATCAGTGCGGGATAGACCTTTCCCTCGCCCGACATCTCCAGCACCATTTCCTTCAGTATCTCCTTCGCGTTTTCGTATTTGTCAGTCCCGAACTCGCGGTTCCCCATGTTATACTTAGAGTATCCGCTGCCCCTTATGCCTCTGTCTCCATATCTGCGCGAGTTATACGCGGGTGCCCCCCCGTTCGTAGGGTAATACATGGTGCTCCCGTTCGTCCAATGGGGGGTGAACCCGTACCATGTGCCGGACAGGTTGCCGTCCGCGTCCTTTTCGAACTCATCAATGTAGCCGCTCACGCCGACGTTTATCAAGGCGTTCACCGCGTCCGTCTTGCCCAGTTCGTTGAAGGCTTCCGCCAGCATGAAGTAGAGGTCGGCACCGCGGTAGGTGTAGATGTGTACGTCGTCCTGGTAGGGCTGGCGCACGCTGCTTGACAAGGAGCGGTATTTGGTGAACACCCATCTCCCGCTGTTGTCTTTGAAGGTATAATCAGTCCTGGCATCCTTTTCCAGGCTTCCGAGCGGGTCGAAGTCCGGGTCGGAAAAGCGGTTCCTGCCCGCCTCGGAGGGTCTTATCCAATATTGGTTGGGTGAATTCGAGTCGAAATGCTTCAGCAGGCTGTTCGTCTGGTGTTGCTCGGAGTTGTACATGATGGCCGAAACCACTTCGTAAGCATACGGGTTTTCGCTATCCCAGTACGAACTGAATTTTCCCAGCTTGGCATCGTTGCATAACCATCTTATATTCTCGTTGGGCGTGGCTTGGAATGCTTCGTTCATCGCGCCTTGTATCAGGTCGATGCATTTCTGGTATTTCCCCAACCACAGGCAGATTTCGCCGTAGATTGCGAAATAGGGAGGCGTCATGTAGTCCCAATAGCGGTAGGGGCTGCTTGCCAGGGCATCCGGATCATCCGAATTCGGGTCGAGCCATTTGAACCAGCTCGTTTCGTATTTGCCGTCCACGTCGTCGAAACCGATGTCCAGCATGTTCTTGCAGGCGGCCATGGTCTTGTCCAGATCCAGCTTCTTGAACTTGGAGAGGTCGCGCAGGGAATTCATCGGCTTGTCCACCCACACCACCTCTCCGTAGAGCTTCGCCAGCGTCATGAACGTCCAGGCCTTGATGCGCAGCGTGCTGCTTACCAAGGGATTGTAGTAGCTTTCGGAAATGGCGTTCGCGTCTTTGTATGCCTTGATCTTGCTCAGGTAGTCGTTGCAGGCGTTTATCACCTCATAGTAGCCCGAGGGGTCGGCGTAGGAGTTGTCCCCCAGGTCTTCGTCGTAGTTGTACAGGCTGATGAGTTCGCGGGGGGCGAAGTCGGTGGGTTCCATCATCTCCCCCCTCATCTCGTTCAGGTAAATCGCCTTGTCGCCCACGGCCTGCATCTTGGATATGATGCCCATGAATCCCGTGAAGATTTCGCTTTCCTCGTCGATGTAGTCTTCGTTGTTCAAGGTCGTTTCCGTCTCTATCTCGAAGAAGTCGGAGCAACCGCCGAGCGCGATTGTCAAGCCCAGGAACGAGGCGTTCAACAGTGCTTTTTTCATATTCGTCGTCAGAATTTCAAGTTAATACCAATTTTTACGGATTTGGGCTG
Organism: uncultured Paraprevotella sp.; assembly: GCA_964523985.1. Taxonomy (GTDB): domain Bacteria; phylum Bacteroidota; class Bacteroidia; order Bacteroidales; family Bacteroidaceae; genus Paraprevotella. The sequence continues at coordinate 13,801 of CAZGBV010000018.1, forward strand.
CATCACCTTCGCGTAGTCGAAGCCCTGTGTCGCGCTGTTGTTGGACGAGTAGGCGAACTCCGGGTCCATGCCCAGGTAGTCTGTCGACGTCAGCAGGTTCTCCCCGGTGACGTAGATTGTCCCCGAGCGGAAGAAGTTCAGCACCGGCTTGTCGAAGCTGTAGCTCAGCGTGACGTTTTTCATGCGCAGGTAGGAGGCGTCTTCTATCCAGCGCGAGGAGAAGTCGCTGTTGCCCATCGGATCGCCGTAGGTGGCACGCGGGATGTCGGCCACCTGCCCCTCCACGCTCCACCGCGTGGCGGAAGCCTCGCTCTGGTTGCCGAACGAAGAGACGGATTCGATGTTCCTTCTCACGGCGTTGTAGGCCATGTTTCCTTTCGAGTAGGTGAAGTCCACCGACAGGGCGAAGTGCCCCAGGCGTATGTTCGTGTAGAAGCCTCCGAAATAGTCGGGCATGGCGCTGCCCAGCGGCACGTAGTCGTTGTAGTCGATGCGGCCGTCGCCGTTCTGGTCGACGAACCTCATGTCGCCGGCGTTGAAGCGCTGGTTGCTGCTGTTGGACAGGTTGGCTTCGTCCGCCTCGGCCTGCGTGCTGAACACGCCGGCGGCCTGCAAGCCGTAATATTCGTATGGGTCCCCGCCCACGCGGCTCACCGTCTTGGCCCCGTCGCTGTATTCTATCACGTTCTGGTCTTTCCCGCCCAGCGACTTGATTTCGCTCTTGTTCCAGGCGATGTTCCCGCCGACTATCCACTCGAAGTTGCGCGTGCGGAGGAGCGAGGCCTGCGCCGAGAGCTCCACGCCGTTGTTGTCGATGGTGGCGCAGTTCTCATAATACGAGGAAGTACCGTATACCGCCGACTTGGGGATGTCCATTATCACGTCCTTCGTCTTCCCCACGTAATAGTCCACGCCGACGCTGACGCGGTCGCGGAGGAACGCCGCGTCCACGCTCAGGTTGGTCTGCCGGGTCACTTCCGGTTTCAGGTGCTCGTTCGGTATCTGCACGCGGTAGATGCCGGAGGCATCCTGGTAGGCGGTGGAGGTGTAGTACGAGCGCCCGTAGTTGGAAGAGAAGCGGCTGTTCCCCGTCGTGCTGTACTCGGCGCGGACATCCAGCCGGTTGATCCATTCCTTGTCCGCGAGGAACGGCATGTTCTTGGCCATCCATGTCAGGCCTGCTCCCGGGTAGACGCGGAAGCGGTTGGTGTACTTGCCGGTGGCGGAGGAGCCGTCGACGGACATGTTGAACGTGGCGTTCCAGTAATTCTTGTACGTGTAGCCCGCCAGGGCGTAAAAGTTCATCCAGTTCCATTTTTCCAGGTAACCGTTCAGGTGCGTTCCCGTCGTCTGGTTCATGGTCTGGTAGAAGTCGTTCACCGTGTTTCGCGACGAGGTGGCGTCGTACTCGTTCTGCGTGATCAGGCTTTGCACGCCCGCCACGAGCTTCAAGGCATGGCGGCTGTCGAACTTGTGGTCGTATTTGGCGTTCACGCTATAGAAGTAGCTGACCGTCTCGGCCACGCCCTCCTTCACGGAGTTTTCCTCGGTCCCGTAGAAGTCGGTGACGGGGATGATGGTGTTGTCGGATCTTCCCGGCACGAACAGGTGCTCCTTATTATAGTGGTAGTAAAGCCCGAAGATGCCGTCCAGTGAGAGGCCGTCGGTAATCTTGTAGTCGAACCCGGCCTTGATGTTGATGTCGTATTGCCGGTTCTTGGCGTCCAGCTCGTGGACGATGGCCGCCGGGTTGCTCACGGCGAAGTTCATCCAATCATAGTAATAATACTTATTGATGATGCCGTAGCAATAATCCGAATAGACGGGGGTTTCCACGAACTCGTTGTTCTCGTTGCGTATCCGCTGGTAGGGGGTCAGCAGCGGCGAGCGGGCGTACGAGGCCAGGATGGGGTTGGTGCGCAAGTCCATTCCCTGGTTCTGGTAGTGCCCCGTCATGTAAGCCAGCCCCACGGAAGCGTGGACTTCGAAGTTCTTGCTCACCAGGATGTTCCCGTTCAGCTGCGTGTGGTAACGGCTGTTCTTCGTGCTCTTCAGGATGCCGTCCTCCATCGTGTATCCCAACGACAGGTCGTATTTGGCGATGGCGTCGCCGCCCTCCACCCTGAACAGGTTGTCCGTCACGAGCCCCGTCCGGTAGATTTCCTTCTGCCAGTCGGTGTTGTCCGTGTAGTAGGGGGCGTACATGCTGTTCATGTTTCCGGTCATGAAGGGGAAGTAGCGGAAGAATTCGTCCATGTTGGGGAAATACCCCAGTCCTATGTCCGAGAGGTAGGTCTTGTATTCGTTCCCGCCCAGCAGGGGCATCCTCTTGTTGTTCCAGTTGATGCCGAACTGCCCGTAGTAGCTGATTTCGGTGTTCAGGTTCTCCGAGGTGGCGGCATCGGTCTCTATCAGGATGACCCCGTTGGCTCCCATCGAGCCGTACATCGCGGCCTCCGCCCCCTTCAGCACGGTGATGTTCTGGATGTCGTTGATGTTGTATGCCGCGAAGATGTCGTTGCTCAGCCCGTTGATGAGTTGCGAATCGTTGGTGTTGGGCAGGTAGGGGACGCCGTTGATGACAACCAGCGGCGCGTTGTTGCCCACGAACGAGCGGATGCCCCGCAGGTTCATGTAGCTGCCTTCGCCCGGCATTCCGCTCGAGCGCGTCACCTGCAAGCCCGCCACCTGCCCCGACAGGGCCTGGTCTATCTTGCGGCTTCCGGGCAGGAAGTCCTTTTTCGCGATGTTCTCCGCGGACGTCTCTTCCGCGTTGCTTTCTATGCGGAAGGGCAGCACGCTGGTCTCGTTGTAGCGGTATTGCTTTTCGGGAATCATGACGATGTCTATGCGCGACCTGCCGTCCACCGGGACTTGCGTCACGGAGAAGTAGCCGCCGGCCCACACCGAGAGGAAAGCGTTCCGGGAGTCCCCGCATTCGATTTCGTACGTTCCGCTCTCGTCGGTCGTCGTGTCCGTTCCGGCGATTGACACCACCGCGTCCTTGATCGGCAGGTTCAGGGTAGATACCACCTTACCGCTGATTTTTCCCGTTCCCTGCGCGTGCGTGACGGCGGCGGGAAGCGCGAGCAGCAATGCGGACAATAATATATGTATCTTTCTCATGATGGTTCGGTTCATAAAATTAGTAACAGTCTTTCGTCGGTTTCAGGCACCAGTGGTAGAGGTATGCGTTGGACAAATTGTTCCCCGATGCCTCGAACCGGATGACGATGGGGCCCGTCTCGTCGAGGGTCACCGTCCCGATGGGTCCTCCGTCGCGCCCGTAGTTGCTCGGTTTGGATACGCCGGCCGCGCTGGCGGCGTTGTGATCGTACCCTTCGGGGTATCCCCCTCCGTTCCGGTCGTAGTGGTATGTGGTTCCCGTGTGCTGCGATTCGGTAGCCTCGCCGATGTACTTGTCGTTGACGTAAATCTTGATGTTGCCCAGCTTGCCTTTCTTATCCTGTTCAAAGCCCATGGCCAGCGTGTATGTGCCGGCCGGCACGATGTAGGGGCTGGTCTCATGGTTGACGGAGTCAGTTCCCGCGTATTTGAACGGGGTGAAGTCCAGCGTGTACGACTTGGTCTCGGGGTCGGTCAGCTGGAAGCGGACCACCTTGTACGGGATGGCCGGGAAGCCGTGCCCCACCCATCCGTCGTGCTGACCCTTGTCTTCCGTCTTCTGGTAAGAAAGGTTGGTGGTCTTGAAATAAGTCGCTTTTTCAGCCGCGGTCAGGTAGTCGTAATAGTAGAATACGTCCTTCAGGCGGTAAATCAGCACGTTGGTGGGAATCTTCATCTTGGTCACGTAGTAGGCCACGCCGTTGCTCATCTCCACCGGGTTGTCCAGATCCAGTTGTTGCACCGTGGTTCTCCATTGTTCGCTGAATACGGAACTCAAATCCTTGTTCTCGGGGTCTTCCAGTTCGCTCCTGCTGTAAATCTTGTTGAAGAACGCGGAACGGATGATCCAGTTTTCCAGAATGGAATCGGCGCGTTCGAGTTTCCATGCCTTCAAGTTGGCCTTTGCCTCGTCCAGCGCGGCCGTGACGATGTCGTTCGAAGGAATGAACATGGTGGCCGTGACGTTTTCCGACATCAGGTTGAAGCCGACCCCCTCGAAGTAGACCGCCTTTTCGGCGAACACGGAGTCGTATACGGTGCGCCCCTGGTTGTCGAAGCCGACGGGGGTGCTCTCCTCAAGGATGAATTGCTTCTGGTTCTTCCGCAATATCATTTCCCGGAAGAGCGAGTAGTCGTCCCCCAGGTTCTCGATGATTTCGTACATGCTGCGGGGAGAGTCCACGGCCTCGTCTATGACGTAGACGTATCCGTCGTTCAGCTTCACTATCCTCTTCACGGTGGCGTTGTTGAAGGTGATGGAGCTTCCGCCCGTTTCGTCCTCGTTTAGCCCTATGTTCAGGTACTTGCCGTTCCACATCAGGATGCGTTGCCCGTCGGAGATGTTCGACGGCGACAGCGCCACGTCGGAGATGCACGTCTGGGCCTGGTACACTTCGTCGTTGTCCGGAGCCTCGCCGTCCGTCGCGCGGCTCGGCTCGCCGTCCACGGCAAGGACGGTGTAAAGCTGGCTGCGGCTTTGCAACTGTTCTATCATCCCCGTCCTTTCCAGCAACTGGTAAGTCGCGCTTATGGAGGGTTCCTGCGACAGGTAGTCGGTCAGCGACTCGTCAATTATCGTGATTTGGGTGTTGTGGATGACGGTGTCCGTTTCCTTGTAATGTTCGTCCCACGTGTCGGAACATCCGGAAGCCATGGCGCCCGCCAGCAGCATGGCGTAAATGGAATATGTCTTTTTCATAATGGTTCCTTGTTTGTTATGGTTAGTGGTTTCTTCCTATGGGCGGCGGCTTAATCGGCCTCCTCCGTAATGGGCTCGAACAACACGTAGTCGAACATCATTCGATACTTATCACTGTTGCCGGATGCCGCCGGATCGCAGAACATGATTTTGAGCTGGTGCGTGTCGGTCTTTCCGAATTCCAGTTCGTCATAGACGGTAACGGGAAAGTATACCGACTTACCTCTGTCTCCGCTCGCCACCTGCGTATACGGTTTGACCCTTTTCTCGTTCTGGTCGTCGAAAGTCACGGCAATCTGTCCTCCGTCGCTTCCGTCAGTTCCATCCGCGATGAATTTCATGGACTTGGCATATCCCATGTAGAAGGTAACCTTGTAACGTCCCTTTATGATGGAAGGGGTCTGCATGGAAATCCATCCGTTGAAACCTAAGTTCAACATCAGGAAGTCCCCGTAGTTGGCAATTTCCCAGCCGCCACTCTTCTTGACCGTGAAATAGTTTATGCGGTAACCGAATTTCGCCGGCTTGTTCAGCTTGTACTCATAACACGTGGGGTTGTGTCCGTCGAGTTCACAGTTCCGTTCAGTATCATCTAACACCTCTGGCGCAGGTTGGTATTTCTGTTCCTTTTCGCCGTATTCTTCGCAGTACTGTTTCATTTGGGGGTAATTCGTCAAGTCGAAAAGCACGGTTTCGGGATCAGGCTCGGCGACGGGCATCCATCCGGAGACCTGGTGGACGTAGCCGTTCTTTGCCTGTACGTCGCTGGCGTCTTCCACGAACTGGCAGCGGCTGTTCTCGTCGTTGTAGTTCAGCCAGAAGAGGCCGTCGCGGTCGCTCACGCGCAGGACGCCCGCGTCCGACATGGTGTCCCACAGCTTGGAGGTCGCGTCGTTCGTGTCGAACTTCTGCATCCTGGTAAGGTCGGAGGCTCCCGGCAGGATGTGGTATCCCACGTAATCGTGGAGGGCGTTCGCCGCGTCGGTGTAGTCGCTTCCGCTTTCCAGCTTTTGCACTAAGTCGTCGAAGCTGTTGATGCCGTTTTGCCGGTAGGTGGCGTCGGTCACCGCCAGCACGGTGTAGTCGTTCTTTTCCTCTGTCACTATGCCTTGGTCGTCCGTCACTTCCTTGTAGATGGAGTCGATTTCCTCCCCCCATCCGGTCTTGTCCAGCGCTTCCTTGAAGATGCCGTACTCGCCGGTGTTTTCGGCAAAGCGTTCGTAAAGGCTTTCCGTCAGGGGTGTCATCGTGTTTTCCAGCACGTACACGTATCCGTTGGACACCAGGTTGGCGAATTCAATCACGTGGGCCTCGTTGTTGATGTAGATGGAGTTGATGCCTCCCAGCTCGCCCTCTCCCTCCTTGATGTTGACGGAAAGGTAGTCGTCCGCGACGGTCTTCTTTTCCAGCTGGCCTTCCGTCGCGATGAACTCGGCCTCGCCGATGGTGTCCTGGATGAGGTGGTGTTTCACCAGTTCGATGGCGTATTCCTCGCCCAGTTCCTGTATGGAGGCCACGCCTTTCTTCTGGTAGAACTCTTCCATCGCCTTGTTCGTCGGCACGAACAGGGTGTAGTATTGGGTGGCTTGGTTGACGGCGTTGTAGAGGTCGGCGTATTTCATCACCTCTATCCACTCGGAGAACTCGTCGGAACGGGTGGAGAGGTACGTGGATGCCGGTTGCATGTCATAAACCACATAAGTGTCGTCCGCATAGGGGTCGTTGCACGACGTTCCCATCACGGCGGACAGCAAGGCGAATAAGAAACCAGTCTTTTTCATATATGTGTCAGTTTTGAGTTTGAGTCTGGTCGTAATAAGGATTCTGAAGCAGGAGCTTGTTGCTGGTGATTTCGTCCTGGTATATCGGCAGGTACCAGGCGTAGTCGTTGCTCAGCACGGAGTTCATCCACTTGGTGCTGGCTCCGCCCCTGTTTTCGATGATGAGGGATATGACGTTCTCCTTGAATTCGTGGTTGTTCTGCTTGGCGACGCGCAACAGGTCGTACCAGCGTTTGCCTTCGGCCGCCATTTCCATGTCGCGCTCGTTGAGCAGCAGTTCGAGCATGCCCCACGTGTCCGTCTCCGAAAAGCTGACCGTCAGTTCGGCCAGGTTGGAGCGCGTGCGGATTTCGTTCAGGATGTCCAGCGCCTGTTGCCAGTTGGCCTCGCCTCCCATGAATATCAGGGCTTCCGCCTTCATCAGCATGATGTCGGACAACCGGTAGATAATCCAGTTGGCATCCGCCTCGTTCCCGCCGCTCCCGCGCGTACCGGCGACGTCCTGCGTGCCCATTCCCACGTAACGCCAGATCATGGCGTTCTCCGGATAGTCGGTGGTGCAGACGGGCAGCTTGTCGGTCGTCCCCGCCGCCACGGAACCCCAGTAGCTCCGGTTGGGCTCGTCGGACGCGAGGCATTCCTCCTCGAGGCGTTGCGTCATCGTCTCGGAGAAGATGAGGTCGGGAGTCCCGCCCGTGTTGAACTTCATGTAATTCGTGGGGGAATTGGCGGAACTGTTCTGCGGCTTGGACTGGTCGAACATGATTTCGAAGATGGACTCGTTGCTGCCGAGGCCGTCCCATTGGAAGAATATCTCGAACCATTGTCCCGCCGTGCCCAGGAACACGGGCCGCATGGCGCCGGAGGAGTTGATTACCTTGTCGGCGTTGTCGATGCATCCCTGGTAGTCGCCCTCCCAGAGGCACGTCTCGGCCAGCAGGGAGTAGATGGCCCAGATTGATGCGCGCCCCTTGGTCTGCCAGTCGTGGGTGTTGGGCTCGCGGCAGGCGTTGGTGGCCAACGCCGCGGCGCAGTCGGCCTTGATTTGCGCCAGTATCTCTTCTTCCGTCGACTTGGGCACCTCGAAGTCCATCTCGTCCGTGTCGTAAGGCTCCAGTATCAAAGGCACTTCCTTGAAGTTGCGCACCAGGTAAAGGTACATCAGCCCCCGCATGAAGTAGGCTTCCGTGAGGTGGCTCTTCATGGCGTTTTCGGTGTAGCTGTCGTCCTCGTCCACCACCGACGGGGCGTATTTGAGCACCAGGTTCGCCATGTTGATTACCTGGTAGAAGGTTTCCCATTTCACGTTGCCGTTGTCGGCGAGTGCCTGGAACTCCTGTATTTTCCCGTTGCCGGACGTGGTGTTCATGGTGATGACCGACCCGCCGCGCACTTCTCCCCAGTAAATCATGTTCGGGACGCACGTGCGCATCAGGTAGTAGCCTTCTCCCAGTATCGACTCCACGTCTCCCGATTTCTTCCAGAACATGTCGGTCGTCTGCTTGTCGTTGGGCAGGATGTCCAGATAGTCGCTGCACGCGCCGAGCCCCAGGCCGCAAGCCACCGATGCCGTTATCAGTATTCTTTTCATAATCCGTTTTTTCATAATCCGTTTTCGTTTAGAAACTTAAATTGACGCCGCATACGAATTGGATGGAGCACGGTGTCAGGGCGGTATCCTCGGTCACGGTGTTCTTGGGCGCCACTTCCGGTTCCTGCCCCGTGTACTTGGTCCACGTGAAGAGGTTGTACCCGGTAACGTAAAAGTCGCATTTGTTCAGCCCCCATTTCTGGCACAGCTTCTGCGGCAGCGAATAGGTCAGCGAGATGTTCTTCAGGCGCAGGTAGGACGCCTCTTCCACGAAGCGGTCGGAACCCAGGTAGTTGAAGCCTTGGTGCCACAGCGCGCGCGGGATGTCGGTGATGTCGCCTTCCTTGCGCCAGCGCCTCAGCACCGCCGTGCTTTGGTTGTCCGGGCCGTACATGGCTTCGTTGTTCATGCGGGCCCTGTTCACCACGTCCTGCCCGTAGCGGCCGTAGAAGTTGGTGCTCAGCTTGAACTGCTTGTAAGTGACGTTGACGCCGAAGCCGCCGGTGATGCGCGGGTTGCCGTTGCCCAAGTAGACGATGTCGTATTCGTTGATGACGCCGTCGTGGTTGATGTCCTCGTAGATGGCGTCGCCCGGGCAGACCTGGGCCGTCCCGTTCTTCATGATGATGGAGTTGCCCTCGAGGTCTTTCATGATGTTCCCTTCCGCGTCGCGCGCGTAGGTGGCGTCCTTGTCGGCATATACGCCCAGGTAGCGGTAGCCGTAGTAGGAGCCCAGCGGGCGTCCTTCTTCATAGCGGTAGGCGTAGTTGCCGTTGCCGAAGTTATAGTTCTCCGGCACGTAGTTGTCCGGCATGGTGGTGATTTTGTTCTCGTTGTGGCTGATGTTGAGGTAGCCTGCCACGCGGAGGTCCTTTTTCTGCACGGCGACGAAGTCGGTGCGGAATTCCCATCCCTTGTTCGTCATCTCCCCCGAATTGTAGTATCTCAGCCGTGCGTATCCCGGGATGCCCGTCGAGGAGGGAATGGTGACGTTGCTCTGCAGCAGGTCTTTCGTGTACTTCTGGTACACGTCCACGGTGAAGCCCAGCCGGTTGTCGAACAGCGAGATGTCGGCGCCGGTGTTGTACTCGGTCGTCGTTTCCCATTTCAGCTTGTTCAGCTGCATGCTGTGGGGGCGGATAGACCACATGTCCATGTAATTGTCGCCCGTGCCGTAGGTTCCCAGGTAGACGCCCGTCCCGCTCGCGGCCTTTCCGGACTGTCCCACGCTGAAACGCAGTTTCAGCTGGTTGAGCCATTTCAGGTTCTTCATGAACGGTTCGTCCTGGACGTGCCAGGCCACGCCGCCCGACGGGAAGGTGCCCCAGCGTTCCGATTTGCCCATCGAGGCGCGCCCCTCGGTGGTGACCGTCGCGTTGAACACGTAGCGGTTCAGGAATGTGTAGTTGGCGGCGAAGGTCCCGGACAGGGTGCGGTCCTTCGAGTCGGCCGACTGGGTGACGGCCGCGATGGCACTGCCCGTCACCGGGTCGGACAAGTCGGCCGACGGGTTGCCGTAAGTGGTGGTCCCGTAAGACGACTTGTTGGTCTCCTCCGTGCGCCAGATGGCCGTCGCCACGATGTTGTGGCGCTGGTTCCAGTTCTTTATCCACATCAGCTTGTTTTCCGTGGCGATGGTCAGCTGGTCGGAAACCGCGTCCGTGCTCCGGTTGGAAGACGTGTCCGTCCAGGGCAGGTTCGTGGCAATCTCCGGGAGGAACATGCGGTTCTTGATGTTGCGGATGGTCATGGACACGTAGCCTTGGTAAGTCAGCGAGGGCAGGATCTTGTATTCGACGTTGAAGTTCATGCGGCTTTCGCGCTGCAGCGTCTCGTTCTGTCCCTCCTTGCCCATTGCCACGGGGTTGTAATTGTTGTCCGCCGAGGCTTTCGGGTCGATGGCGCTGTTTTCCGTGTGCGAGAAGTACTGGCCGGTGTATCCGCCCGTCCGGTCGTCTATGTAATAAGGCGACTTGTTCGGCATCTTGCGGAACGCCTCGGTGCGGATGTTGCTGTAGTTGGCGTCGCGGTCGGACTGCGTGAAGGCGACGTTCGCGTCGAACCTCAGCTTCTCGGAGAAGTGGTACGAGATTTGCAGGTTGGAACTGAAGCGGTCGAACGACGTCCCGATGGTGGTGCCGCCTTCGGTCAGGTAGCCGAGCGAGAAGCGGTAGGTCGCCTTTTCCCCGCCCCCGCTCATCGAGAACGTGTTATCCCAGCTCGAGGTGTTCCGCTTTATCAGGTCGAGCCAGTCGGTGTCCTGGTTGTATTCGTCGAAGTATTCCCAGTTCTGGTCGTATCCGATTTCCTTCTGCTGGAACAGAAGGTTCAGGTAACTCTCTCCTGTGGTCGTGTTGGCACCCACGTAGTTGGCCGCGTTCCAGAGCGCGTCGCCCAGCATCGACGTGTACTGGCTTCCGTTCAGCATCGGGATGCCCTCCGGTTCGAACTTGGCCGCGAACTTGGTGCTGAAAGAGAAGCGTGTCTTGCCCACGCTGCCGTGCTTGGTGTTGATTATCAGCACGCCGTTGGCTCCTTTCGTGCCCCAGATGGCCGTCGATGCCGCGTCCTTCAGCACCTCGATGGACTGGATGTCCTGCGGGGATATGTTCAGCAACGCCCCCAGGTCGTCGTTGTTCAGGTCCGAGAAGTCGAAGTCCCCTCCCTGGATGTCGGCGGGGTAGGGAATGCCGTCGATGACGATCAGCGGGTCGGCGTTGGCGTTCAGGGTGCTGGTGCCGCGTATCTGTATGCTGGCGCGCGCGCCGGGGTCGCCCCCGCCCAGCACGATGTCCACGCCGCCCAGCTGCCCTTGCAGGGCGTCCTCGATGGAGGTCACGGGCGCGATGGCCACCAGTTCTTCCATATCGACTTTCTGCGTGGCGGACACCTGCTGGCGGGCGGTGATGCCCAAGGCGCTGCGTTCCACGCGTTCCGCCTGCACCACCACCTCGTTCATCGCCTGGGTGGCGTCTTCCAGCGTCATGTCCAGTCTCTTCTGCCCGGTGTATTTCACCCGTTCCGTTTTCATTCCGATGTAGGAGAACACTATCGTCAGGTCGCTTTCGTCGGGGATCGTCACGTTGTACAAGCCGTTCACGTCGGTGACGGCGCCCCCCACGGAACGGTTCTGGGAGTTCCGGATGCTGACGTTCACGCCTATTATCGGCTCGGCCTGTCTTCCGAACATCTCGGTCACTTTCCCGGACAACACTTTCGTCTGCGCGTGCGCCTTGCCCGCCAGCGTGGCGAGCAAAAGGGCGAATGCCATGTATTTGAATAATTTCATAATCTCTTTTTTACGGTTGGTCAAAAGGTCTCGTCTATCAGGTGGAAGCAGCCGTCGGGGAAGGCGAACGGGAAGTAGTGGTACTCCGGCGTGACCGCGCACCTCTTGCCGTTTATCTCGATGCTCAGCGTCGCCCCGTCGTCCACGTAGTTCAGGGTGGGGTTCGTCGTGCTTTGCGTGTTGTAGCTGCCGCTTTTCATGGTGGAACCGATGTAAGGATAGTCCGTCAGCGCGTTGTTGGCATCCGTCACGAAGTAGGTGTTCAGGTACTGCTTGAGCGCTTCCGCGTCCGTCACCGTCACGCCGTTCATCTCCCCGCTGCCGTCCCAGGAACCCTCCACCCCCGGGATGCGGTTGTCCGCCAAGGCGTTCTTGATGGCTTCGTTCGTGGGGATGAACACGTTGAATCTTCCTACTTTCGTGCTTGTCCCGTCCACTACTTGGTAGACCGACTGGATGGTCGGCGGCTCCACGGTCGCCAGCCCGGCCTTTATCAGCAGTTGCGCGAAGGCGTAGTAGACGAACCTGTTGTCGGTGCAGATGGCTATGTTGCGTTCCAGGTCTCCGGTCTCGCCGGTGAACAGGGACGGGTTGCCGTAGCGGTAGGTAGTCCCGTTGCTTTCTTCGCCGATGGTGGAGAAGTCCCCGAAGGGTTCTTCCGTGTTGTCCGGATTAAGCTGCAGGTTGAACTTCGAGTTGCAGGTGACTTTGCCGTCCATCACGAACCAGTAGTTGTGCGGCGACATCGTCTCGTACACCCCGGTTCCCTTGGCGGGCAGCGTGGTGCTTTCGTTGACGGAACGGTTGACGGTGTGCATGTACACGATGTCCTGCATCTCGCTCGCCGAGAGGTTGACGGGCCCATCTTCCGTGTCCTTCGTGAGCGACTTGGTGGAGTAGGAGGTGTTGATGCCCGCATTGGCGAACTGGTCGGCGGTGGGCACCATGACCATGTACCTCGACAGGTCGGAGTTGTACACCGACAGGACGCCGGCTCCCGAAAGGGCGTACAGGTAAGAGCGGGTGTCCTTGTTCTGGTATGCCGGCCGCGCCACGGTGTTGAAGTAGTTCGGGACCTTGATTTCGTCCAGCCCGTACAGGATGCCGTTGGCGCAGAGCTTCTTCTCGAAGATGGACGATATGTTCAGGTCTAAGGGGAAGTCCTCCTCCGCCATGGCCTTGTCGATGTCCTCCGGGAACATCAGGGTGCCGAAGGCGTAGTTGAGGAACAGGGTGTTGAGGGCCACGTCGTCCACCTCGTCCAGCGAGGCGTAGCCGCCTTCTTTCCAGAAGCTGTCGAAGAGCCGGCTGATGGCCTGGTTCGTGGGGGCGAAGACGGTGTATCCCGTCGAGGTCAGCTCCTCGAAGGCCGTGAAGCTGGTCGTGGGCCACTCGCAGGCGATGGAGGGCAGCGACGCGTGCGTGTGTATGAATATGGAGTCCACCCCGTAGGTCGCCCCGTAGTCTTCGGTCGACTTGCTGTCGAATTCGTATTGGCTTCCGCCCACCTTGTCGTAGAGCGCGAGGAAATCCGAATATTCCCCGTTTCCCTTCAGCTCGGTGTAGATGGTTTCAAGCGGTTCTATCACGCGGTCCACGGTGTAGATGTAGCCGTTCGTCGTGGCTATGCCGTATTCCTTCACCGAGGCGTCGCACACGTTGAAGCCGTTGTCGCCCGTCCACGTGGAGTTGGGGAGGACGGCCTCGTAGTTCGCCTTGGCCGAAATCATCTTGGTGCCGAAATACATGTACGAGAACACCGGGATGAAGCGCTCGTAGTGGTACACCAGCTTCTCTTCGCCCGTCGACGGGTCGGTTTCCCATGTGGGGGCGTCGGAGCTGCGCGTCCGGTGCTTGTAGTACAGGCCGGCGCCGATTGCCTCCTCCTCGTCCGTTTCCAGGTCGCCGTCGGGGCGGTAGTTTATCAGCTTTTCCGTGGGATAGGAATAGTAAATCAGGTGGAAGCCGATCAGCTTCGCCAGTTCGTCGGCGGGGATGTCCTTCACGGAGCCGTAGCCGTGCCCGCTCAAGTAGGCCGAGAACGCGGCGTCGTCGGGGGCCATGATTGTCACGATGGTCTTCCCCTCCAGTACCGGCCGGAAGCCTGCCAGCTCCGCGCCCTCCAGGAAGATGGAGAAATCCCCGTGTTCCCCGGAAGACAGCACTTCCCAAGCGTTGCTGTTTACCCAGTCGGGTATCTCGTAATGCTTGTCCATGTTGTCCTCGCACGAAGTGGCGAAGAAGGGGACGGGCATTAACCAGAGCAATTTTTTCAAGAATGTGGTTATTTTCATCTTTCGTTTATGATTAATATTTGTTGTTTCCTTAACCCGAAGCGCGCGCCGCCGCGTTCCCGCGCCTGTCGTCCGTCATTTCCGTCATTGTTGTTCCTGCCATTTCTTGTACTGTTCCTCGTAAACGTCGGGGAATTCCAGGGAGAAGGCGTAGTTCTCGATGTTGAGGTATCCGTTGGAGGCTCTTCTCACGGCGTCCGCCGCATTCTTCTTGTCCAGTCCCCACTTGTCTTCGAAGTCGTCCGGCATGCCGTCTTCGTCGGTATCCACGATGTTGTTGGACGTGTCCATGTCTTTCCACGTGTCCGCCAGAGGATATTGGTACGATTGCCTTTCGTCGCTTATGATGGTGCCTTTCGTCCCCAACGAGGTCAGTTCCTCAATCAGGTAGCTGTCCACCTTGTCGCGTCTGGGCAGCGAGGCTCCCACCTTTTCCACGATGTACTTGTACGCTTCTTCCGCGCTCGTCTGGGTCTTGATGACGGGGTGCAGGGGATCCGGCGCGCCCAGGAACTCCGCGGGAGTTCCCGAGCAGTAATCGCTCCAGTTCGCCTGCGTGATTTCCACGCCGCCCAAGTTGCCGTCCGTGTCGTAGTCATACCAGTTGCCCGTGCAATAAGTCCTCACTTCTCCTTTTCCGCCCCCCCCGGAGATGGGTTTGCTGGGGGAGAGTTTGCTGTATTCTACAACCGTGTGGTCGTCCTTCTTATGCCTGTGCTCGGGGTCTTCGGCGCAATACGCGTCCACGTCGTCCCCTTCGTAGCCCACGTTTTGCCAGTTGTTCCCCGGCCCCTTTATGAAGTAGTTGTTCACTATCGTCGTTTTGGAATCGCCGTCGGAGTCGCCCCCCATGTCGTAGCAACTGCCGTTCCCCCAGTTGTAGACCACGTTGTTGACGTACTGGTTGAGGCCTTTTACCTTGAGGTTGCGCGTCTTGTTGTCGATGAGCAGGTTGCGGAAGATGGTAGTCCCGTCTTCCGTCGAGGTTTGCATCAGCCCGCCGGCGGAGTGGTTCTGGCGTCCTTGCCCCACGATGGAGTTCGAGAGCGTCACGTTGTACGGACGGGTTCCCTTCCCGTCCGAGTTGACGGAGAACGTTTCGTCGCCGCCCCAGGTGAACGAACAGTGGTCGTATATCTGGTCGCCCCCGTTTGCCAGGCCGGCGCAGTCTTTCCCTGTCCCGAAGGCGCCGCCTTGACGGACGCGCGCGTACCGCACTATCACGTTCTTCGCGCCGGAACCGCTGATGCGCCCGTTGAACATCACGAAGCCGTCGCCGGGAGCTGTCTCGAAGAGGAGCGTCTGGTTGCTTTTCAGCACGTAAAGTTTTTTCTCCATGTCAAGCACGCCTGCCACGGCGAAGACGATTATCCGGTTTTCCTTGCTAATGGCATCGTTGAGCGAGCCTTCCCCGGAGGTGTTCAGGTTGGTCACCCGGTAGAGTTCTATGCCGTCGCCGGCGGCCCTTGCGCCTTGCACCTTGCGCGCGTATCCTTCCGCGTAGGGGAATGCCAGGGAGTCCGTGCCGAACATGAAGTTGGGGAACGTGAGGTCTTTCTTTTCATCGGTCGGCCCTTCGTCGTCGTCGTCCACGAAAGTGATGGGAGGGTTGATGGACGGATCCGCCTCGTCCTCGTCGACGGGTTCCTCGTCGGCACAAGCCGGCGTCAGGAACAGGCAAAGCAGCAAAAACGCCACGCTGTGGATTTTCGCGAAATTAAGGCTTCTTGTTTCGTTGGCTGTTGCATTTTTCATGTCTTGAGCTTTTGATTTAATGTCGCTGGTTGATGTTCGTCTCGTCGGCCGTCGTCACGCTGTCCGTCCTCGCCTTGTCCTGCCGTCCTCGGGAGCGGTGCGTCCGCCGACAGGCGGAAACTGCTGCGAATCGGGCAGGACGGAGGAGCGGGCACGGCGTTCCCGCCGGTTGTCAAGTCCGTCGCGTTTCCTTACAATTTCATGCGGAAATCCGCTTCCGGGCCGGCACGTTCGCCCGCCGTGGCTCACGTATGCCTCGTTTTTTTTCCCCCCCCCCATGCCGGATTTGCGGGAGCCGCGAGGATGCCCTGTTCCGGGCGCGATGGCGGAATCCCGAAGAAATCCCGGCAGGGAAAACCGCCAGTCGTATGGGAAGAAACGGACGGGGCGTTTTTCATTCGCTCCATGGAATTTATTCTCATAATCAGTTTGTTAAGTTGAGCTTTCCGCCCCTTTCCGGGCGGCTTTCCGTGGCCGTTGTATAATATGAAACGGCCACTTCTGGTGCAAAGTTAGCAAAAAGAACTAATTACATACATTTCCGGGCGACTTTTTTTCAGGAAAAATGTAAGAATGTTCGCGCAAACTCGACAAATCGCGTAAACGGGTCGTCGTAATTATTCTGATTTTAAGGCGTTTATGCGAAAGTGGCCGTTTCATATTATAAAGCGGCCACTTTCGCGTGAGATGCGGTCGCCGTGACGTCCGTCGCGGGGCGGTCGCCTTGCGCGACGGACGTTCGCCGGGACGGGGGCGGCGGGAAAACTGGCGTTCGGACAGGGGGCGGATTCGGGCGGAATGGAAAAAAGGCGACAATCCGGTTGTGCCGCGCCGGTGCCCGCCCCGTGCCGCCTTCGGCTTCGCCCGGAACGGGACGGGAGCGAAGCGGGGCTTGTCCGAATCCTGCCTGTGCGCCGCCTGTGCCGGGCAAAGCCACGGCTCGCCGCGGGTCGGCCTGTCTTTCCGGCGGCGGACACGCCCG
>CAZGBV010000019.1:0-29701 GCA_964523985.1 uncultured Paraprevotella sp.
TGCTTGCTTCTTCGACAACAAACCGGAGGCACTGCCCCTACATCTCGAAAGGACAAAGCAACTTGACTTGTGCTAATTGGAGCGAAAAATTATCCCGAACTCGCGTACTGATGGTTCCATGCCTACACGTTTGCGGAACAGTTTGTGTTTCTTCAATCTCTGATGACGGCTGTCCGATTTCTTAGGTATATCCGGAATGACAATCTTCGTCCCGTTGATTTCCTTCTTGCCCCTGTATCCCCTGTCACCCGCCGGTACCTTAATCTTTCTTCCGGTTAGCCGTTCCACCTGTTCCAATGAAGGTTCAATGGCATGGCCGTCATGTTCATTGCGGAAGTACATGGCTCCAAGAATGATGCCTGTGGCAGAACGAATAATGGACACCTTGTTGCCGAATTCGTATTTCTTGTGTCCTTTGCCCTTGCTGATGCATTGTACCTCAGGTTCATTCTTGTCTGCCTGATAACGTCTTGGCATCGGATTCCTGTCCGTCAAGCCACGATTCCGGTTCTTCTCTCTCAAGTGTCGCCACCTGAAACTTGCGAGTCGCTTTAGGGGCATCGATAACTGCGCTCCTTGTGAACTTCCATCGCAAACACATCACATACCGTCATACCAAAAAGGGAACCGTTGCGTTGCAATGATTCCCTTTTCCCGCAAATACGGCACGACACGAGCCTTCAGCAGAGTTTCCTGGATCCGTCGCCAATGACCACGTCGATGATGACCGGTTCTTTCCCGAACTTCGCCTTGAATTTTGTTTTGGCTACCTTGACGAAGTTGTCGTAAAGTTCGTTGCTCACGAGGTTGATAGTGCAACCTCCGAAGCCGCCGCCCATGATTCGCGATCCGGTCACGCCCTCCTCTTTCGCAATCTCGTTCAGGAAGTCCAGTTCCGGGCAGGAGACCTCATATTCCCGGCTTAGGCCGTGGTGCGTCTCGTACATCTTCTGTCCCACGGTCTCGTAGTCGCCTTTCTCAAGCGCGTCGCAGACGGCCAGTACGCGTTCCTTTTCACCGATGACGTATTTGGCGCGCTTGAAGTCTTCGGTGGAAACCTCATCCTTCACTTCGTCCAGCATACCGTAGTCCGCGTCGCGCAGGCTCTTCACTTCGGGATGGCACTTGCCGATGGCGGCGGCCACGTTCTCGCAACTTCTACGGCGGTCGTTGTATGGAGACCCCACGAGTTCGTGCTTCACGCAGGAATTAACCAGTACCAGCTTGTAGCCTTTGGGGTCGAACGGGAAATACTCGAACTCGCCGTTACGGCAGTCCAGACGCATCAGGTTGCCAGCCTTTCCGAACACAGAGGCGAACTGATCCATGATGCCGCAGTTCATCCCCAGATATTTGTGTTCCGTGGTCTGACCCACCTTGGCCAGCGTCATCTTGTCTATCTTATTGTCGCCGAACATATCGTTAAGGGCGAAGGCATACACACTCTCCAGCGCGGCGGAGGATGACATGCCGGCACCGAGGGGTACATCGCCAGCGAACGCCGTGTTGAAACCTTGCACGGGAACGCCCAGAGCCATCATCTCGCGGCACACGCCGTAGATGTAGCGAGACCAGCTTG
This sequence comes from uncultured Paraprevotella sp., assembly GCA_964523985.1. Lineage (GTDB taxonomy): Bacteria > Bacteroidota > Bacteroidia > Bacteroidales > Bacteroidaceae > Paraprevotella. The sequence continues at coordinate 1,580 of CAZGBV010000019.1, forward strand.
CTTTCGGCCCCTTTTCGTCGTCAAGGATGAACTCCACGTAATCCTTCAAGTCGATGGAGTAGGCGCGCACTTTCCTCGTCCCGTTTGCCCTCAGCTCGGCAATCATGCCTTGCTGCACGGCACCGGGGAACACGAACCCATCGTTGTAGTCTGTGTGTTCTCCGATGAGGTTGATACGACCCGGAGAAGCATATACAGAACCAGTCCTTCCGTCAAAATGTTCAATGAAACGGCTTCTCACGTCGTCTATCGTCAATTTCATGATTCAATGTTTTTATGAGGTTAATAAAAAGAGATTTCGCTTATCCTTTCAGTCCCACTCTGGATCCCTTCCAGCAGAACCAGATTATATAGAGGTAGTAAATGAACATCATGCAGATGGCCACACCGACACCCAGCGACGGGTTGTCTACCACAGTCCCCATGAACAACGGGAGCGTGGCTGCGCCGATGACACCCATGTTGATGATGCCGCTGGCAGCCTTGGTGTGCGGCCCCAGTTCCTGCAGGCCGAGGTTGAAGATGAGCGGCCACATCACCGAATGGAACAAGCCAGCCGTCAACATGGCGTAAACGGCAGCCATTCCGGGCAGGGCGAACGAAACGGCTACGCAGGCCGCACCGCCCAGTAGGCAGACGGTAAGCAGGTAGCGGGGCTGATATTTGCTCAATATGGCCGCCCCGACAAAACGACCCACCATCATGCCGCCCCAATACCACGGAAGGAAGTCGGTAGCCGTGCCCGCCAGGTCGGAGTGGGTTTTGAAGTATGCCGGCAACATGGACGGTATACCTATCTCCACTCCCATGTACATGAAGATGGCGAGGGCTCCAAACCACACGTGCGGATATTGGAATACGCTTGACTTGTACGTCTTCGATTTGCTGTCGATGTCCGCCCCCTGCTCTTCCTCCTTTATTTCGGGGAGTTTCAGAAAATAGAGGATGACGCAGAGGATGACAGTGAAGATGCCCAGCCCCAGAAACGGAACAGTCACGTCGCTTCCGCTCAATTGGTCTTCCTGCTTGCCGGCGATGATGAAATAAGTGATGAACATCGGAGCCAAAGTGGTGGCCACGGAGTTCAGTGCCTGGCTCAGTGTCATGCGGAAAGCACCTTTCTCGGGAGAGCCCAGCACCATGACATAAGGGTTGGCTACAAGTTGCAACATCACGATGCCCAACGCCACACAACACATGCTGGCCAGAAAAATGTCGTAGATGGTGGTTTGAGCCGCGCCAAGGTTGGAGGATATCCCAAAGTAATTGATGATGAAGCCCAAGCTCACCACGGCCAATCCGAGCACCAAGGTCATCTTGTAGCCGATCTTGTTCATCATGAGAGCGAACGGGATGGAAAGCACATAAGCACCGTAGAAAGCGGAGTTGACGAGTTGTCCCTGCGCATCTGTCAGGTCGAACGTCTTTTTGCAGAATTCAATCATCGAGTTGTTCATCGTCGTCACGAAGCCGATGAGGAAGCAGACGATAATGACCACCGTGAGGGCGAACGTGTAGTTCGGTTGCGTTTTTTGAGTCATTTGATATTGTTTTTTAGGATTTGTCCATCTTGTTCGTGTCCCGCTCATTTCTCGACACCGAATTTGTAAACTGTCGTTTGGGAATAAGTCTCGCCTGGCCTCAAGATCACGGACGGGAAGTACGGGCGGTTGGGGGAATCGGGGAAATGCTGGGCTTCGAAGCAAATCGCGCTCCGGCGGGGGAACGTCGCGCCCAGCTGACCCTTGTAGCCGTCGGCCCAGTTGTCGGTGTACACTTGCACGCCCGGCTCCGTGGTATAGACCTCCATCGTGCGCCCGGAAACGGGTTCGCATATCTTGGCCGCGAAGCTCAGCTCGCCGGCTTCTTTCTTGTTGAGTACGAAGCAGTGGTCGTAGCCGGCTCCGTTGCGGGTTTGCTCGTCGTCGGCATCTATGCGTTCGCCTATCTCGTGCAGGGCGGTGAAATCGAAGGGAGTGCCTTTCACCGACTTGATTTCCCCCGTGGGGATGGAGGTGTCGTCGATGGGGATGAAATAGTCCGCGTTAATCCGGCATTGCAGTTTCTCGATGGTCGGAGTGGGATTCCCAATGCCCACCAGACTGAAGAATCCATGGTTGGTCATGTTGACGACTGTAGTCTTGTCGGTTGTCCCCTTGTATTCGATGACCAATTCGTCGTCTTCGGTCAGTGAGTACGTCACGTCCATATCCAGTTTGCCAGGAAAGCCTTCCTCGCCGTCGGCAAACGTGTAATGCAAAAACAAGGTGCGTCCGTCCGTCTGCCGGGCATCCCATACGCGGGCGTGGCATCCTGTGGGTCCCCCGTGCAGGCTGTTCGGGCCGTTGTTGATTGCCAAGGAATACTCTTTTCCCTCCAACGTGAACCTGCCCTTGCGGATGCGGTTGCCGTAACGTCCTATGAGCGTGCTGAGGAACGGCTCGGGGCTACCGATGACTTCCCGGATGTTGTCATGCCCCTGAATGACGTTTGCCATACGCCCGTCGCGGTCGGGCATCATGATGGCGACCAATGCCCCTCCGTAATTGGTAACGGCTACCTCGCGGCCCTTGTCGTTTCTCAGGGAAAACAAATCCGTGTGTTTGCCCTGAACTTCTGCTAGAAAATCTTCCCTCTTAAGACCGCTAATATTTTTCAGACTCATCAAACCAATGATTTAAAGTTAAAACTATCACTATGCAAAATAAGAGAAAAACTTTCTTATCGCAAAAGATTTGGAGGGAAAAGATGTCGCGGGAAAGGAAAGTTTCACTGATTATGTCGGTTCCGGGCTGTAAAAGGCCAAAAAGTCGGCCACGATGAAAGTGCTGCCTCCGATGAAAACCAAGTCGTTCCGTGCGGCGGACTGCCACGCCGCACGGAAGGCGGACTTCACGTCGGGGTACGTAGTTCCGTGCAACCCCGCTTCTCGGGCGAGATTTTGAAGGATATGTTCGTCGAGTGACCGCCTTACGCTCGCTTTCGTGAAATAATAGGAAGCGTGCCGAGGGAGCAACCGCAGGATGGAGCGGACATCCTTGTCGTTCACCATCCCTATCACGGTGTGGATTTTCCCGGCCTGTGCGCGGTTCAGTTGTTCAGCGACGTAGCTCATCCCTCCCGCGTTGTGTCCCGTGTCGCAAATCACGGTGGGGGCAGTCGCCACTTGTTGCCAACGGCCTCGCAGGCCGGTAAGTTCGCAAACTTTGCCGAAGCCGGCAAGGACATGCTCCTGCCCTATGGCGTAGCCGGATTTCCGCAATTCGTCAACGGCGGCGAGTATCGTGGCCGTGTTCTTTTCTTGGCAGGAGCCACCCAATTCGCCCGTGAAGCTTCCGTAATGAAGAGTTTCGTATATGCGTGTGTTCCCGGCGGGATACGACGAAACAACCTCATGCTCCTCTTCTGCGAATCTTATCGGGGCATCCGCCTCCGACGACTTGTCGCAAAAGACTTTCCTCGTTTCTTCCGTGGTTTCCCCGACAATCACCGGAACTCCCGGCTTGATAATCCCAGCCTTTTCCCGGGCGATTTCCGCGAGGGAGTTCCCCAGAAACTGTACGTGGTCTAGACTGATGTTGGTGATGACGGACAAGTCAGGCGTGATGATGTTGGTGCAGTCCAAACGTCCTCCCATGCCCACTTCGATGACGGCGACATCGACGCACGTCTTGGCGAAATACTGGAAAGCCAAAGCCGTGGCCAGCTCGAAGAAAGAGGGGTGCAGGGGTTCGAAAAAGGTGCGTTCGCATTCCACAAAGGAGATTACCTCGCTTTCCGGTATCTTTTGCCCGTTCACCCGTATGCGCTCTCGGAAATCAGTCAGGTGGGGTGACGTGTAAAGCCCCACCTTGTAGCCCGCGGTCTGAAGTATGGCTGTCAGCGTGTGGCAACACGACCCCTTGCCGTTGGTGCCCGCTACGTGTATCGTCCTGAAGCGGCGGTGGGGATAGCCGAAATGTTCGTCCAACAACAAGGTGTTGCGCAATCCCTCCTTGTAAGCCGCCCCTCCTACGTCTTGGAACAAGGGTACACTGTCGAAGAGATATGTCGTGGCCTCCTTGTACGTCATGCTCTTGCGGTTCTTACTCGAAAAAACTTTTGAACTTTCTGAATATCATTTCTTTGATGGAAAGATTCGGGGCGAAATTATCACTCTTTTTCATTTCCTCCAATGCCTTCTTTTCGTCTTTGCTCAAAGCCTCCGGAATATACACGCTGATATTTACGATAAGGTCTCCCATGCCGTATCCGTAGCCTTGTACGGCAGGTAGCCCCTTTCCTCTCAAACGTACCACCTTGCCCGGTTGCGTGCCCGGTTCTATCGGGATTTTCACCTTCCCGTCGATGGTGGGGATTTCCGCGTTGCCGCCCAATGCCGCAGTGGGGACATCCAAAAGCAGATTGTATATTAAATTGTTATCTTCCCGTAAGAGTTCCTTGTGCGGTTCTTCTTCGATATAAACCTGAATGTCTCCCGGAACTCCGTTGCGTCGGGCTGCATGTCCTTTCCCCGTAACGGTAACGACCATGCCGTCTCCTACGCCCGCGGGAATTTTTACATCAATGACTTCTTCACCGTTGACGATGCCTTCACCCCCGCATTCCCTGCATTTGTTCTTTATGACTGTCCCTTCTCCGCCACACGTGGGGCAAACGGTTTGGGTTTGCATCATGCCGAAGATACTTTGTTGGGTTCTTACCACAAAGCCGTTGCCGTGGCAGGTCGGGCACGTCTCGGTAGCACCGCCGTTCTCGGCTCCGCTCCCGTGGCAATGCGGGCAGACCACTTTCTTTTTGACCTTGAATTTCTTGGTTACTCCCGTGGCTATCTCCTGAAGCGTCATTCTCACCTTGAGCCGGAGATCTCCTCCTCTGTACCGGGATTTCCGGGTCTTGCCGCCTCCGCCGAAGCCTCCGAAGCTACGCCCCCCGAATATGTCGCCGAACATGGAGAAGATATCATCTAAGTCCATACCGGCACCGTACCCGCCCGCGCCGCTCATCCCTTCGGGGCCGAACTGATCGTAGCGTGCCCGTTTCTGTGGGTCGCGCAACACGTTGTAAGCTTCCGCCGCTTCCTTGAATTTGGCCTCCGCGTCTTTGTCACCCGGATTGCGGTCGGGGTGATATTTGATGGCCATTTTCTTATAAGCCTTCTTTATTTCCTCGTCCGAGGCGTCTTTCGAAACGCCCAGCACTTCGTAGTAGTCACGTTTCGCCATGTCTCATCGCGGTTTTTTAAATTCCTACGGCCACTTGAGCGTGTCGAATCACCTTGTCGTTCAAGGTATAGCCAGTTTTCACGCAGTCGACGACTTTTCCTTTCATTTCGTCCGCGGAGGCGGGCACCTGAGCGATGGCCTCGTGCAAGTTCGTGTCGAAGTCGGCGTTCCCGGTCTCTATCTTCTTCACTCCCTGCTCGCTCAGGATTTTCACGAACTTCTGGAATATCAGGCTTACGCCTTCTTTTACTGCCGCCACGTCTTCCATTTTGTCCATGTTCCTCATCGCGCGTTCCATGTCGTCCAATACGGGAAGTATGGCCGTGATGGTCTTTTCCGCCCCGTTCAAAATCAACTCAGCCTTTTCCTTGATGGTACGTTTGCGGTAATTGTCAAATTCGGCCGCCTGGCGCAGGTATTTGTCTTGCAGTTCGACCACCTTAGTCTCCGCGGCCGCCAGCCTGTCCTCGGGCGAGGCTTCTTTTGCCGGTTGTTCTTCGGACTCTCCGCCTTTGTCCTCTCGTTGGGGGGACACCGCGTCGTTCGCGGCTTCTTCCTGCGGAGCTTTCAAATCTTCTTCGTCCATATCTTTTCTCTTTTTCATGATGATGAAAATGTTTTCAAGGGGTTTCCAGCTGCAGTTTACCCTACAAATAGTTTGCCATTCGGCATCCAGCCTCCCCAAAAAAACTTAAACCCCGTACATTCTTGCTTTAGCTTCCTTTACTCGTTCGTCCGAGATGTATTCGTCGTATTCCATCATTTTGTCAATGATGCCGTTGGGGGTGAGTTCTATGATGCGGTTGGCCACGGTCTCGATAAATTCGTGGTCGTGGCTGGCGAACAGGATGTTGCCCTTGAACAGTTTCAGGTTGTTGTTGAATGCTTGTATGCTTTCCAGATCGAGGTGGTTGGTCGGGGTATCCAAGATGAGGCAGTTGGCGTTTTTCAGTTGCATGCGGGCTATCATGCAACGCATCTTTTCACCTCCGGAAAGCACGTTGACTTTCTTCAGCACCTCGTCGCCCGAGAACAACATCCGCCCGAGGAAGCTCTTGAAATAGACCTCGTTGCCTTCGCCGAACTGTCCCAGCCAGTCTACGAGGTTCAAGTCGCTTTCGAAGAAGCGAGTGTTGTCGATGGGCAAATAGGCCGTGGTGATGGTCACTCCCCATTTGTAGTCGCCTCCTTGCGCCTTGCGGTTGCCGTTGATGATTTCGAAGAAGGCCGTCATGGCGCGGGTGTCGCGGCTTAGGAATACGATTTTGTTTCCCTTTTCCACAGTGAAGTTCACGTCGTTGAACAAAACGGTACCGTCGTCCGCCGCGGCACGTAGCCCTTTCACCTCGAGAATTTGGTTGCCGGGTTCTCGTTCCATTTGGAAGATGATGCCCGGATATTTGCGGGTGGAGGGGCGTATTTCCTCTATGTTCAGCTTTTCCAGCATCTTTTTGCGGCTGGTGGTTTGCTTGCTCTTGGCCACGTTGGCCGAGAAGCGCCGGATGAACTCCTCCAGTTCGCGTTTCTTCTCCTCGGCCTTGGCTTTCTGATTCTGAGCCTGCCTCAAGGCCAGCTGGCTGGATTCGTACCAGAAACTGTAATTGCCGGCGAACAGCGTCACCTTGCCGAAGTCGATATCCACCGTGTGGGTACACACGGAATCCAGGAAATGGCGGTCGTGGCTCACCACCAACACCGTGTGCTCGAAGCCGGAGAGGTATGTCTCGAGCCACTGCACCGTGTCAAGGTCGAGGTCGTTGGTGGGTTCGTCCAGCAATAGGTTGTCGGGTTCCCCGAAGAGGGCTTTGGCTAGCATGACGCGCACTTTCTCCTTGCCGCTCAGATTCCGCATCAGCACGTGGTGCTTGCATTCCTCGATGTCCAGCCCGCTCAGCAAGGCCGCGGCATCGCTTTCGGCATTGTACCCGCCCAATTCCGCGAACCTTTCTTCCAGCTCAGCCACCTTGATGCCGTCTTCGTCCGAGAAGTCAGGTTTGGAGTAGAGTGCATCGCGCCGCCGCATGATGTCCCACATCACAGTATGCCCCATCAGCACGGTGTCAAGCACGGTGTGACCGTCGTAGCGGAAATGGTCTTGCCCCAGCACGGAGAGCCTTTCGCCCGGCCCCAGCTCCACGGTTCCTTTCGCCGGTTCCAACTCGCCTGATATGGCTTTCAGTAACGTGGACTTCCCGCTTCCGTTGGCTCCGATGATGCCGTAGATGTTCCCGTTGGTGAACTTCATGTTTACGTCCTTGTACAAGATCCTTTTCCCGAACCGGATGGCAAGATTCGAAACGCTGATCATTTTCTATATACCTTGGAATGAATATTTCGCGCAAAGGTACGAAAAAAGCACCTTACTCGTTCATGGTTTCCCCGGTAAACTGCAAGGGGAGCAGGGCTTTGACGGAATCGACCACGTAGATACCGTCCTCGCCGGACATCAGGACACGCACAGGACGGTCGTATCGTTCTTCTACGCCGAGGATGACTTGTCGACAGGATCCGCAGGGTGGAACGGGGGCTTTCAGGAACGCCCCGTGGGCGTAGGCGGCAACGGCTAGTGCCTCCACGCTTTTTTCCGGATGGCGTGCGTTGGCGTAGAGTAACGCAGTGCGTTCGGCGCACAGGCTCGAGGGGAAGGCGGCGTTTTCCTGGTTGCTACCCGTGACGATTGTCCCGTCCGCCAGCCGGACTGCCGCTCCTACGCGGAAGCCGGAGTAGGGGGCGTAGGCCGTCAACGAGGCTTCCTTAGCCCTGTCTATTAGTTCGCGGTCAGCGGAGGGCAGTTCGCCGTAGCCATATATCCTGACCTTACAGACGATTTCTTTTTCTTTCATGAGGCTTTCCCTTTTGGTTAATAATGTACAAATGTATGTTTTTTCATCCACAAAGAAGAAAAAAGAGATAACTTTGTGTCCCGGAAATCTATTACGATGTTTGAAAGATGCGATTGAGGGCTGTCTTTTTTTCCGCGGCGTTCGGCGTGGTGTGCTTCTTGCTACGGGCGCAAGGTATCAGCCGCCAATACCTTAATTACATAGAGCAACACAAGGGATTGGCCGTAGACCAGATGTTGCGTTACAATATCCCGGCGAGCATCACTCTGGCGCAGGGACTATTGGAAAGCAACGCCGGGGCAAGCACCTTGGCTCGCAAGGCAAACAACCATTTCGGCATCAAGTGCGGACGGGCTTGGAAGGGGCCTTACATCTTGCAGGACGACGACGAGCGCAACGAGAAATTCCGCAAATACAGGAGCGTGGAAGAATCTTACGAGGATCATTCGCGTTTCCTGAAGCAGGCGCGTTATTCGGTGTTGTTCAAACTCTCCCCGAAAGATTACAAGGGCTGGGCGCGTGGCCTGAAACGATGCGGCTATGCCACCAACCCGCGTTACGCCTCGCAGCTTGTGGACATGATAGAACGGTACGGACTCGACCGGTACGACAAGTATAAGTCGTCCCGCCTGCACCTCGACTACGGTAGTATAAATCGTCGGCTGGACAGCGAGTCGTTGCCGTCACACTTGGTTTACTACAACAACGAGAATTATTATATTGTCGCGCGCGACGGTGACACGTTTGACTTGCTGTCGGAGGAAACGGGCGTTTCGTCCCGCGACATCCGGAAGTTCAACGAATTGCCGAAAGAATACCAAATCCGGGCCGGGGACGTGCTGTATTTGGAACGGAAGCGGAAGAAAGCTGCAAAGAAATACAAAGGTGTGCCTCATGTGGTGAAAGTCGGCGAGTCGATGTATGACATTGCGCAACATTACGGAATACGTCTGGAGAGCCTGTACGGAATGAACAAATTGCCGGCGGACTATGTTGTCCGAGTGGACGACCGCTTGCGCGTGCGTTAAGGCGTGTGCGTTGGGAATCCTCCGCGTACGCTATATAAAAAGGAAAGAGATATGAAACGGAAAAGTCTTTGCTGGGTCGTGTCTGTTGCTTTGTCCGTAACCTTTGCGACGGTGGGGCAGGCGCAGGAAATATTGCGCCCGGACACGGTGACGGGCATGGAGGATGTCGACAGGGGAGCTTTCAACATTCGTCCGTCAATGTCGGTCGTGGCGAATGAGGAGGCCGGAGCATCGGCGGTCTTGCCAGACACGCTGGCGGCGGACACGACAGGATGGATTTACCGCCCGTCGATGCCCCTGTCGTGCCGGGACGGCGACATCGCTTATTTCCCGACGAGCCGTTGCGGCGGATGTTGGGATTTATGGGAGCTGCACGAGGGTTTCAATGCTGGGGTGGACATGAGTGTATCGGCCTCTTTCGGCAGACACCGTTTCCCGGGCGTGGGGGTCGGGACTGGCATCTCCTCCATGTACGTGCGTAGCCTTACCGACCGGTTGGTGGTGGCCGCAGGGAGTTTTTACGACCATATATCGTGGAACGGCTTGAACGAAAACCGTTTCGGCATTAATTTGTTGGCCGGTTATCGGTTGACCGACCGATTATGTTTGTACGCCTACGGTGGCAAGTCATTTTTGTTCGCACGGGGTTTTCGGTCGTGGATGCCTCCAATGCCTTGGATGGAGGATTTTAGTAGCAGGTTTGGCGGGATGGTGCATTTCAAGTTTTCCGATGCCGTTTCCGTTTCGCTCAGCGTGGAAGAAAAGCGTTGGGACTGATGAGTGCAACGGGAATGTGTGGCCGCGGCGAAGGTTTTCACGTTTCGTACATCGTCTAAAAGATTGTGAGAACCCTGTCGATGGAAGAGATTTTCCGGTGCGGAAGGCAAAACGTGTTCCGGCATTCCGCAAGGACATAAATTTGCGGCATTTCACGGGTGAAAAGGGATTTTTATCGTATTTTTGCATGGGAAACCGCTGGAAGGAACAATGAGGAAGAAGATAAGACGGAATTGGGTGTTGCCCGATGGCGCGGCGGCGACGGAGTTAGACCGCAAGGTCATGGCGTTTCAGGAAAAAGGCTACTCGGTGCCTTCACGCAAGTTAATCAAAACCCCGGAACAGATAGAGGGAATCAGGAGGAGCGGTGTGGTGAACACGGAAGTGTTGAACCTCGTGTCGCGGGAGATATATGCTGGGATGACCACGCTAGAGATTGACGAGATGGTATATGACTACACGGTAAGCCATGATGCCGTTCCCGCCCCGCTGAACTACAACGGTTTCCCGAAAAGCGTATGTACTTCTGTCAACGAAGTAGTGTGCCATGGCATTCCCAACGAGTCCGACGTGTTGAAAGAGGGCGACATCATCAACGTGGACGTTTCCACCATATTGGACGGGTATTACAGCGATGCTTCGCGTATGTTTGTCATCGGGCGGACGACACCGGAGAGGCAGAAGTTGGTGGATGTGGCTCGCGAGTGCCTGGAAACCGGCATGAAGGCGGCACGCCCGTTAGGTTTCGTAGGCGACATCGGAAACGCCGTCGAGAAGTATGCCCGGAAGAATGGATTCAGTGTCGTGCGCGACTTGTGCGGCCACGGAGTCGGGATGGAGTTCCACAAAGAACCCGATGTGCCGCATTTCGGGCGGAAGAGGACGGGAATGCTCTTGGTGCCCGGAATGGTGTTCACGATAGACCCCATGGTGAATATGGGCGATTGGAGGGTGTTCGTGGACGAGAAAGACGGGTGGACTGTTGTGACGGAAGACGAACTGCCCAGTGCGCAATGGGAGCATACCTTCCTGATGACGGAGGACGAGCTGGAGACGCTCACTTATTGATTCGACCGCAACGTATGTGAAGCGGGAAAGGGGATGGAGAAAGAAAGCATCATTATTTTGGGAATAGAGTCGAGTTGCGATGACACAGCGGCGGCGGCGGTGCGCAACGGAGTATTGATGAGCAACGTGACAGCGGGTCAAGCCGTACACGAAGCATACGGCGGAGTGGTGCCGGAACTGGCATCGCGCGCTCACCAGCAAAACATAGTCCCCGTAGCAGACCAAGCACTGAAACGTGCCGACGTGACAAAGGAAGAGCTCTCGGCGATAGCTTTCACCCGCGGCCCCGGACTGATGGGTTCGTTGTTGGTGGGGGTGTCTTTCGCAAAGGGACTTGCACGCTCTCTCGGCATCCCCATGATAGAGGTCAACCATTTGCAAGGACACGTGCTGGCGCATTTCATCAAGGAGGACGGAGAAGACAGCGACCGTCCGGACTTTCCGTTCCTGTGCCTGCTAGTGAGCGGAGGCAACACCCAAATCGTTCTGGTGAAAGCATACAACGACATGAAGGTGCTGGGGCAGACGATAGACGATGCCGTAGGGGAGGCCATCGACAAATGTTCCAAGGTGATGGGACTTGGCTATCCCGGGGGGCCGGTGATAGATAGGTTGGCACGCAAGGGAAATCCGTATGCGTACTCCTTCGCCAAGCCCCACATCGGGGGTTACGACTACAGCTTCAGTGGTTTGAAGACCTCGTTCCTTTATTCTTTGCGCGATTGGTTGAAAGAAGATCCTAGCTTCATCGGACACCACAAGGAAGACTTGGCTGCCTCTTTGGAACACACGGTGGTGGATGTCCTGATGAAGAAGCTACGTCTGGCCGCGAAGGACACGGGAATCAAGCAGGTGGCCGTGGCGGGCGGTGTGTCGGCCAACAGCGGGTTACGCGAAGCTTTCCGCGAACATGCCGCCAGATATGGATGGAAAATCTTCATCCCCAAGTTCAACTATACCACCGACAACGCAGCCATGATAGCCACCACGGGCTATTTCAAGTATCTGGACAGGGATTTCTGCGCGATAGACATACCTGCCTATTCAAGAGTGACGTTAAAATAACCAAAGGATATGTTGAACGTAGAATCTAAAATCATAAGCCGTGAGATCAGTCCGTTGCTATGGAAGGCTGGGGAGACGGTGTGCACGGCGGAGAGTTGCACTTCGGGGCAGATTTCGGTGACCCTGACCGGCGTGCCCGGAAGTTCCACCTACTTCAAGGGAGGCATCGTCTGTTATACCAACGAGACGAAGACCCGTTTCCTCGGTGTCCCGCAGGAGGTGCTGGCGAAAAACGGAACTGTAAGCGAGGAGGTGGTGCGCGCGATGTTCGAGGGGGCGTTGAAAGTCATGGAAACCACATACGCGATAGCCGTTACCGGCTATGCCGGCCCCGGCGGGGGAGAGGAGGCTCCGGTGGGCACAATCTGGATTGCCGTGGGCGACAAGGACGAGGTTACCGTGAAAAAACTTGAAGGCGACGAGGGACGCGACATGAACCTGTCGAGAGCCACGCTGGTAGCCCTCCAACTCCTGCTCGACTTGCTCAAGAAGCGACATCCGCAGAAAGAAGAGTGAATTTTTCTGCGAAAAACGCTTGTATGTTCGGTTTTTAAGTGCTAATTTTGCACTCCGATTAAAAGAATTCTGATAGGAACGAACGAAAAGAAGATAGAGATGTCGAGGATTTGTCAAATTACCGGGAGGAGAGCCAGAGTGGGCAACAACGTTTCTCATTCCAAGCGTCGCACAAAGAGACGGTTTGAGGTGAACTTGTTCACGAAGAAATTCTACTATGTGGAGCAGGACTGTTGGATTAGGTTGAAAATCAGTGCTGCGGGTCTGCGGTACATCAACAAGGTCGGTCTCGATGCCGCGCTTGCGAAAGCCATAGAGAAAGGCTATTGCGACTGGAAATCCGTCAAAGTAATTGCTTAACTGGAAGGAGAGGAAAAGACTTATGGCAAAGAAGGCGAAAGGAAACAGGGTGCAGGTAATCTTGGAATGCACCGAAATGAAAGCAAGCGGGCTTCCCGGAACGTCCCGTTACGTGACGATGAAGAATCGCAAGAACACCTCCGGAAGACTGGAATTGAAGAAATACAACCCCATCCTGAGGAGGATGACGGTTCATAAGGAAATAAAATAATCAATCATTTGGGATACTATGGCAAAGAAAACTGTGGCGACCCTCCAGACCGGCAAGGCGGACGGCCGTTCCTATACCAAGGTTATCAAAATGGTGAAGAGCCCCAAAACGGGAGCTTACGTTTTCGACGAGCAAATGGTGCCGAACGAGGCCGTGAAGGACTTCTTCAAATTCAAAAACTGACCCCGCATTTCTAGGCGGAACGGAACAGTCCCCCTCCAACGCGTCCGGCGGAGGGGATTTTTTATGCGTTTGGCCGACATTTGAAAAACTTGTGCTATCTTTGTGCTTATCTTATATAATTATAATGTGTGCGTAAGACAAAAGGTGTAATGGGAATCTTTGATTTCTTTTCGAAAGAAAAAAAAGAGACGCTCGACAAGGGACTGGAAAAGACAAAAGAGAGCTTTTTCGGGAAACTGACCCGCGCCGTGGCCGGAAAGTCAAAGGTGGACGATGACGTGCTGGATCGCTTGGAAGAAGTTCTGGTGACATCGGACGTGGGGGTGGACACCACGCTGGATATCATCGGACGGGTTGAAAGGCGCGTGTCTCGGGACAAATACGTGACGGTGAACGAACTGAACGGCATATTGAGGGAAGAGATAGCGTCCCTGCTCATCGAAAGCAACACGGAAGACACCGAAAGCTTCGTCTTGCCCGAAGGAAAGAAGCCTTACGTGGTCATGATAGTGGGCGTGAACGGGGTGGGAAAGACCACCACCATAGGAAAGCTTGCCTACCAGTTCAAGAAGACGGGGAAGAAAGTGTACCTCGGAGCGGCGGACACGTTCCGCGCGGCGGCGGTGGAACAGCTGGAAATATGGTCTGAGAGAGTGGGCGCACCTGTCGTGAAACAGAAAATGGGGAGCGATCCGGCCTCCGTGGCTTATGACACGCTAAGCTCTGCAGTGGCGAACGATGCGGACATCGTCTTGATTGACACAGCCGGACGCCTGCATAACAAAAAGGGACTGATGGATGAGCTGTCCAAAATAAAGCGAGTGATGCAGAAAGTGGTGCCGGACGCACCTCACGATGTCATGCTGGTGCTTGATGGGAGCACAGGCCAGAACGCTTTCGAACAGGCCAAACAATTCACGCAGGCCACGGAAGTGACAAGCATCGCCATCACGAAGCTCGACGGGACGGCGAAAGGAGGGGTCGTCATCGGCATTTCCGACCGTTTCAAGATACCAGTGCGTTATATTGGCTTGGGCGAAGGGATTGAGGACTTGCAACCTTTCAACCGAAAAGAGTTCGTGAATTCACTCTTCGGGAACGTATAGAGAGGGATGAACGTCTCCATAAGAAAGGGATATTGTTTTGCAGAAGAACACGATAGATGTCATAACGTTGGGTTGCTCGAAGAACTTGGTTGATTCGGAGAGGCTGATGCGCCAGTTGGAAGCAAACGGGTACAGGGTGACGCACGATGCCGACCGTCCCAAGGGAGAAATCGCCGTGGTCAACACTTGCGGATTCATCGGCGATGCCAAAGAGGAAAGCATCAACATGATATTGGAGTTTTGCCGCGCCAAGGAAGAAGGACGTTTGAGGAAACTGTTCGTGATGGGTTGCCTCTCGGAACGCTACCTGAAAGAGCTGGGCGAAGAGATGCCGCAGGTGGACAAGTTTTACGGCAAGTTCGACTGGACTGGTTTGCTGGCCGATTTGGGAAAGGCATACCACCGCGAACTGGGCTTGGAGCGCAAGTTGACTACTCCTCCGCATTACGCTTACCTGAAAATCTCCGAAGGATGCGACCGTCGGTGCTCCTTTTGTGCCATTCCGCTCATCACGGGGAGGCAGACATCCCGTCCGCCGGGCGAGATTCTGGACGAGGTGCGGATGTTGGCGGCGCGCGGCGTGAAGGAGTTCCAAATGGTGGCGCAGGAGTTGACCTCCTACGGCACAGACCTTTTTCGCCGCCGAATGTTGCCGGAACTCGTCGAGCGGATGGCTGACATCCCCGGCGTGGAATGGATTAGGCTCCATTATGCCTATCCTGCTGATTTCCCGGTGGATTTGTTGCGCGTGATGCGGGAGAGGGAGAATGTATGCAAGTATTTGGACATTGCCCTGCAACACATTAGCGACAATGTGTTGCAGAGGATGAATCGCCGCGTGACCCGCCGCGAAACGCATGACCTGATAAGGCTTCTCAGAGAGGAGGTGCCGGAGATACGCTTGCGCACGACTTTGATGGTAGGATATCCTGGGGAGACGGAAGAGGATTTCGAGGAACTACTGGATTTTGTCCGTGAGGTCAGGTTCGACCGTATGGGTGCCTTCGCTTATTCAGAGGAAGAAGGGACTTACTCTGCCTCGCATCATGCCGATGACATCGTTCCGGAAACCAAACGGGCTCGGCTGGACAAGTTGATGACCCTACAACAGGAAATTTCCGCCGAACTGGCGGCGCAGGACGTGGGGAAAGTGTTCAAGGTGGTCATAGACCGCAACGAAGGGGAATATTACATAGGACGCACGGAATTCGACTCGCCTGAGGTAGACCCGGAGGTCTTGATTCCCGCGAAAGAGGGAACATTGTCGTCCGGGGTATTCTACGATGTGAAAATTACGGATTCCGACGACTTCGACTTGTATGGCACTCGCCAATGTTTTTGAATATTGTGCACGTATGAATAACAAGGAGTTTATAACGGAATTGTCTCGCCGTATGGGTTATACGATGAAAGACACGTCTTCGTTGATGGATGCCTTGGTGGCCGGGATGACGGAGGAATTGGAGAACGAAAACGTCATAACCATACAGAACATAGGTTCGTTTGAGGTGAGGAAAAGGCAGGAGCGCGTGATAGTGAATCCCGCCACTCGGCAACGTATGCTGGTGCCTCCGAAGTTAATTATCAATTTCAGGCTCAGTGCTTCGTTCAAGGAGAAGATGCCGTAAAAGCCAGTCGTGATGGACAGGAAAGTTTTGATACAAGATTTGGCCGACGGATTGGTGTCACGGAGGGGAATGGCTAAAACAGATGCCGAAGTATTCGTGCGTTCGGCTTTTGACATCATAGGGGAATACCTGCTGACGGACAAAATCGTCAAGGTGAAAGGGCTTGGCACCTTTAAGTTGGTGACGGTGGACAGTCGGGAAAGCGTGGACGTGAACACCGGAGAGAGAATAGTAATTAAAGAGCATACAAAGGTCAATTTTACACCAGACCCTGTCTTGAGAGATGCCGTGAACAAACCTTTCACGCAGTTTGAAACCACAGTACTGTACGAGAGCACGGACACCGCTGATATGGAAAGGATGGATATTCTGGACTTGTTGGGGGAAAATGAGAAGGGAAGCGCATCCGGTATGAAGGGGGAGGCGGATTCCGTTGTCTCACAAGAATTGGAAATAGTCTCCTCGGACGAAGCGAACGGCACGCAGGCGAATACAGAGGGGGACATGGACGAAATCCCGATAGAGACGGCGGCCATAGACGAAGATGAGGACGTAGAAACGGAAATCCATGAAGGAGATGCCGAAAGTCCGGATGGAGAAGCCTCGTCAATTCCGGCGGAAGAACATCACGGCGTGGAGGGAAAAGTCGAAAACGCGGAAAATGAGACCTCAGGAAATGACGCAGAACCGGGAACATCGGTCGGTGAGAAAACCGAAGATGAAAGTGCTTCTTTCCTGCGACAAAACGTGGAGGAAGAAGTTCCCCTCGCCACGCAGGGGGAGTCCTTTCCGGAAGAAGAAAGGGAGGAGAACGAAGGACTGCGCAACGAGAAAGATACAGATGCCGGTGTCCGGCATGAGGAAAGGATACATATAGCCACGCAACAAATAAAAGTGTTGAAAGTGGAACATCAGACGGTGGAAAACCAACATATTGTCCAAATGATGCCCGAACATCATGGTGCCAAGCGGGTGTATTTGACACCTTGGATGATGTTCTTTACAATCTTGCTGGTATTGTTGCTGATGTCCATCGGTTATTACGTCGGCTATCACCACCTTTTCTACGTCGGAAAGGCAGGGGAGTCGAAGCCGGAAGCGGAACGCTCCGTCTCCATGAAGGAAAAAAGGGGGCGGAATGTTGCGAGCAAGAAAAGCGACTTCGCCCGCCAAGCGCAAACGCCGGAAACCGCGCAGGAAAAGGAAAACAAGGAGAAAACGCCGTCGGACACGCGTGACGTATCCGTCGACTCCGACTACCCGCAAACGGAAAACGGGGCGTATGAAATTGTGGGGACGCTGAAAGAACACCTCATGAGGAGAGGGGAAACCTTGCGCAGTTTGGCCTTGAAATATTACGGGTCGAAAGATTTTACAGTTTATCTCACGACTTACAACAAAATCCATAATCCGGACATCGTTCCGGAAGGCACGAGGCTGAAAATACCGAAGTTAAGATTAAAACACCGTTAACTGTCATGAAAAGTTTCTTAAATGGATATTTGGGAAACTTTTTTTAATAATGTAATATTGCCTGTACGTGCTAAAAACCTTAATTTTGGCTCGGGAAAAAAGAGATTATAATTTATATAAATAAACAGAACGGATATGGCTGAAGCGGTAGATATTCGCGAGCTGAACGAGCGAATAGAGAGGCAAAGTGCTTTTGTAACGAATTTGATGACCGGGATGAACCAGGTGATTGTGGGGCAGAAGCATCTGGTGGAATCACTCCTGATAGGATTGCTGAGCGACGGACATGTGTTGCTAGAAGGAGTGCCGGGTCTGGCGAAGACGTTGGCCATAAAGACGTTGGCCTCGTTGATAGACGGCAAATTCAGCCGGATACAGTTTACCCCTGACCTGCTCCCTGCCGACGTGATAGGCACGATGATGTATAGTCAGAAAGACGAGACTTTCATCGCCCAACGCGGTCCCATTTTCGCCAACTTTGTGTTGGCGGACGAAATCAACCGTGCCCCAGCCAAGGTGCAGAGTGCCTTGCTGGAAGCGATGCAAGAACGCCAAATCACCATCAGTAAAGAAACTTATAAGTTGCCGGAACCTTTCTTAGTGCTTGCCACGCAAAACCCGATAGAACAAGAAGGTACTTACCCTTTGCCGGAAGCCCAGGTAGACCGTTTCATGTTGAAAGTGATAATAGACTATCCCAAGCTGGAAGAGGAAAAAAAGATTATCCGCCAGCAAATCAAGGGAGAAAAGGCCGTTGTGCGCCCCATCCTGTCCACTCGGGAAATCATCGAGGCGCGGGGCATCGTAAAGGAAGTGTATATCGACGAGAAGATAGAGCAATACATAGCCGACATCGTGTTTGCCACGCGCTACCCCGACCAATACGGTCTGAAAGACTTGAAGAATTATGTGGAATTCGGTGGCTCTCCGCGTGCGTCCATCAATCTGGCCTTGGCGACCCGCACCTACGCTTTCATCAAGCGCAGGGGGTATGTGATTCCCGAGGATGTGCGTGCCGTTGCCCACGATGTCCTGCGCCACCGCATCGGGCTTTCATACGAGGCGGAGGCCAATGATGTCGGTAGCGAGGAAATCATCAGCCAAATATTGAACAAGGTGGAAGTGCCCTAATCGTCGTCGTCCGATGGATGCAATCGAGATACTGAAAAGGGTACGTCAAATCGAAATCAAGACGAGGGGGTTGTCCCGCAACATCTTCGCGGGCGAATACCATTCGGCCTTCAAGGGGCGCGGCATGGCTTTTTCCGAAGTAAGGGAATACCAGTATGGCGACGATATCCGCGACATAGACTGGAACGTGACGGCGCGTTTCAACCGTCCTTTCGTCAAGGTGTTCGAGGAGGAACGCGAACTGACGGTCATGCTCATGGTCGACGTTTCGGGTAGCTTGCACTTCGGCACGGTCTCCCAAACCAAACGAGAGATGGTGACCGAGATAGCGGCGACATTGGCTTTTTCCGCCATACAAAACAACGACAAGATAGGAGTGATATTCTTCTCTGACAGGGTGGAAAAGTTCATCCCCCCGAAGAAAGGCCGCAAGCATATCCTGCGCATCATACGCGAACTGCTCGACTTCACTCCTCAAAGCAAGTCCACGGATATAGGACAGGCGGTAGAGTATCTCACGCGAGCCATCAGGCGGCGTTGCACGGCATTCTTGTTGAGCGACTTCATAGACAGGAGAGATTATCGCACGGCTTTGACCGTAGCCAACCGGAAGCATGACGTGGTGGCCATTCAGGTTTTCGACCGCCGCATGGCGGATTTGCCGGACGTGGGGCTGATGAAAGTATGCGACGCGGAAACCGGACACGAACAATACATTGACACGTCCAGCCGCAAGGTACGGAAAGCCCATCATGACTGGTGGAAAAACCGTCAGACCTTGTTGCAGGACACGTTCACGAAGAGCAACGTGGATTCGGTGTCCATCCGCACGGATCAGGATTACGTGTCCTCGCTGATGACTTTATTCGCCAAACGGAATTGAAGATGGAAGGTTACCGTAAAAAACACGAAAGATTGACCCGACCGTGGCTGTTTCTGCCGTTCCTTTTGGTGGCGAGCGTGGCAGAAGCCCAGCAGGTGACAGTGGATGTCAAGATAGACTCGTTGGAACTTTGGGTGGGGGAACAGACCCGCATAACGTTGGATGTCAGCACGGATGCCAAGTCGAAGCTAACCATGCCCCGGCTGGGGACAGGAGACATTCTCACTCCCGGAGTGGAAGTGGTGGAAGTGGCCGAGGCGGACACGCAACAGTTGAACGACGGCGCACGCCGTCTGGTTTCGCAAAGTTATGTCGTGACTTCC
This sequence comes from uncultured Paraprevotella sp., assembly GCA_964523985.1. Taxonomy (GTDB): domain Bacteria; phylum Bacteroidota; class Bacteroidia; order Bacteroidales; family Bacteroidaceae; genus Paraprevotella. The sequence goes on from CAZGBV010000019.1 coordinate 21,400, forward strand.
TTTGATTCAGCCCTGTATTACCTTCCTCCGCTCGTGGTGGAAGTGGACGGGAAAGAATACAAGTCGAAGAATCTGGCATTGAGGGTGATGTCAATACCTGTCGATACGGTTCATATCGACCGTTTCTACGGCCCCAAGGAAATCATGGCCGCTCCTTTCTCGTGGGAGGATTGGTTGCCGGTGTTCCTCTTGTCAGTGCTTCTACTCGTGTGGGTCTTCGCCCTGTCATATTTTTACATACGTTACCGCGATGGCAAGCCCATCGTCAAGATTGCCAAGCTGGCTCCGAGAGTCTTGCCGCACGCGAAAGCCTTAGAGGAAATAGATAGGATAAAGGCGGAGAAAGCGTGGACGAAAGAAGACTCCAAGGAATATTACACGCGGCTGACCGCTATCCTGCGCACCTATATAGAAAGGCGTTACGGCTTCAATGCCATGGAGATGACTTCCACCGAAATCATCGACCGCCTGCTGAAAGGACAGCCCCCAGAGAGTCTGGACGAACTGCGCTTGCTGTTCCGCACGGCCGATTTGGTCAAGTTTGCCAAATACAACACGCAGATTAACGAGAATGACGCGAATCTGGTGAGTGCCGTAGAGTTTATAAACCAGACTAAGTTGGAACCGGATGAAAATGCCAAACCGGAGCCCGACGAGGCGACGGTGCACCAGAAACGTAGCCGCCGGACGTTAATGGGAATGCGTTTGGCATTGGTGCTGTCCACGTTAGCCGCGGCGGTGATGTCGGGTTGGATTTTTTGGATGGTGTACCGCTTGGTATTTTAATATTACGAGTGATTATGACTTTCGCGAATATGGGATATCTTTTCCTCTTGCTCCTGCTCATACCTTATATCCTATGGTATGTATTGAAGAACAGAAAGAAAGAACCCACGTTGTTGGTGTCTGACACGACGGCATACCGTTATGCGCCCAAGAGCTACAAGAACCATCTGATACATATGCCTTTCATCCTGCGCCTGTTCACTTTCGTGATGGTCGTCATCGTGCTGGCTCGCCCCCAAACGAGTAACAGTTGGAAAAACACGCACGTGGAAGGCATCGACATCATGCTGGCGATGGACATCTCGACCAGTATGCTGGCCGAGGATCTGAAACCGAACCGCTTGGAAGCGGCTAAACGCGTGGCATCCGAGTTCATAGCAGGCAGACCGAACGACAATATAGGCTTGACTATCTTTGCGGCCGAGGCATTCACCCAATGCCCGATGACCACAGACCATGCCGTGTTGCTGAACCTCTTCCAAGGAATAAAGACCGACATGGCCCAGCGCGGCTTGATACAAGACGGGACGGCCGTGGGGATGGGCATCGCCAACGCCGTATCTCACTTGAAAGACAGTAAGGCCAAGAGCAAGGTAATCATCTTGTTGACGGACGGGACGAACAACGCCGGCGACATCTCGCCCCTGACGGCAGCGGAGATTGCCAAGAGTTTCGGGATAAGGGTGTACACCATCGGCGTGGGAACCAACGGTTTGGCACCTTACCCCATGCCGGTGGCAGGCGGCGTGCAATACCTGCGGGTGCCGGTGGAAATTGACACGAAGACGCTGGCTACCATAGCGGGCAAAACGGACGGCGAGTTTTACCGAGCCACGGACAACCAAAAGCTGGAGGACGTGTATAAGGATATAGACAAATTGGAGAAGACGAAACTGAATGTCAAGCAGTACAGCAAGCGTTACGAAGCTTACGCCACGTTTGCCTGGCTTGCTTTCGCGGCATTATTGCTCGAAATCCTTTTGCGCACGACCATATTGAAGAAGATACCATAATCCTTTCCGATCATGTTTCGTTTTGAGAATCCGTTATATCTGTACCTGCTCCTGCTGATACCTTTGTTGGCGGGGATGCATTATGTAACGAACTTTCATCGCAAGAGATGCCTAATTCGTTACGGCGACATCGGACTGCTAAAAAGCCTGATGCCGGGCGTATCTGCCGCACGGCGCGAGACGAAGGCGTGGCTAATGCTCGCGGCTTTGGCGTTGCTGATTTTCACTCTGGCACGCCCGCAGTTCGGCACGAAGACGGAAACCCGCAAGCGTCAGGGTATTGAGGCCATAATCGCCATGGACGTGTCCAACTCTATGTTGGCCGAAGATGTGACTCCGAATCGGTTGGAAAAATCCAAAATGCTGGTGAACAGCATCGTGGACAAGATGACGAACGACAAAATAGGGCTGATTGTCTATGCCGGAGAAGCCTACATCCAGTTGCCAATCACGAGCGATTACGTGTCGGCCAAGATGTTTTTGGAAACGATAAGCCCCTCCATGATTACCACGCAAGGTACAGATATCAAGCAGGCTATTGACTTGGCCATGAAGAGCTTCACGTCCGACAGAGACGTGAGTAAGGCCGTTTTCGTGATTACCGACGGAGAAGACAACGAAGGAGGAGCCGCGGAGATGGCCGAAATTGCGGCGAAAAAAGGCATAAAAGTTTATGTCTTGGGAGTGGGTTCCCCACAGGGTTCGCCGATACCGATGGCCGGCAACTCGCAATATATCACGGACAATACGGGGAACGTGGTGATTTCCAAGTTGAATGAGCCGATGTGCCGGGAAATAGCTGTGGCCGGACATGGCGCATACATTTATGTGGACAACAGTTCATCCGCTCAAGAGCAATTGGCGGGCTACGTGGACAAGCTGGCCAAGAAAGAGATGGAAAGTGTCGTCTATTCGGAATACGACGAGCAGTTCCAAGCCGTGGTCTTGCTGGCCTTACTCGCGCTCTCCGCGGACGTTCTAATAATGGAACGCAAGAACCCGTTGTTCCAGAACATAAAGTTATTTCGGAAATAAGGAAGAAAAAATGTTACGAGGAATGTACAAATGTGGACTTGTCTTGTGTATGTGTCTGGCGGCATCCTCTTCTTGGGCGCAGAAGAAAACGGCCCGCAATTGTTTAAGGAGCGGCAACCGGTTATACCGCGACAGCATGTACACGAAGGCCGAAGTGGATTACCACAAAGCCATAGAAGCTGACGGACTTTTTCCGCAGGCGTATTTTAACCTCGGGAACGCGCTGTTGAGGCAACAAAAGCCCAAGGAGGCCATGCAGGCATACGAGCAGGCCGTGAAAGTGGAAACAAACAAGGGTAGGCTGGCCTCCATTTATCATAACATGGGAGTAATATTGCAAAGCCAAAGGCAGTTCGGCTCAGCTATAGAATGTTACAAGAACTCCTTACGGAGAAATCCCGCGGACGACGAAAGCCGGTATAATCTGATTTTGTGCCAACACCAATTGAAAAACGACCAACAAAAGGGAGGGCAAAACGACGACAAGAAAGACAAGCAGGAAGACAAGAACAGCGACAAGCAAGACAAACAGGAGAACAAGGACAAAAAAGAAGAGAGGCAAAAACAACAGCAAGAGCAGAGTCAGGATGATGAGAACATGTCGAAAGAAAACGCGGAGCAATTGTTGAACGCAGTCATGCAAGACGAGAAGAATACACAGGAACGCATCAAAAAGGCGATGTCCGGCCCGCAACGGAGGATATTGGAAAAACAATGGTGACGACTGCACTATGAAGCTATAAACGAGACGGGGATGAAAAAACATATTGTGTCACTTTGGTTATGTTGTCTGGCGGCGGGAGTACGGGCGGACGTACAGATAAAAGCCTCGGCACCAGACGTGGTGGAAGAAGGTGAACAGTTCAGGCTGAGCTTCACCGTGAACACGGAGGATGTCAAGAATTTCAGTCTGCCTGCCCCGAAAGGGTTCAGCGTGGACATGGGGCCGAACCGCTCCTCGCAGTCCAGCTTTCAAATGATTAACGGAAAAATGTCGCACAGCAGTTCGATAACCTACACCTATATATTAAGCGCATTGAAAGCTGGAACTTATGCCATCCCGGCCGCCACGGCCACCGTGAATGGGAAACAATACCGTTCCAACACGGTAAGCATAAAGGTCATACCCGGAAACGGTGACAACGCGCAGTCACGCGGACAAGGAGGAGGGCGGCACGAAAAGATGCAGATGCAGGACAGTGGAACCAAAATTACGGGAAAAGACCTCTTCATCACCGTCACGGCCGACAAGCAACGGTTATACGAACAAGAGGCCGTAGTGCTGACTTATAAAGTATATTCCCTCGTAAACCTGTCGCAACTGGCGGGCGGCATGCCCGACTTGGAAGGTTTCCATACACAGGAAATAGAATTGCCCCAACAGAAAAGTCTGAAAATGGAGACGCATAACGGCAACACTTACGGCACGGTGGTATGGCGGCAATACGTGCTTTTCCCCCAACGTAGCGGAAAAATGACAATTCCTTCCATCAAGTTCGAAGGGATGGTAGTGCAGCAAGACCGCAATATCGACCCCATCGACGCTTTCTTCAACGGGGGGAATGCCATGGTCGAGGTGAAGAAGACCATCGTGGCACCTTCCCTGACCCTGCAGGTCGACCCCCTTCCTTCCCCGCGTCCGGCGAATTTCTCCGGTGCGGTGGGCAAGTTCAACATCAGTGCTTCTCTTACGCCTAACGAAGTGAAGACGAACGACGCATTGACGCTGAGGGTTACGGTTTCCGGAAGTGGCAACATGAAGCTGATGAAAGCACCATCGGCGAACTTTCCGAAAGATTTCGAGACGTATGATGCCAAAGTCACAGACCGGACGAAAGTGGGTATGGAAGGGGTCTCCGGAAACAAAGTATTCGACTATCTGGCCGTACCCCGTCATCCCGGAAAATACACTATCCCGCCCACAGAGTTTTGTTTCTTCGACACGGACGCAAAGGCCTACCGAACCCTGAAAACGGAGGGCTTCAACCTCGACGTGGAAAAAGGAAAAGGCGGAAGTAGAGGAGAAAACTACACGAACAAGGAAGACGTGGAGTTACTGGCTTCGGATATCCGATACATCCATCAAGGTGAGGTGCATTTGCGAAAAAAGGGCGACGCTTTCTTCGGTACGGCCGCCTACGGATGGAGCTATACCGTTCCCCTGCTTGTGCTCATGGCTTTCGTGACGGCGTTCCGCAAGCAGGCCTTGGAAAACGCCAACGTGGCCAAGATGCGCAATAAAAAGGCGAACAAAGTGGCGGCCAAGCACTTGAAAAGGGCTTCATCATTGCTGAATGCCGATAAGTCGTCCGAATTCTACGACGAGGTGCTGAAAGCCTTGTGGGGTTATGTGGGAGACAAGCTGAATCTTCCCGCCGCGGAACTGAACAAGGACAATGTCAGCGAAAAGTTACAGGAAAAAGGGACGGATTCCTCTGTGGTACGGCAACTGGTGGAGACGATGAACGATTGTGAATTTGCACGTTACGCACCGGGTGACCCGTTGCAGACGATGGACAAGATTTATGCAGTCGCGACGGAAATCATTGACAGGATTGAAAGTTCCATTAAAAGGTAAGCAAGGATGAAACTATTGGGAAAGTTGATTTTGATATGCGCGGGAGCGATATGCGTTCTCCCTCTTCATGCGGGGAAAAAATTGCGAGCCGACAGCGCGTACACCGCAGGAAAGTACGAAGAGGCGATACCTGTATATGCGGCTTTGTTGAAGCAGGGGGAACATGCAGACGTATATTACAATTTGGGTAACTGTTATTACAAGACCGACCGTCTGGCTCTTGCCATTCTGAACTATGAGCGCGCGGCTCTGCTGACTCCCGGAAATCCGGACATCCGGTTCAATCTGGAACTGGCTCGCTCGAAAACGATTGATAAAATCACGCCGGAAAGCGAGATTTTTTTCGTTACATGGTATAAGAGTATCATAGACATGATGAGTATGGACGGATGGGCACTCACGGCTGTCGTGGCTTTCGTTTGGGCATGTGTGCTGGTCTTGGTGTTTTTCTTGGCAAAAAAAGTAACATGGAAGAAAACGGGCTTTTTCGGCGCATTGGCCATGATGGCCGTCGTCGTGCTGGCCAATGTGTTTGCTTGGGCGCAACATCGGGAACTGAACGTCCGAAACGGAGCCGTGGTGATGAGCAGTTCGGTAGTCGTAAAGAGCACCCCGAACGCATCCGGAACGGACTTGTTCGTGTTGCATGAAGGCACACGTGTGGAAGTCATAGACAGTTCAATGAAAGATTGGAAAGAAATACGGCTGGCCGATGGAAAGGTGGGTTGGATGCCGACGGAAGCAATGGAGGTGATTTGAATGGCGTTAGAAGATTTGATTGGACTAGACCAATGGGTGCTGTTGCGAATGAACGGTAGCGATTCATTGTTCTTCGATTATCTGATGGGCGGGATTACCAGTACGGTGGCATGGATTCCTGCGGCTGTCGTGTTGCTTTACGTGCTTGTCAAGAACAATTCCATGCGTGAGGTGTGGCTTGTCGTACTGTTCCTCGCCTTGTCCGTCTTGATGGCCGACCAGTTCTCTTCTTCTTTTTGCAAACCTTACTTTGCCCGCTTTCGTCCGGCGCAGGATCCCGCGCTGATGTATGTGGTGGACGTGGTGGACGGCTATCGGGGAGGACTTTACGGCTTCATTTCAAGCCATGCGGCTAACGCTTTCGCGGTATGTGTATTTTTGGCATTTACAATCCGCAACGCCCGTACAACCCTTTCCTTGATTTTGTGGGCCTTGTCTTGTTCTTACTCCCGCGTCTATCTGGGTGTGCATTATCCCGGAGATATCCTGTGCGGGATGTTATGGGGAGTGTTTGTGGGTTTTTCTGCCTACGCGGCATATGCTTATCTCTTGCGCAAGATGATGTCGCCGACGAAGAAATTCATTTCCACTCAATACACTTCCACTGGTTACGCCGTGGCGGATTTGGATGTGTTCCTAACTGCGCTTTACCTCACTTTCGTGGTTTTGGCCGTTCGTGCGGTGATGTCCTTTTGAAAGTTTGCCGCTTTTGAGCTTCAGCAATCGTCCAAGATACTTAGCCGTCCCTTAAAATACTATCATGCCCGTTAATCTACCAAATCCGATAATCGTATCAATGGCTTGTCTGAATACCTCGCTTGCCTTACTTATTAGAGAATATCCTTGCTCGTTTTCAGCGCACCCTGCAAAAGACAGATGTTTTGTTTTTTTCCGCTGTGGCTCGACTTACTGCAATGCTGATGTGGTGCTACTCCTCAGTCTTCTGCTCCTAAAGCTACTGGACAGCCTTGTCCCGTTCCATATCGAGTGAACGGCACTGCACAAAGCCCTGTCACGTCCGGTTTCTGCTTTCTGGCTTTCTTCAATCAATGCCCTTGTCCGTTTCTCAATCTCTTTCTTAACCGCATCGGGAAAGACTTTCCTGATACGCCCATTATCGGCTTTCAGCTTGGCGTTTTCCTTTTCAATGTTGCGTATTTTCCTTTTCCCAAAAGGTTGGCAATGCCTGATTTTATACGCGAGTTCGGGATAAGCTTTCGCGCCAATTAGAACAAGTCGGGTTGGCTTGTCGTTTCGATAGGGATAATGTTTAACCTGTCCAACTTTTGGAGGTCACTTCAGTTCCTGCGCAGTCCGTTGATGCATTCGACAACGTGCCTCTTGCGTGGCATTGCCTTGTCTTGTCCCGGATTAGCATGAGCTTTTTCCTCATGTCCGCCTTTACCCGTGCATGAGGTGCATGCCGCGGCCGAAAAGTTCCTCAAAGAGTTCCCGCCTGATGTATCCCTTGTCGGCAAAGACCTTGCCATGAAGCTCCTTAACGGACACGTTCCGCACCTTCGCGTCCCTGTCGTCCCTGTCGGCTCTTGTAAGACGGAAAGTCATGACCTCTCCGCAGGTCGTTGCACGACAGGTGGCACTTGAAGCCGTGGCACCGTCCCGTCGTGCCCTTACCGCCTGCCGCGATGTCCTTGAACACCTTGTTGAAACGCCGCCCGGGATTGTGGCAGACGGGTACATGATGCCGTCCACAAGGCTGATGCCCGGACATTTCCCGAACGCCTGAAGCCTCATGGACGGCATCATTATGGAGAGGAACACACGCGGCATAAGCTTTGGCGAACCGGTTGTATGGAACGGCATCGGGGAAGCAGGATTCAAAATGGCTTCTGATGTAAGACAAGTAACGGTGCCTGAAATTCCTGAACGAACCGAAACGGCAACATACGGGTATCGTCATGTCCCCGTTCTCACAGGGCTTGCCCCTGCGGTTTCCGTGTCTTGTCCCGCTGTCTGGGACTTTCGACCTGAAGTTCTTCTCCAGTCCGGTGTGCATACATCAGCGACATAAATAACGCTTTCTTGAAAAAAACTACGGGCAAAAATAAACGCAAGACCAAAGGAAAACTTGATTTCTCAACACCAAAATGAGAGTTCTGCAAACATTTCC
>CAZGBV010000020.1:0-28273 GCA_964523985.1 uncultured Paraprevotella sp.
AAAGCCGGACTGGTCCGGGCTTTTCCAAGCCGCCGCCCGCATTGGACGAAGTCAAAGGAAGAAGTTATGGTACTGAAATATCTGATAGAAAAAGAGTTCAAGCAGATGCGGAGAAACCCCGTCATCCCCCGGCTCATCGTGGTGTTCCCCTGCATGATGATGATTCTCATGCCGTGGGCGGCGAACTTGGAAATCAAGCACAACAATCTGGCGGTGGTGGATTCGGACGGTTCCACGCTGTCGCGTCGGCTGGTGGAGAAAGTCGCCTCGACGGACTATTTCAACTTGGTGGAGAACGCGCCGGACTACAAGCGGGCACTGGAGAGCGTGGAGCGCGGGGAAGCGGACATCATTCTGGAAATCCCCCGCGGATTTGCCAAGTCGATGGGGACGCGTCGGCCTGTCGGGCTTCAGATTTCCGCCAACGCCGTCAACGGGACGAAAGGCGGCTTGGGCAGCTCCTACCTTTCCGCGGTGGCGGGCGATTTCGTGAACCGGGAGACGGGAGGCGCAGGCGCGGTCCGCCTGTCCGTGCTCAACCTGTACAACCCTCATCTGGACTACAAGGTGTTCATGATTCCGGCGTTGCTCGTCGTGATGATGACGCTCATCTGCGGATTCCTGCCCGCGCTGAACATCGTCAGCGAGAAGGAGGTGGGCACAATCGAACAGTTGAACGTCACGCCGCTGAGCAAGTTCGTGTTCATACTCGCCAAGCTGGTGCCTTACTGGATTGTGGGGATTGTGGTCCTGTCCGTCGGACTGGTGTTGTCCGCCGTGCTTTACGGCATCGTGCCCGCGGGGAACTTGGGACTGATATATTTCTTTTCGTGCGTCTACATCCTCACGATGTCGGGCTTCGGACTGACCGTCTCCAATTACTCCGCCACGATGCAGCAGGCCATGTTCGTCATGTTCTTCTTCCTGATAGTGTTCATCCTGATGAGCGGCCTGTTCACCCCCGTGCGCAGCATGCCGGAGTGGGCGCAGTGGATAGCCGCCTTCAACCCGTTGACCTATTTCATCCAAGTCATGCGCATGATTTACCTGAAAGGGTGCGTGCTGTCCGACCTGTGGCCCCAGCTCGGCAAGATGACGGGCTTCATGGCGGCGTTCGCCTGGGTGGCCGTCTGGAGCTACCGGAAGACGAACGCCTGACCGCCCGCCCGCTTGTTTCGGACGCTCGTCGCCTGCGGATCCCGAATACGCGCCTTCCGCCGACTGTCGTTTTGTCAGAATGTCAGTTCCGCCCTCTCGGGAATCGCGTATTCGCACGCCAATCGGGACGGCGCGGAAAATACGCGGTTCCCGCGCCGTTTGCGGAAGACGGAATGTCAGCCAAAGAGGGACTTCCGCTTTCAAAAGGAACGGAAGAAAATGACTTCCCGCGCCAGCGGACGGAGGACGCGAAAGCCCGAAGTGCGTTTCCCCTTGCAAGACGACACTTCCGTTCCGTGTCCTTTTTCCCTCCGAATAGAGGAAAAAGCGCGTTCTCCGCAGTCCGTCCAGCCGCTTTCGGGAGGAAAATCCGCCGGAATCCGCACTTTTCCGGATTTTCCTGCGGACAAAAAAAGTGTTTCTTCCGCAGAAACGGAAATTTTTCTCGGCACGAAAACGCACGGTTTTGCTTAATGAACGTGAAAAAACCGCCCGAATCCTGAAAAAATGTATCCGAAAAAGCCCTTCTCCGCTCCTGGTTCGCGTTTTCCGGCGGCAGTCCGCAAACCGTGAAAAAGCCTTTTCCCTTTCATTCTGCTCGCGGAAACGAGAAACAGCTGACATGTCGTCAGACGCGTCCCTACCGCATACGGAGGCCGCCCGTCATGCGGAAGCCCCGCAGGAAGTCCTCCGTGCGCATCCTTTTCTTTCCCGCCGGCTGGATTTCTTCTAAGCGGAGGTAGCCGCCGCTGGCGGCCACTTTCATGTAAGTCTTCCCGTCGCTGACGACCGTGCCGGGCGGTTCGGGACACGCGCAAGGCTCTTTCCCCGTCTCGTATATTTTAAGGGGAAGGACTTTCCCCGTGACTTCGTCTGTCATTTCCGTCCAGGCGGCGGGGCGGGGCGACAAGCCCCTCACGAAGTCGTGGAGCTGTCCTACCGTCCGCCCCTGCCAGTCCATCCGGCAGGTCTCCCTGAAGATTTTGGGCGCCGGGCGCAACGGGTCTTCCGTCATCATCTCTTCCTGCGGCACGGGGCGGGCGGAACCCGTCAGGATGAGGTCTACCGTCTCCACCACCAACCGGCTGCCGAGCCGCATCAGCCTGTCGTGCACCGCGCCCGCGTTGTCGGTCTCCGCAATCGGCACGCGTGCCTGTCGGATGATTTCTCCCGTGTCGATTTCATGCTTGAGGAAGAACGTGGTGACACCCGTCTCCCTCTCGCCGTTGATCACAGCCCAGTTGATGGGGGCGGCCCCGCGGTATTGCGGCAACAGCGAGGCGTGCAGGTTGAACGTGCCCAAGGGCGGCATGGCCCACACCACTTCGGGGAGCATGCGGAAGGCCACCACGACTTGCAGGTCGGCGTGCAGGGAGCGGAGTTCCTCCACGAACGCCTCGTCCTTCAGTCTGGGCGGCTGGAGGACGCGCAGGCCGTGCTCCGCCGCGTACCGTTTCACGGGGCTGGGTTGCGGCGTGCCCTGATGCCGTCCCGTCGGCTTGTCCGGCATGGTGACCACGCCCACTACGCGGTAGCCGCCTTCCACCAAGCTTCGCAGGCTTTCCACCGCGAACTCCGGTGTGCCCATGAACACGATTCTCAAGTCTTCCTTCTTTTTCATGTCTCGTGTCGTTATTCATCGGATAAGTCTGCCATGGTTTTGCGGTAGAGAGTCAGCACGTGCGACTTGCGCACGAAGCCCTTGAACGTGCCTTCGGAGTCCACCACCGGGAGCGTCCAGGCCTGCGTCTTGTCGAACGTGAGCAACACCACGTCCATGGAGTCGTTGATGTTCAGGCGTGCGGCGGGTTCGCACATCATCTGTCCCACCAGGAAACGGTGGTAGAGTTCCTGCCGGAACATGACGTGGCGCACGTTGTCCAGATAAACGATGCCTACCAGTCGGCACTGATGGTCAACTACCGGGAACACGTCACGGTGCGAAGCCGAGATGACCCTCACCAGTTCGCCCAAATCCATGTCGGGGTACAGGCTTTCGTCGTATTTTTCGACGACCGAGCCGAGGCTCATCAGCGTAAGTACGGCACGGTCCTTGTGGTGCGTGAGCAACTGTCCCTTCTTGGCCAGACGCATGGAATAGATGCTGTGGGGTTCGAAGGAAATGATGGTCAGGTAGGCGCAGACCGACACAATCATCAGGGGCATGAAGAGTTGGTAGCCTCCCGTGAGTTCCGCTATGAGGAAGATGCCCGTCAACGGTGCGTGCATGACGCCGCTCATCAGTCCCGCCATGCCAATCATGGCGAAGTTCCTCTCGGGCAAGTAAATGCCGAGGCAACGGTATGCGTTCCAAAGGCGGGCGAAGATGAAACCCGAGATGCAACCGAGGAACAGGCTGGGGGCGAAAATACCACCGCACCCGCCGCCACCGTTTGTGGCCGTAGAGGCGAACACCTTGAACACGAGCACCAAGGTCAGGTAGAGTAGCAGGAGGTGACCGTGCCCATAGAAGAGCGAGCTGTCCATCGCCGTATTCCAGTCGTCCTCACCGTTCCCGTTAAGCAACAGACTGATAAGATTGTAGCCCTCGCCATAAAGGGAGGGAAAGAGGTAGATGAGGACGCTCAGCGTGACTCCCCCGATGAGAAGTTTGACATAGGGGTTGCGATACTTGCGGAAGATGTCTTCCAGCGAGTTCATTGTGCGGGTAAAGTAGAGCGATACCAGTCCGCAAAAGATGCCCAATAGAAGGTAGGCCGGTATCTTATCCACGGCAAAGCCGTCGTGTAAGTGGAATTCGAAGACAGTGTCCGTTCCGGAGACGGCGAACGTCACTCCGGCCGCCGTCACGCACGAGACAAGCAGGGGGAGCAGGGCACCCATCGTGAGGTCTATCATGAGGACTTCGAGCGTGAACACGAGCCCGGCAATCGGAGCCTTGAAGATTCCCGCCACGGCACCCGCCGCCCCACATCCCACCAAAAGCATCAGGGTCTTGCTGTCCGTGCGGAACAGGCATCCGAGGTTGGAACCGATGGCCGAACCGGTAAGCACGATGGGGGCTTCGGCTCCCACGGAGCCTCCAAACCCGATGGTGATGGCACTGGCCATGACGCTCGACCACGTGTTGTGTGCCTTGATTTTTCCCTGTTTACGTGCGATGGCGAAGAGTATCTTGGTGACACCGTGACCGATGTCGTCCTTCACGACGTAACGGACGAATAACCCTGTGAGGAAAATGCCGATGACGGGATAAACCAGATAGAGGACGTTGGATCCCGTGGCATCGAAGCGGTAGGTCAGGAGGTGCTGGATTTGATGGATGAGCCATTTCAAGAACAGGCCGGCGAAGGCAGCCAGCACGCCTACTACGAAGCTGATTGCCAGTATGAATTTCCGCTCGCTGAAATTCATCCGTCGCCAGATGAACAGGCGTTCGAAAAACGTGAAGTTCCTTTTTGCCGTGCGCATGCCGTCCCCCTCGTTTATTTTCTGATGACGACCACTGTGCCGTCCGTTCCCAACCGGACGATGCTACTGGGGGTAGCTTTCGTCTTTTCTCTCCGGCGGCTTCGCGCAACGTAGTCCACCGCATTTTTTATCTCGTCGCTGATGTCATCGAAACAGCCCGGCGAGGGCTCGCCGCTCACGTTGGCCGAGGTGGAAACGACGGCTTTCTGGAAACGGTAACACAGCAGGCGGCTGAACTCTTCGCGCGTGACGCGGATAGCCACGCTTCCGTCGAAAGACAACAGGTTGGGAGCCAGGTTCCTGCCCTTGTCAAAAATGAGGGTGAGCGGGCGAGTGGCATATTCTATCAAGTCCCACGCCACTCCCGGTACGTCGCTCACGTAGCGTTGCAACCGATGGTCGGAGTCCACCAGACAGATGAGTGCCTTGCCGTAGTCCCTTTTCTTGATGTCGTACACGCGCCTTACGGCCTCCTCGTTGGTCGCGTCGCAACCGATGCCCCACACCGTGTCTGTGGGGTAGAGGATGACACCGCCCCTCCTCATGACCTCCACGGCCTGCCTGATGTCTTCTTCCATGTCCGTATGCGTTTCTCCTTTCCTTGTCTCAGAATTCGTTGGTGAAGTGGAACCTGATGTGCTCGAAATCGTTGCGTGCCGTCTGAAGCACGTAGTCGCTGTCGGCCAGGAACACGTCGCGCCCCTCCCGATCCCGCGCCATGAACCGGTACTTGCGCTTCTTGAACGCTTCCATCTGCGCCTCGTCGTCGCTCTCTATCCAGCAAGCCTTGTACAGGCTCAGCGGCTCCCAGCGGCACTTGGCCCCGTACTCGTTCTCCAAGCGGTATTGTATCACCTCGAACTGCAACTGCCCCACCGTGCCGATGATTTTCCGCCCGTCGGACTGGCTGACGAAGAGTTGCGCCACGCCCTCGTCCGTCAGTTGCCCGATGCCCTTCTCCCACTGCTTGGACTTCATGGGATCCGCGTTCTCGATGTACTTGAACATCTCCGGCGAGAAGCTCGGCAGGCCGCGGAAGTGCATCCTCTCCCCCTCCGTCAGCGTATCGCCTATCTTGAACATGCCGCCCGCGGGAAGTCCCACGATGTCGCCAGGCCACGCCTCCTCTATCGTGCTTCTCCTTTGCGCCATGAACTGCACCGGCGAGGAGAAGCGCACCCTCTTCCCCGTGCGCACGTGCAGGTAGGGCGCGCCGCGCACGAAACGCCCCGAGCACACCTTGCAGAAGGCCGTGCACGAGCGGTGGTTCGGGTCGATGTTGGCGGTAATCTTGAAGATGAAGCCGCTGAACTTCGGCTCCTCAGGCCTCACGACGCGCTCTTCCGCCAGGGTCGGGCGCGGGCTTGGCGCAATCTCCACGAAGCAGTCGAGAAGCTCCTCCACGCCGAAATTGTTCAGCGCCGACCCGAAGAACACGGGAGCCACCGCCGCCTCGCGGTATGCCGCCACGTCGAAGGCGGGATAGACGCCCTCCACCATCTCCAGATCCGACCGCAACCTGGCCGCGTCCGCGTCACCCACGCGGGCTTCCAGTCCCACGCCGCGGATGTCCACCTCCACCTTCTCCGTCATCTTCTGCTTGTCGGGCGTGAACAGGTTGAGCCTCCGCCCGTAGATGTCGTACACGCCCTTGAAGCGTTGCCCTTGGTTGATGGGCCACGAGAGCGGGCGCACTTTAATCTGCAGTTCCTCTTCTATCTCGTCCAAGAGGTCGAAGGGGTCTTTCCCCTCGCGGTCCATCTTGTTGACGAAGACGATGACGGGTGTCCGGCGCATGCGGCAGACCGCCATCAGCTTCCGCGTCTGCGCCTCCACCCCTTTCGCGCTGTCGATGACGATGATGGCGCTGTCCACCGCCGTCAGCGTGCGGAACGTGTCCTCGGCAAAGTCCTGATGCCCCGGCGTGTCCAATATGTTCACCTTGTAGCCCGAGTATTCGAATTCCATGACGGAAGTCGTCACCGAGATGCCCCGCTGCTTCTCTATCTCCATCCAGTCGCTCGTCGCCGTCTTCCTGATTTTGTTGCTCTTGACGGCACCCGCCGTCTGGATCTGCCCCCCGAACAAAAGGAACTTCTCCGTGAGCGTCGTCTTTCCCGCGTCCGGGTGGGAGATGATGGCGAACGTCCTCCTTCTTCCTGTCTCGTCCATGCCTTCCGGTGAGTCGGTTTACTCCTGTTCCAACAGGCGGATGCACTCCGCCAAGGAGTCCTCCCAATACGGTATCTCCACGTGGTAAGTCTCCTTGAACTTCGTCTTGTCGAGCACGGAATAGCGCGGGCGTGCCGCCGGCGTGGGGTATTCCTCCGTGCGGAGCGGGCGCACCTTGCACGACGTGATGCCCGCTATGCGGTGGATCGCCTTCGCGAAGTCGTACCACGAGACCGCCCCCTCGTTGCTGAAATGGTAGATTCCCGGCTTGAACCCGCGCGTCAGCACCGCGAAGATTGCCTCCGCCAGGTCGCGCGCGTAGGTGGGCGTGCCGATTTGGTCGAAGACTACCCCCATATGTTCCCTCTCCCGTCCTAACCGCAACATCGTCTTCACGAAGTTGTTCCCGAAGCGGGAGTAGAGCCACGCCGTGCGGATTACCACCGATTCCGGGCAGCCCCGCATGACCGCCTCCTCCCCCGCCAGCTTCGTGCGGCCGTATGCCGTGGCCGGGCATGCCCGGTCTTCCTCGCGGTACGGGACGTTTGCCGTCCCGTCGAACACGTAGTCCGTGGAAATCTGTATCATGCGCCCGCCGCGTGCATGAATCGCCTCGGCTAAGTAGCCCGGAGCCACGTGGTTCAGCAGGTCGCACCGCGCCTCGTCCCCCTCCGCCCTGTCCACCGCCGTGTAGGCCGCGCAGTTCACGATGCAGTCGGTTTCGTGCTTGCCGACGAACTCTCTCACCGCCCCCTCGTCGGTGATGTCCAGTTCCTCCACGTCCGTGAAGGAGTAGTTGAATTGCGGGCGGGCGGCGGAGAGAAGCCGCATCTCGTTGCCCAACTGCCCGTTGCAACCTGTCAGTAGGATATTCTTCATGTCGTTTGTCGTCTTATGGACGGTCGGATGCTCGTTCCCCCGCCCTCTCCTTTTTATACTCGGCGGCCAGCAGGCCGAGAAACCGCGCAATGTCGGTCGCCGCTTTCGCTGTCCCGTCGCTTATCGGCTTGTGTCGCAGGCGGAGAAGCATGATGGCGTAAAGCGCGTCGAAGCAGTTCTCCACCACGGAGACATCCTTGCGCTCCCCCTTTTCGCGCAACTCCGCGATGAACGGCAGCACCTTGTAATAAGCCCTCGCATAGGCTGTCGGCCCGTGGGAAGCCAGTAGCCGGTCGTGCAGGCCCGCCACCCGCGAGATGATGTCCCGGTTCATTCGCAGGTGTCCTTTCTCTTCCACCCCCTCCTCCTTCATCATGCGGATGAGTCCCCTGTACCATTCCTCCAGCTCCTTCTCCGCCTCCCCCGTGGCTTCGAACTTGTCTATATAGGTGCGCCTGAGTTCGTCTATGTCCAAATGGCAGGCACGCAGGATATCCTCCACCTGCCACATGTAAAGCAGGTATTCGGCTATGTTCCTTTCTTTGAGTCGGCGGGCGATATACATGCGTTCACAACGATAAACCGACCAGCGTGACGACAAGCCCCACGAGGGCGGCCACGATGACCACCGTCCCGATGAGCCTGTTGAGCAGGTAGATGCCTTTGACATCGAAACGACTGCGCACCTTGTCGATAAAATAAGTCAGGATGAACCACCATATCAGGGCACCGGAGAGTATGGTCAGGTAACCCAGCGACTGTTGCACCGCATGGTCGGGGACGATGAAGGCGAAACGGGCGAACAATGCCACGAAGAGAAAAATGATGAGAGGGTTGGAAAACGTGACCAAAAAGCCGGTCACCATGTTGTGAACCAGTGTGCCCTTGCGAGGAGAGGCGGGGCGGATGGACTTGGCCGGATTGCAACGGTAGGTGTACCACCCGAAAAAGAAAAGCATGACGCTGCCCGCCATCTGCATATAGAACATGTTGTCGCCGTCTTCGATGAAATCCACCACGAAACTCATCCCGAAACCCGTGACCAAGGCATATATGATGTCGCTGAAAGCCGCCCCTATGCCCGTGACGAATCCGTAATTGCGCCCCTTGTTCAACGTGCGTTGGATGCAAAGCACCCCCACGGGTCCCATGGGGGCGGATGCCACCACACCGATGACAAAACCCTTTATAATCAAATCCAACGTATTGACCGGTTCAAACCACATATCAGACGCAAAGTTGGCATTTTTTCATGAAACCATGAAGAAAAGGCC
Organism: uncultured Paraprevotella sp.; assembly: GCA_964523985.1. Taxonomy (GTDB): domain Bacteria; phylum Bacteroidota; class Bacteroidia; order Bacteroidales; family Bacteroidaceae; genus Paraprevotella. Next base: position 8,916 of record CAZGBV010000020.1, read on the forward strand.
GTTCTTTTTTTCCCCTTTCGCGAAAAAGGACTTTTCTCTTTTGCGGTTACGTCTGTTTTTCTTAACTTTGAAACGTTTATGAGCAACTTGTAATTTTTTATTGCTATGGAGAATAAACCTTATGTGATAGGGCTTGATTTGGGAGGGACGAACTCCGTATTCGGCATCGTGAATTCAGAAGGCAACGTGGTGGCTTCGACATCCATTCGGACGAAAGGACAAGATGACTTGGATGTCTATATGGACAATGCCTGCGCCGCTCTGTCACCGATGATAGAACGAGTGGGAGGCATCCAAAACATCAGGGGAATGGGCATAGGTGCGCCGAACGGAAACTATTATACCGGCAACATCGAGCTGGCACCCAACCTGCCGTGGAAGGGAATTGTCCCCTTCGCGAAGAAGTTCGCCGACCGGCTGGCAATCCCCGTAGTACTGACGAACGATGCCAACGCGGCGGCCATCGGGGAGATGACTTACGGCGTGGCCAAAGGGATGAAGAACTTCATCATGATTACGCTGGGCACGGGCGTGGGTAGTGGCATCGTGGTCAACGGCGAACTGGTATATGGATGCGACGGGTTCGCGGGGGAATTGGGACACGTGATTGTGGATACGTCGCCGGAAGCCCGCCTGTGTGGATGCGGACGCAGGGGATGCCTTGAGACTTATTGTTCGGCGACGGGCGTGGCGCGGACGGCACGCGAGTTCCTCACCAAGCGCACGGACGACACGGAACTGCGCAAAATTCCGTCGGAGGAAATAACGTCGAAAGACGTGTCTATCGCAGCCGAACACGGCGACAAGCTGGCACGCGACGTGTATAAGTTCACCGGCGAGCTGTTGGGTCGCTCCTGCGCCAACTTCACCGCCTTTTGCAGTCCGGAGGCATACGTGTTCTTCGGCGGACTGACGAAAGCCGGCAACTTGATCATGGATCCGATAAAGGAAGCCTACGATACCAACGTGCAGAAGATTTTCAAGGGAAAAGCCAAGATATTGGTTTCCCAGATGGACGACGCACAGGCAGCAGTAGTAGGGGCCGCGGCTTTGGCCTGGAACATTTAGGTGCGAACCATACCGTCCCGCTCACGCCATTGGCGGAGCGGGACGACCGTGACCGACGGCTTCCGTCCAATCGTCCGTCGGTGTATGGTTTCCTGCTAAAAGGACGACAACTCCGATGCGCATTTTCTTTCGGGTTGTCGACACTATTCGCTAACAAGTCCAAACGACACGGCTTCATGCACATTGCCGGACTGAAATCGAGCGCGTCCTGTGTCAGTCGCCGGAAAGTGTAGATTCAACCGAAAGGCAAGAGGGTGTTTTCCCGGATTGCGGAAGCGAATCCGAAGAGGGGAGGAGGGTGTCACTTGAAACGACGGATTACATCCACGAAGTCCTTCCCGTACTTCTTTTTCTTGAACTCGCCGATGCCGTTGATTTCGCCGAACGCCTCTACCGTGAGGGGACGAGCCTCGCAAAGATTCTTCAAGACCTTGTCAGACATGACAATGTAGGGCGGGAAGTTTTGCTCTTCGGCCAGGTGTTTGCGCAAGGTGCGCAAAGCCTCGAACAGCCTCTTGTATTCTTCTGCGGCAATCGGGGCAACCGCATCCTCAGTCACCGGAGATTCCGACGACTTCTTTGCCACCGCCCGCACCGCCGCAGACAAGGCTTTCGCCATCCCTGTCGTCGCCGGAGTCCCTGCCCGATACCCGTCCGCGAAAGTGAGGGGTACCGTCACTGTCCGCGCTCGATTGGGGTTGTGCACACGTTTCTGCGGCCTCTCCTCCCTGCGAGCGACGGCCAGTTCCACTTTCCTACCTTTGTAGAGCACCTGTCGCCCGCTTTCCGTCAACCTTAGGTGATTGTTTTCCTCGTAGGCGATTTCGAAAAGTCCGCACTGCAACATCTGCATCAGGTAGTCTTGCCAGTCGCGTTGCGGCACCTCGCGCCCCGCCCCGAATGTCTTCAGCGTCTCGAAACGTCCATTCCTCACTTCCGGGGTGAAGTTTCCGCGTAGAATGTCTGTCACCGTCCTCGCGCCGGCTTTCTCGCCAGCTCGCACGATGGCACTCAGTGCCTTTTGTGCCAGTATCGTCCCGTCGAACCGCCTCGGGGGAGTCTTGCACACGTCACAGTTCCCACAATCCTTGTCGGCCTGTTCTCCGAAATAGTTCAGTAGTATGCGACGGCGGCACACTTCAGACTCGGCATATTCCCGCATCCGGTTCAGTTTTTCCATGTTGATTTCCTTCCGCCCGCTCTCTTGCGCGAAGCTGGACAATTGCACCCAGTCCGCCATCGAATAAAACAACACCGTCTCCGCCGGGAGGCCGTCGCGCCCGGCTCGCCCTATTTCTTGATAAAACCCCTCGATGCTCTTGGGCAGATTGTAATGGACTACGAAACGGACATCGGACTTGTCTATTCCCATGCCGAAAGCCACCGTGGCACACACCACCTGCACGCGGTCGTGGACGAAATCTTCCTGTGCCTTCTCCCGCTCCTCGGTGGAAAGGCCGGCGTGGTAGGGAACGGCAGATATGTCGTGCCCGCAAAGCATCTCCGCCACGCCCTCCGTCGTCTTCTTGCTCAGGCAATACACTATCCCGCATTCGTCAGGATGCCGCGCGACGATTTCCAGCAAGGCACGGTCTTTGTCCTTCTTCCGGTATCCGCGCCGCACGTCGAGGCTGAGGTTCGGGCGATCGAAGGAAGAGACAAACACGGCAGGGGTGCGCAACCCCAGCAACTTTTGTATGTCCTCCCTCGTCAGACGGTCGGCCGTGGCGGTCAGTGCCGCTATCGGCACGGTCGGGAACGTCTGCCTCAGCAGTCCCAACTGCGCGTATTCGGGTCGGAAGTCGTGCCCCCATTGCGAGATGCAGTGTGCTTCGTCTACGGCGAAAAGCGACACCTTCATGTCCTTTATCAGGTAAGGCAGTTCCGACAACAGCCGTTCGGGCGAAACGTACAGTAGCTTCAGCCTCCCGCCAAGGCAGGCGGCACGTACCTCGACGTTTTCCCTCTCACTGTTCATGCTGTTCAGTGCCGCCGCCGACACGCCGTTGGCACGTAGGCTCTCCACCTGATCCCTCATCAGGGATATCAAGGGGGATATCACCACTGCCGTACCCTCCATCATCAAGGCTGGAATCTGATAGCACAGGCTCTTCCCGCCGCCGGTGGGCATGAGCACCACCACGTCGCGCCCCGTCAGAATGTCCCTGATGATTTCCTCCTGCAACGGACGGAAAGAATCGAAGCCGAAATACCTCTTTAATATATTCTGCATAATTATTTCCTACCTGTTTTGGCGAAAAACGTCACAAATATACGGCTTTTTTGCATCTTTTAATTGAAAAAGCTTGTACAACAAATAAAAAGATTCGATTTTTGCATGGAAGAAGGGCAAACGGAGGACAATCATGCCACATGAGGGAAAAGGCAGATTGTCTCGTGGTAAATATACGACTATGGGAAAGTATAATTTGACTGAAAAGAAAGAGAAAAGTGCCGCTTACCGGTCGTTGGTAAGAGCCGAGCTGGTGGACGAGTTGTACGAGAAAATACTTCAGGTGTTCGTGGTGGACAAGAAATACCGCGACCCGAACTATTCCGCCAAGAGACTGGCCGAGGATTTAAACACCAACACGCGTTACATCAGTGCCGTGGTAAACATCCGATTCCATCAGAACTACTCCAGTCTGGTCAACGAATACCGCATCAAGGACGCTCAAAACCTGCTGACGGACAAGAGATACATGGGAAGAACCATGGAGGAAATCTCGACCATGGTGGGCTTCGCCAACCGCCAGTCTTTCTACGCGGCGTTCTACAAGATATTGGGTGTCACGCCGCGTGGCTACCGCATGGCGCACATTACCAAGGAAAAGGAACTTTCCAAGGCTTAGTCGGACGGGGACGAAATCGAAGGGATACATCAGCAGGTATATCCTTTCTTCCATGCCACGCCATGCAAACGGAAAATTTTTCCTATAACGACGAGCAGTTTGCCGACCTGCAGATGCTCCGTTACCGGGTGGACGGCTTCGAGCATCTCTCTCTCGCCCGGAAGAAATTGGTCTATTACTTGTCCGAGGCGGCGTTGTCCGGTCGCGACATCTTGTGGGATCAGAACGGCAGATACAACCTGCGGATAAGAAAAACCTTGGAGGCCGTCTATACCGGCTACTGCGGAAATCGCGACGGCACGGAATTCAAAGCTTTCACAATTTATTTGAAACGCGTGTGGTTCTCCAACGGCATACACCATCATTACGGAGGCGAGAAGTTTAAGCCAGGATTCAGCGAGGCTTTCTTCCGAGAGGCCGTCGGGAACGTCCCGCTGGAAGAGTTGCCGATAGAGGAAGGGCAGACGGCGGGAGAACTCTGTGACTTACTCGTTCCGGTCATCTTCTATCCGGAAGTGATGTCCAAACGCGTCAACCGTACCGACGGAGACGACTTGGTAAAGACCTCGGCTTCCAACTATTATGGCGAGGGAGTGACGCAGGCCGAGGCGGAAGCCTTCTACGGCGAAATGAAACGGGAAGGCGGCTCGGACGCACTCATGTACGGCATGAACAGCCGGTTGGTGAAGCGCGGCGGGAAACTGACGGAAGAGGTGTGGAAGTCAGGAGGGTTGTACGGCGCGGCCATAGATCGCATCATCGCTTGGCTGGAGAAAGCCGCAGCCGTGACGGAAAACGCGAAGCAAGCCGCCGTGATACGCAAGCTCGTAGAATTTTACCGCACGGGCGACCTGCGGACGTTCGAGAAATATACCATCCTGTGGGTGCAGGAGACCAAGTCTCCGGTGGACTTCGTTAACGGTTTCACCGAAACTTACGGCGACCCGCTGGGGCTGAAAGCAAGTTGGGAAGGCTACGTCAACTTCAAGGACACGGAGGCCACGGAACGCGCTGAAAAGCTGAGTGCCGAAGCGCAGTGGTTCGAGGACAACTCCCCAGTGGACGAACATTTTAAGAAGAAAGAATGCCGGGGTGTGTCGGCCAGAGTGGTCAAGGTAGCCATCCTCGGAGGCGACCTCTACCCCTCTTCCGCCATCGGCATCAACCTGCCCAACTCCGACCGCGTGCGTGCGGAATACGGTAGCAAAAGCGTCACCATCGGCAACCTGACCGATGCCTACGACAAGGCGGCGTGCGGAAACGGCTTCCTGCGGGAGTTCGCCATAGACGACGAGACGCTCCGGTTCCTCGAACGTTACCGCAACCTGACCGATGACCTGCACACTGACCTGCACGAATGTCTCGGGCATGGGAGCGGCAGGCTCCTGCCGGATACAGACCCGGATGCCCTGAAAGCCTACGGAGCCACCATCGAGGAAGCGCGGGCCGACCTGTTTGGGCTGTATTACATCGCCGACCCGAAGCTGACCGACATGGGGCTCTTGCCCGATGCGGAAGCCTATAAGGCACAGTATTACAGCTATATGATGAACGGCTTGCTCACGCAGGCAGTCCGTATCGAACTGGGACATGACATCGAGGAAGCTCACATGCGCAACCGCGCCCTCATCGCTGGATGGACTTACGAGCACGGGCGTGGAGAGGGGACGGCGGAACTTGTGCGGCGCGAAGGGAAGACATACGTCCGCATACGCCACTACGCGCGACTGCGGGAACTGTTCGGCATCTTGCTCCGCGAGGTGCAACGCATCAAGAGCGAAGGCGACTACGAGGCGGCGCACGATCTGGTGGAACGCTACGGCGTGAAAATCGACCCTTCGTTGCATGCGGAAGTCGTGCGGCGCTACCGGGCATTGCACCTCTCCCCCTACAAGGGCTTCATTAACCCGGTCTATGTTCCGGTATTCGACGAGAAGAACGAGATTACAGATGTCAGGGTGGAATACGGTGAGGCATACGACGCGCAGATGTTGCGCTACGGTCGCGACTACGCCACCCTGCCTTGGTACAACGAATGATGGACATACCGGAGGCTATCCGAAAGGTAAAGACGGAGTTACGTCTTTTCATGAACGGCGCGACAGCGGCATACATGCGCGATAACGGCATGGACTATAAGCTGAACTTCGGAGTGGAAATCCCCCGGCTCCGCGAAATCGCCGCCGCGTTCCCTCCGGATTCCGGTCTCGCACAAGCTTTATGGGAGGAAGATACACGGGAATGCAAGTTGCTGGCCGCCATGCTCATGCCCGTCGGCGCATTCCGCCCGGAGACCGCCGAAGCGTGGATGAGGACAATTCCTAACGCGGAAATCGCTCGGCATATCGTGCACGACTTGTTCAGCCGTCTGCCCTACGCCCTGCGGAAAGCTTACGAATGGATGGCGGATGAGGGCAACGAGATGTCGCGTCTGTGTGGCTTCCTCGTCATGGCACACCTGTTCACGCGAGGCTTCCGCCCCGACGGACGTGCGACTGCAGAATTCTTCGGACGCTCACGCACCGCCCTGCATGCTTCCTTTCCCGTGCGTCGCGCCGCAACCTCGGCCTTGCAAAAATACGCGATGACGGACGGGGCGGCCCGCGAGAAGGCAGAGAAAGTCCTCCGCGAGGGCGGAATCTGAACTCGTCGCGAAAATGGAACACGCATCGTTCCGACATAAGAGAAAAAAGCTAATTTTGCGGCACGGTTTGACAAGACAAAATCTTTCAGGGGAATATGAAGAAAGGAAAAGTGGATGCCCTGTTAGGCATCGTCTTCGGAGACGAGGGCAAAGGGAAAGTGGTGGACGTGTTCGCCCCGCAATACGATGTGGTGGCTCGCTTCGCTGGAGGCCCGAACGCCGGGCACACCATCATTTTCGGAGACCGGAAGTTCGTCCTCCGCTCCATACCCTCTGGCATCTTCGTGGAAGACAAGGTGAATGTCATCGGCAACGGATGCGTCATCTCCCCTGACTTGTTCATGGCCGAGGCCAAGGAACTGGAGGCGGCGGGATACGACCTGAAACGACGTCTGCACATCAGCCAGCGTGCCCACTTGATTCTGCCAACTCATCGTGTTTTAGACCGCGCCTACGAAGTCGCCAAGGGAAAAGCCAAGGTGGGCACCACTGGAAAGGGCATAGGCCCTGCTTACAGCGACAAGGCCGCGCGTACAGGCCTCCGCGTGGGCGATATCTTCTGCCGTTTCAATGAGAAATATGCGATGTTGAAAGCCCGCCATGAACGTATATTGGAAGAACTCGGCTACACAGACTATGACATCGCGGACGAAGAAAGGCTATGGATGGAGGGCGTGGAGTACATGCGCGGCTTCCGCCTGTCGGACACGGAAATAGAAATCAACCACTACCTGAGAGAAGGCAAAAACGTATTGGCGGAAGGTGCACAAGGTACCATGCTCGACATCGACCATGGTACTTATCCGTTTGTCAGTTCTTCCAACACCACGGCCGGGGGGGTCTGCACGGGATTGGGCGTGGCTCCGAAGGACATCCGCGAGGTGTTCGGCATCTTCAAGGCATACAGCACGCGCGTGGGAGCGGGGCCGTTCCCGGTGGAGCTGACCGACGGGACTGGAGACAGAATCCGACAGACGGGACACGAATACGGAGCCGTGACGGGACGAGACCGTCGTTGTGGATGGGTCGACCTAGTGGCGTTGAGATACGCCGTCATGATTAACGGCGTGACGCAACTCATCATGATGAAAAGCGACGTACTCGACGGGTTCGACACCGTGAAAGTTTGCGTGGCTTACAGGAAAGACGGCGTGGAGACGGAAGACATGCCTTTCGACACGGAAGGCTACGAAGCCGTTTACAAGGAATTCCCAGGATGGAAGGAGGACTTGTCGCACATGACAGACGAAAGCCAGTTTCCGCAAGCTTTCAACGACTACGTTCGTTTTATTGAGACGGAACTGGAGACACCTATCACAATCCTGTCCGTGGGTCCCGACCGTGCGCAGACCATCGTGCGCAAAAAGTAGCGGCACCCCCGCTTTCCTCCGCTTGGTACGGAAGGGGTTAGCGGAAATGCGGCGGAGAGACTTATAAGTCAATCGTTCGGAACAGGAAGAACTTCTTGTCGTCCGTATCCAATGGGTCGGTACGGAAGTAGGTGTCGTTGAATAAATAGGGTGGGCTACAAAATATGAAATTTTATAAAATCCTGATATTAGATACTTTATAAACACTATAAAAACCGAATTTTCTATTTAGTACCATTTTAGTATCACAGTATTGTTCCTTATAAGGGTCTATTCCCCAAAAGGTGTGGATGATTTCTAATGAATTCGATTGATGCTTTTAAACCGAGTTCACCGTATCATAAAATTGAGCACTTTAAAATTGCGATATTTGGGGCATAATTTTAAGACACAAAAATAGATTTTTCAAAACATAGAACTCGTTGGTTGAATTAATTTCAATAACATAGAGTATTTTTTCATAAACTCCTCGAAAATAATTCGGTTAGCACCTGATTGTGTAAGACGCTTACGGTGATTCTCGTCCACCTCGGAGTGACAACGTAAGCAGAGGCATTGGAGATTAGACGGACGGTTGTCAACCTTCCGTCCGTTTTTATGGTGTACGTGGATAAAATGTTGGTCGTAAGGATTTGTGATTTGCAGACCGCAGCGTTCACAAGTATATCTGTGTTGTTCACGAATACTGCGGCTGATGGTTTCCCAATCTTTGGTATAGCCAAAGATGTCAACTTCAACACCGCCCTCAGGTTCGGCTTCTTCGGTGCTCTTTAGAAGCTCGACAAAATCAGCGGTAGTCATGAACGGAAACGCTTCTTGCACCATTTTAAGGCAATATTTACAAAGAGGAAGAGAATAAACCTCTTTGTCCTCCATTCCGTTGTCCATATCATGTACCCAAACTTTATCTGTGTTAGCCCGTCGATATTGAGGAATAGAACCGGCAGAATCCATAAAGTCCTGTATTATCTGGCATTTACGAATATGGAAACGAGGTTTGCCGTATAATTCGAGGTGGTAATCTCTCTTATAAAGAAAAATCTGACGACGGACTCCCTCGGTGGTGACGAAAATGCCATCATCTGTAAACTCCATGGCACCGCTGCGGAGCTCTTCGATGGTAACATCAACGACATCAATGGGTTTATATCCCTCGGCTTGCTTAACCTTATAGCCAAGAGATTTAAGCAACTTTTTCAAGCCGTCGAAAGTATAAATTGGCGCATGAGATACGCAATCTTTGTAATGGGCTTCTTCTTCGTCATTAGGTATGTCAAGTTCACTCCAACTCATTTTTATTGGTTCTTTTTGACAAAGTTCTCAAGGACTTCATCACCAATTGTAACAATACGAAATTCAACACGACGCGAAAAGTCTTTGTTTATAGGTCTGCCTGTCCTTAATGTATATTCTCCATTGGAATCAAGGGCACGACCATAGGAAAGGCCGTTTGCCGTAAGCAAAAAATCAAGCAGACGTTGCTGCTCAGGTGTGTATTGCTTATATGCTTCCATTGAGCGGAAATATCTAATTACACTCAATGCACGTTGCTGAGAAAGCATAGCATTAGCAATATATGTATCAGAATCATACGCAGAAATAGGAACGGTGTCTGTATGGCCCTCTATTCTGATTTCCTGTATTTTGTCGGAAAGGGAGTCGTTTAGAAGAATGTTGAAATAGCGAGGAAGAAAGTCGTCAAGAATTTGTTTGAATTGAGGGGTAAGTTGGGATGATCCGGAAGCAAACAAGACGGTCGGATTTTTGAATTTCATAGACAAATCCTTGCCTATCGTCATTTGCCATTTCAAAGTATTACCTTCAAACTCGTTTACCAATCGGGCGTACATTTCATTTTTTGTTTCGACATACTTTGTAAGAACCGACTGATTATTTTGCACACGACTTATATAGGCAATGGCGACGAAAAGGAATATCACCATTAGACCTGTCATAAGGTCGGAAACAGAGAGCCACACGTTTGGTTTAGCCATAGTTTATCTGCCTTTAATCATTGCCTGAATACAGGTGTCAAGTTCTGCGAGAGTTGTGTTAAGTCGAGCATAGAACTGACGGTCAATGTCAGTGAGTGATGAGCGAAGCGTTTGTGAGCCTTGGCGGAGTATTCCGACACCTTCTTCAAGTGATTTCTTGGTGCCAGCCCAAAATTGTTCGTTATAGTCTTTAATCTTACCGAGCTCTTCAAGTTTTTCAATAAGCATGGTAACGCCATCAACGAAGTTGCGCTGTTTGCGAATCCATTCATTAAGAGCCTTGGTAGAAGCGTCGAAAGACTCCATGGTAGACTGTGAAAGTTCTGCGGTCTTTTGTAGGTGGTCGGCAGTCTTGATGAATTTTTCATCATTGATAATAACTTCATTGAGTGCATCTACAATCTGACGAAGTTTTCCACCCTCAGAAACAAGACTCTCGGTATCATCCTTAACTCGGTCAAGAGAAGTAGAAGTGGCTTCAAAATTGGTAGCCATTTCTTTGTATTGTCGTGTGAGCGAGGCTATCATCTCCTTATTTTCCTGTTGCCACTGATTGAGACGTTCAACCGATTTGTTGAGTTGGTCGAAATTCTCTTGAATGAGTTTGTTAATAAGAGTGTTCATCTGCTTTTGGAACTCTTCGGTAACTTTTTTCATTACTTCCACCAATGCCTCTGTATTGCTCTTTTTGAGCAATTCAGTAAATTCATCAAATTTACGTTCAAGAAGTTCATTGGTCTTATCCATACTACAATCTATTTGGTCTACCTCTGCATCAAGAATATCCTTAAGCTTTTGGACTTGATTGTTTATTTCATCCTGAGTGTTGCTCATACCAGAAACGACATCGAGGATTTCGCCGACATGGTGGGTGTATTCAGCAATTTCTCCCGAAGATTTCTTAACATCTTCGAGGGTGGCTGTTTGAGATGCCGTTGCTTCTTCCAAGTTCCCAACAGATTTGACCATACCGACTGACGATTCTTTTATAGCGTTCAATGCTCCGTCTTGACTGCGTTGTAAAATTACAATGGAATCGAGGGCAGAAGAAGCGGCAGATTGAGAAGTATTGATATTAGTTAAGGTTTCGGCAATAGCAGATTGAGATTGCTTAACCTTATCCATAACATCGCCCATTGTACGATAAAAAGCCTTCCGTTCTGCCTCTTGTTCAGCCATTTGATGTTTCAATGCGCCAATGGCTTCGGCGTTTAAAGTACTCAATTGTTGCACGGCCTGACAGATAGTACCTGCGGCTTGGTTGACGTCGGAAACACCGCCGTCTTTCTCGTCTTGCTTTCGACTTATAAAGGCAGAAAGTATCATTGAGCCAATCATACCTGCCAACGAAGTAAAGAAAGCGGTCTTTAATCCGTCGAGAAGTCTGGGAATGGACTTATCGAGGTCTACGGTGTCAAAAGCGAGCAGACCAACGGTTATGCCGTAAAATGTTCCGAGTACACCTGAGTGGAAACGAAAGTAGGGAAATATTCAACAATGCGGCGATTGGCAATGAGTTTATCTTTTCTTTTGAAATAGATAACACAAGCGAAGCAGCCGATAAATACTGCGATAATGGCTATAAGCCAACCCCATGTAGATGCAGGTATTGAAAGATTCATAAGTGCTATAATGATATTGACGGCGATTATAAGTTTAGTTTTGGGAGTGAGTTAACGATGTCAACGGTCTTGCAGGAAAGGACGATGACGGAGAGCAACAAGTCAAAGATGTAGCGTGGCTCGCTGTGTTCGCGACTCCAGTCGTTGGGGTCGTTCTTGATTTGGGATGCCTTGTCAATGGTGACGGCATAACGCTCCATAATCCACTCAATGGCGGATTTCCCGTTGACTATATACCCGTAGGCTTTCTGCGGGATGTTTTCAATGCTGACAAACTCGTTGTAAATGATCTTGCTTTTATCCGCCACCAGTTTTCCGTTCTCGTCACGTACTTTGGCAAAACGCATCTTCCCCACGGCAAAGTGCCGGTAGGTGTCCTCTGTCCATTCTCCCTGCCAAATGTCGATGTCACCCGTTACGTCCACGCCGTATTGCATCCGGACGAGACGCGGCAGTTCTGCGCAAAACCCCGGTTCCGTGCTTGGGGGGGTATTGATGCCCTGTTCGTAATTCAAGTGCAGGTCGGCAAGTTCTTTCCCGGCTTTATAAAAAGCCATGAAGTCTTGCACGTTATCTACAATGGGGATGTGGGGCAGGGACTTCTTCAAGTCATCGGCGAAACGCTTGCGGTATTGCCCGGAATGGAGTAGCCCGTACACGTAGTAGAAGATATGTTTCTTGGTAATGGCTCGCGAACCTCCGAAGCGGTCGCGGACTTCTTTTAGAATCCAGTCTGTGATACCATCGTGACGGATATACTTGTTGGTCTCTGCCCCATCGAAAAGCGTGTCCTGCGGATGCTTATTTTCCTCATACCAGTAGAGTGGAAAACATTGTGTATCACCATTATAGTGTAAATCAGGTAAGGAATCAGTCATAATTGGTAATCCTCCATTTTTAGCATCTACAGCAATAATTAGATTATAGCGGTTAGATACAGGGAATAGTTTTGGTATTTGATACCTCATTTCGTTAAGAGGCTTATAGAAACAAAGGACTTTTTTTATAAACGGTCTATATACAGATTCTCTAAATTCAACTTCGGAGAAGTTATAACGCACTCCTTTTGAAAAATCATTTGTGGTAGCACGTGACCAACTAAATTTAGTTGGATTCGATGAAGCTGATTTTATCTCACCTGTTGAAAGTAACGATAATTGCGAATTATAAAAATCAATACTGGATTGAGTGTTTTCTTTTTCTAACTGAAATGAGAAATTATATGCCCAGGCTGCCCTTTGAGTAGATAAACCTAAAGAATTAATGCTAAAGAAACTCTGGTCATTAAGATTCATTTTGGTTTCAGGGAATAAAGGAATTAGTGAGTCAAAGAGACCATCTCTTTGATTTATCCAATCATATTTTTTATTAGGATGAATTTCCACCCATTCAATTAATTTAGATTGAATAGATATAGCTTTACGGATAAAATTGAGTTTACCTTTTCTTGAAAGATAATCTGAGAATCTATAATAGTAAATTGAAGCCTTATTTGTATTTTTATTGGGATTCTTAACTAAAATAGTTATAGCAACACCTGTCAAAATATTAAATACATTCTGCCCCTCTTTCTTTGCAGCTTCTCCACTTTTACCACGGATTGCACCACGTAAGTCTATTACATATATCTCTGTAAATTCTGCTTCAAGACATTTACGAAAACTATCAAATCCTAATCTGTCAATCCAACCAGAATTAGTAATAAAACCTACAACACCACCTTCTGCTTGTGGAATCCTATCGGAAGCCCATCTAAATGCTTTTATATAACTGTCATAAACCGCTTTCACAGAGGTTGCTGAACTGCTCTTTGCGTAGGTTTCTGATATTCTTTTATCTAATAAAGGATATGTTAGATTTGCAGCATTATCATTTGCCGATTTTTGCCCGACCGAATACGGCGGATTGGCAATAATCACCCTTACGGGCGTTTCCTTTTGTTTCTTCACCCTCTCGGAGTTGTCTTGAAAGAATTCGGTGAACAGCTCGTTGTGTCCTTCTTCCGCAAGCTGGAACGTATCAGTCAGGCAGATGCCGCTGTATGGCAGGTATTCCTTTCTTCTTGTCAGGTCGTGAAACACCGCCTCGATGTTCACGTCGGCGATGTAATAAGCCAACAAGACAAATTCGTTGCAATGGATTTCGTTCCGGTACTTGCGCTCCATGTCCTCCAGACGGATCAGCCCGGACTGCAACAGCCGCGTGATGAATGTGCCCGTGCCAACAAACGGGTCGAGGATATGCACGTTCTGTGCTGTCAACGAAGTGTTGAACTCCGCTTTAAGGATGTCGTTTACCGAACGGATGATGAAGTCCACGCATTCCACAGGCGTGTAGACGATGCCTAACTTATCCACGGTGAGCGGGAACGCACCCTTGAAAAATTTCTCGTAGAGGTTCTTGATGACGGTCTGCTTGCCTTCCAGATTGTCGATGCCTCCCACGTTCATCTTCACCGACCGGTAGAACTTCTCCAGCACTTCGGTGTCTTTCTCGAATGCCTGTTCCTGCAACAAGTCTATCATCCGTTGCATCGACCGGCTCACGGCGTTGTTATGGACAAACTGATAGTCGGAGAAAAGAGCATCGAACACCGGGCGCGTAATCATGTGCTGCGCCAGCATCTCGATGGCCTGTGCTTCATCCACCGACGGGTTCATGTCCCGTTGCAAGCCCTTGAGATATTCGTTGAACGCCTCCTTGTGTTCACCGGACCGGATAAGTTTGGAAATACGCTCGATGAACTTACGGGCAATCAGCCCGATTTCTTTAGACCAATTTTCCCAGTAGAGGCGGTCGCCGCACTTCTCCACGAGTTTGGCATACATGCCGTCCTGCAACTGCCCGAAACGAAGTTCCAGCTGCTGGGCGATTTCCGCGTTCTCTATCTGCCATGCTTCTTCCTCCCCCTCCTGAAAGTCCAATCCCGGTCTGCCGATGGTGACGGACGGCGTATAGGACTGCTTGTTCGGTTTCTGTCTGTTGAGTGCGATCTTGTTCACCATCGCGTTGAAGCGGTCGTCGTGGGAGCGCAGGGCGTTCAGGATTTCCCAGACCACATCGAAGGCCTTACTGTTATCGAGTGCTTCCTCCGCCGAAATATCGGATGGCACGACAATGGGAATGATGATATATCCATACTTCTTTTCATCGGATTGCCCTTTGTGAAATGTACGCATCACGCGACCCACGGACTGCACCACATCCACCTGCGAATTACGGGCGGAAAGGAACAGTACGGCATCGAGAGACGACACGTCCACCCCCTCGGACAGACAACGTACGTTGGTTACAACACGACATTCACGTTCATTGTCCGGCTCTTCCGCCAGCCATTGCAGAATTCCATTACGTTCCTGCGAGTTCATAGAGCTATCTATATGCCGTGTCGTTACGGAAACAGTACGAGAAAGGCTTTCAGAATCAAGACTTTCTTCGTATTTTCTGGATATTCTCGGAAGCACCGAAGCCACATATTTTGACGTTCCTGCTTTTGTTTCGTTGCCTATGGCAGAGCAGAACGCCACGGCACGGCGCATTATGCGCGGGTCGGCATCCCATGTGCGATGGTCGTCGCCCTGTATCATTTTCGACAATCCGTTGATTACTCCTATGAGCTTTGAAGTATCGTCAAAATTCAGTTCGGTGGTAGAATTGGTAATGTCTCGTTTTATGTTGTCCGGTACATCCTCTTCGCTGACGGTAAGGACGAGAACCTTGTAATCCGTCAACAGGCCGTTTTGAACGGCGTATGAGAAATTCACGCGATAAAATTCCTCGCCATAAAGAGCTTTGTCATCCATCGAACAGAGGATGCAATCTTTTTCCGAAGCCCTTATCTTGGCAGATTCACCGTACAGGCGCGGCGTGGCAGTCATGTAAAGCCGCCTTTTGCCTTGCACATTACTATCGGAGTGTATCTTGATAAAGTTGCTCTCGTCTTTGCCATACAACTTCACGCCCGTGGTCCGGTGGGCTTCATCACAGATGATGAAGTCGAACACGCCATACTCGCCATCCGTTTCAGAAAGTATCTCCCGTTGCGCCGCAGACACGGCATCAATGGACTGGTAGGTGGAGAACACGACCACCAATCCGTCATGGTTGTGGTATCTCTTCAGTTGGGAGGCGATGGACTGCGGGTCGGTGGACGCGGGCACGGCGAGGTCAACCACACTCTCGTCCATATCATCAGAATCCTTGGTGGTCTTGCGTGAGGCTTTGGAATCGGAACAGATGCAGACGGCCTTGACGGACTTCCTGGCATCGGCGCACCATGCGTTGAGCGACTGCCCCAACAGGGCGATGGACGGCACCATGAACAGCACCAACCCCTTTTCTTCAAGTAGTTGTTCGACAACGAGCAGCGAGGTATAGGTCTTTCCCGTCCCGCAAGCCATGATGAGTTTGCCCCGGTCATTGCCCTCCTCGATGTAATGCCGATGTGCCTTCGATATGACCTCCAACTGGTGTTTGCGCGGCTTTTTCCCCTCTACGAGGGCGCGGCTTCCCTCGATCCCGTCCATCAGCTTCTGCCAGTCCACCGGCGAGGAATTGAGATCGGCAAGTCCGATGCGGTTCACCTTCGGCTCTTGGTTTCGGATAGTCTCCTCCGCATTTTTGTTCCAATGGTTGGTGGTGGAGATCCATACGCGGTGGGAGAAACGCGCGGTCTGCAAAGTGACTTCATTGATGAACGTGCGGCCGGAAGTGGCGAGAAATGAATCCACCGCGGGCTTGTCTATCACGGCATCCTCCGCGTAGCACTTGCACTGGACAGCCCAGTAGTCGCCCATCTCGGTCTTTGCCACGAGGTCTATGCCCGTATCCGTGCCCCCGAAGTCCTTGCGACCGGGGAAATCCTCCCATAACCACACCTTTTCCAGCCCGTTATAGCGTGGGTCTGTCAATAACCATGAGCGCATCAGACGTTCGAACTTTGTACCTTTCTCCTTTTCGGTGAACGATTCGGTACGGAACTTATGCAGTATCTCCTTGAAATTCATCTCTTGATAAGAGTTATATCCAAGGAATTTATTACTGGGAATCAGTGTGTTATAAGAGCGTATGGACGGATTTGCTAAACATTTCCGCATAAAATGCCTTTAATATCCCATTATAAATGAGGTCGGAGCGTGGATTTTGCAATATTATGCGTACCTTTGCAATATCAACAATAACTCTTATCAAGAGATTATGATTTTCGCTAAACACATTTCACTATAGATACTCGGTTACAAATCTTTCAGGATAAGGCTGTTCGCCCTGTCCACCACGCTCGTGTCGAGCGATGCGAGATAGATGCGCGTGGTCTCTTCCGAATCATGTCCCATGCCCTCGCTGATGACTGAAAGAGGAATGTTCTTGCTCTTTGCAACGCTTGCCCAGCAATGGCGGGCCACATGCATGGTGAGCGGAATATCCAGCCCTGCCAGCCGGGCGACCTCCTTCAATGCCACATTGATGCGGCAGATGGCGTTACGGTATTGTGTTCGCTCATCAGAACACGAATTGGTGATTATCGGCAAAAGATAGTTGCTGGATTTATTTTGCCCATATTTGGAAATGATGTCCTCCATGCACTTCTCCCATTTGATGGCAAGTTGTTGTCCGGTCTTTCTTCTGCGGTATACGATGATTCCATTTTTCAAATCCGATTTTTTCAGATAAGCCATATCAATGAATGACATGCCACGAGTGTAAAAGGAGAAGAGGAACATATCTCTTGCATAGTCCAGATGTGGTTTCAAAGTCAGGTCAAGTTCCTTGATATGCTTGATGGATTTCAATGGGATGGCACGTTTTACTGTTTTCCAGATGCCCGTGTAAACGTGTCTGAAAGGGTATCTCTGTTCCGTTAAATCCTTTTCCACGGCACGGTTGTAAACGGCACGGAGTATGCGCATATAAAAGGAGATCGTGTTGGGGCAGATACCCTTGCCTTTGAGCCAAGCCTCGTAAAGCATCATGGTGTTGCCGTCTATTTCGCACAGGAGGAGGTCTTTCCCCTCGCGGAATTTCATAAAACTGACCAATGCCGCTGTGTAGGTTTCAGACGTGCGAAGTTTGTCAAGCCGTTTCAACTGCCCGATGATGCCTTGCATGAAATGGAACAATGATTGTTCTCCTGCCTGTCTGTTGAACTTCCCGACGATGCTGTCAACAGAGTAAAGACTTCCTTGCCTGTCGCATTGAGCGATTATAGCCAAAAAGCGTTTTATATCCCATTCGATTCGTCTTGCAACTTCGTGAAGATAGTACTTCCTCTTCTCCTCAATTTCGGGTATGATTCTCACAGACGATATTTCTTTGTCCCATTCAGTTTCAAATACATGGAAGTCCGTCTTGATTTGGCGGACTATACGCCCATGGATAACCTGATAGTATATGTTTCCCTCCCTGCCGCATGCGGTGGAAGGACGATATTTTACTTTGACAGATGCCATTCACTTTATCTTTGTCGTTTGGATTTATACTCTTTCTCTCTCACTGTTTTGATTTGGCGGTTGAAGATGGACAACGTAGGATCTACACCGACAGCATCCACCAGTTTCTCGTATGCCCCGACGGTTATTGCTGATTTTGGATGTAATTCATTGAGCATAATCAAAGTAATCCGGTGCTTGTCCGCGATAGTTCTCAACCGTATGCTCTCCTCCCGGTACCGGTGCCATTGTACCCAACTGACGTTAAACAGGGCGAAAAACACGAGTGTACAACTGATGCCACTCCATGCGTAAGGGATTTTATACCAGCCGTCGGGAATTTTGCGCCGCAAGGATTTTATCCGCTTGAATATGGAACTGAATTTTAGCGAGCGCAGAAATCTATTTGTCTGCCGTTGGTTTGGCTGTCCGTTTCCCGAAATCCGCTTGCTTTCATCTATATGTTCTGCCAGCATCTTGCGTATGTTCAGCAAAAGGTCTTTCGTGGTCGGTATGCCGCGTTCGCGCATATCCTTCTCACCGGCTTTGGTGTATGCAAGCCAACTGACGACCATTTCATCGCCCAATGATTTTTTATAGTTTTCAATGGATTCTAGGCTCCCGAAAATTTCACTGATGTTTTTCGGGGTGTTTCCACCAAAGAAACGAATGACAGGCTCCAGCTTTACCGCCAGCCTTTTCACCGCCTCGTCCTTGCCTGAAATCTCCTTTGCATCCAGTTTCTTCTTGATTTCCTCGATGTCCTCCGCCAACGCTCCGATAAGGTCGGCTATGTCCTGTATGTTGTTGTCCTTCATCTTCTCCTCCTTCTTGGTTTAAGTTTGTCTTTTTCGTTGTCATTATCGCCCCAGCCGTTTTCGTTTCCTCCATCGCCTCCGCCGGATAAGACTTTGGCTTGATGTGGCTGGACGCACAACTCGATAAGTACGCCGATGTCCGTTTGGAGTATGTTTGCATTTGAACCGGTATCGGTAAAGTTTCCGTTGCCGGGGGGCTACATGGATCGGCAAAAACAGGATTCACAGTTTGTTCAAACGGTTCATCCGATGTATATATGGCCGTCTTGTCTGCTCTGGTTTCATCCATTTGCTGGGTGTTGCTATACAGATTGTTTCTCCATTCCACATTATCAATAATGCGTCCACCAAACAGACTGTCCATTTTATAAAAGCCCATACTCCTATCTATCCGCGAGCCTCTGAATGAAACGCCGTCCTTGGTGAACGACACACCGATGATTTTACCTTTACTTCTGTCATACTACTATGATTTTTGCAAGTTATTTACGATAAAATAGGTTTATATTTCTCATTGTATATTATTTAATCGTTATATATTTGCATAAATTTTCAACATCAGAGT
>CAZGBV010000021.1:0-27967 GCA_964523985.1 uncultured Paraprevotella sp.
AGAAAAGAGGGAGAAAAATGAAAAGGTTCTTCAGCCACTGATGGGGACGAAGAAGGAGAATTACGTTCCGAAAGAAACTTTGTTTTGGATTTTTACCCCCCCCGTATCCTGTTGCGGCAAAATCTGCTCGCCGCACGGATGATTCGCCCGTGCCAGCCGACGTTACGGCCTGCGCATCAGGCTTGGATTGCCGGACGGAAAAGGAACGAGTGCTAACTCTCATGTTCGCGAAGATGAAAAATTCGTTGCAAAGATACATAAAAACCGGAAGCAAATGCCAAATACGGGGGAAAAAGCGGTTTTCTCCGGCAAGTGTCGAATGTCGAAGCATCGCACGGACACATCACATTTGCCGAAGGTACTGCATCCATCTACCGGATTTGTCGGATACGCCCGTGACTTTTTCCTCTTACTATTTTGCAGGAACGTCAGAATTTCTTATATTCGCAAAAGAAAATTCGCCGTTAACCAGTTTGACATGGAAAGAAAAAGTACGGGCAATCGGGCTCGGGGATGTGTGGTGGGCAGGATATGCGGCATGGTAGCCGACATGCTTTTCGTGGCGGGAGCGTTGTGTTCTTGCGAGATTATCGAATACCAACCCTATGACGCGCGTGTGGAGGGTGAGACCGGACTGACGGAGAAGAACATCCGTTTGATAGAGGACAAGATGCGCGGAAAGCGTGAGTTTCGTTTTGCCATGATTAGCGACACCCAACGTCAGTATGACGAGACGGCGGAAGTGGTGAACATCCTCAACAGCCGCGACGACATCGATTTCGTGCTGCACGGCGGCGACGTGGCGGATTTCGGCGAGACGAAAGAGTTCTTGTGGTCGCGCGATTTCCTGAATAAGTTACGCGTGCCGTATGTCTGCCTGCTGGGGAATCACGATTGCCTCGGGACGGGCTTCAACGTGTATTTGGAAGTTTTCGGGGAAGACAATTTCGCCTTCACGGCGGGCAACGTGCGTTTTGTCTGCTTGAACACCAACGCGCTCGAATTCGATTACAGCCGCCCGGTGCCCGACTTCGACTTCATGGAGGACGAGTTGAGGAATATGCCGGTCGGCATAGAGAAAACCGTCGTGGCCATGCACGTGCCGCCCGGAGACGATGAATTCAACAACAACGTGGGACGTGCCTTCGAGCATTACGTTACCTCTTTCCCCCGGGTGCAGTTTTGCCTGTTCGGTCACATCCACCGTTGGGCAGAGGAAGAGTTCTTCGGCGACGGGGTGGTTTACTACGGTTGCACGACGATTGGGAAAAGAGGATATTACGTCGTCACCATAAAAGAAGAAGGATATGAAGTTGAACGTTGCGATTTTTAGCGTCTGGCTTTCGACCTGCCTGCCTTCTTTTGTGAGGGGGCAGGGCGTGGCAGAACGGGAGGACACGGTTTTCACGCGCTACGAGAGGATGAAAGCGAGCCGCTTGAGAAGGTGGAAACATCTGATTCCCGGACATTACAAGGTGCAGTTCGCGGGAAGCATAGGTGCCGCCGCAATCGGCACGGGGTGGACTTATGGAAAGAAGCAACGTTGGGAAACGGATTTCATGTTGGGATACCTGCCCAGGTTTGAAAGCAAGCACAACAAGATGGTATTCACGGTGAAGCAGTCGTACCTGCCCTGGCGGATGCGCGTGAAGGAGAGCGCGTGGGTGCTCCAGCCGTTGTCATGCAGCCTGTTCTTTTCCTCTGTGTTGGGCGACGAGTTTTGGACGCGTGAGCCGGATCGTTATCCCAAAGGATATTATGGTTTTTCCACGCGCATCCGTATAAACCTGTCTTTGGGGCAACGTGTGATGTACGATGTGCAAGACGTGTCTAATTGGAGGATACAAGACATTTCCTTGTATTACGAGTTGGGAGCTTGCGACACCGACCTCTGTACATTCTTCGGCAATCGCGACATCAAGTTCAAAGATGTCTTAAGTCTGGCCATTGGCATAAAGTTTCACATTTAGCCGCTCCTTAAAAGACATGCTCCGTGGCGGCATCCCGTCGGTTTCTTCCGCAATGACCCAAAGGGCATCCTCGTTGCCTTTTTGAAGTCATGCGCAATGGCATCCGGCGGAACATAAGCATATATCTCCGAAGTTTCCATAACGCAAAGGCGAGGCTTTGGCACGGAATAGGTTTCTGCACGGGTCGGGGTCATGTCCGTGTGCAAACCATTTAATCTTGGCATCTCTGCGTGTGCCTCGAAAAATGTTCAGGACGGATTTTCCGTAAAAAGTTCCATCCACCGGCGAAAACGTCGCATACCGTTCTCGCCGTACTTTCCCACGCTTTCCAACGCCTGCGGCAACGTCCTTTCCCGGTCGGGACGCGACTTGGAATAAAACTTGTCCGCATAACACACCAACTGCTCCTCCAAAGTTTCCGGGAGATAGTCCCGCACGGGTATGGACAATCCTTGCGCCACGATGTCCTCTCGGGAAAGCCCCGTGCCGACATGGCGTTCGCACACCCGGGCGTGGTTCGGGAAGCCTTCTGCACGCAACATCTCCGCTCCGATGTAACCGTGGCAGACGTAAGGCATGTCGCCCGTGCATAGGATGCCGGGGGCGTGGGTGTGTAAAATCCCGATGTCGTGTAGCAAGGCGGCTTCTTCCAGAAATTGCCTGTCCAAGTCCAACTCCGGATGCAACGTCGCGATTTTCAGGCAACGGTCGGCCACTTGGCGGCTGTGAATCAACAGGAGTTCCCTCAAACGTCGTTTGTCGGCGTAATATTTGTCTATCAAGGCCATCGCATTCATTTCTTCTTTTCGTTTTGGATTTCTCGTGACAAAAGTACGATAAAAAAGCCAATGGTTCACCCCCTCTTGCCCGTTTTTCGGAATCAGCGGAGATTTCGCGGGAGAGTTCTTTTGAAAGAAGAGTCCGCCTCCCCCTCCGCCCTGCCATCGAAACGACTACGTCCAACGGGTATTGTGTTTCCGTCCAACCGTGCGCCGCGAAGGAATGATGTAAGTCAAGCGGACGGAATCCCTATTTCACCGCTCCCGATGCAAACCTCCGCCGCGGCATCGTATACCACTCCGAACTGCCCGGGAGCTATCCCCTGTATCCTTTCGGGGCTTTCCAACCGGTAGCCGTGCTCAGTGCGATACAGGCGGCCTTTCATGAAATGGGGCTGGTGGCGCGTCTTGAATGCGACTTCCACCTCCGGCGCATCTCCCCACGGATCTTCCGTGATGAAATGAAAGTCCTCCAGACGGAAACCATGCCCGTATTGCAAGAGCGTGTCATAGCCACGGGACACATAAAGGATGTTTTGCTCCACGTCTTTTTTTATCACGAACCAAGGCCCTCCCCCCAGCCCCAAGCCCTTGCGTTGGCCGATGGTGTGGAACCAATATCCTTTGTGCGTGCCGATATGGCGACCGGTCTCGATTTCAATCACCGCGCCTTCGCGTTCGCCCAGGAAACGGCGCACGAAATCGTTGTAATTTATCTTCCCCAGGAAACAAATGCCCTGACTGTCCTTGCGCTTGGCCGACGGCAGATGCCGTGCCTCCGCGATGCGCCTCACCTCTTCTTTCATCAGGTCGCCCACGGGGAACATCAGCTTTGCCACTTGCAAGTTGTCAATCTGCGCCAGAAAGTCGGTCTGGTCTTTCACGGGGTCGCGTGCCGTGCCCAACCATATTTTGCCATTCCGTTCGCGTATCGTGGCATAATGTCCCGTGGCGATTTTGTCGTACCGGTATCCCGCCACCTGTTCGAAGCATCCGAATTTGATGAGTTTGTTGCACATCACGTCTGGGTTCGGGGTCAGTCCGCGCCGGGCACGCTCCATGGCGTAACCCACCACGAGTTCCCAATATTGCCTTTGCAGGTCTACCACCTCGATGTGCAACCCGTAAAGGCGTGCCGTGGCCGTGGAAAGTTCGATATCCTCCTCGGCCGTGCAGCTCAATCTCTCGTCTTCCATACCTATTCTGATATAGAACAAGTCAGGCTTGTATCCCATCTCGCAAATCCGATGCACGGCCACCGCGCTGTCCACTCCGCCCGAAATCAATACCGCTATCCTCATCTCCGCAACCTTTTGTCTTCGTCGCGGCAAAGATAACGCTTTTCCGACAAAACGCCATGTCCTGTCCGTTTTTGGGCGTGTGTGAACCGTGCGGGCATGATTTGTCCGATTGCCGTATGAGCATATTGGGAAACTTTCGTCTATATATGTCCGGCAAGAGTGGAAACGTTGTGTCCTTTGCGTGGAATTACGGACGATTTGATGTCATCGAACGGGATATAGATGCCTATACTGACGTTCATGTCTGCATCGTGTAGAGGAATGAATTGCGACGCAATCTTGAAAATGGTAGTTGCTTCCCGGGAAGATGCCGAACACTTTCCTTTGTAGTTGGCCACACATCCGAAAGACGGGATGGCATAATTGACGGCGACATCGAAACTCTTCACCGTTTCTTTTCCTTTCCTTTTCCGGAGGGACAGGCCTCACTATCGGGCAATTTTGCTTAACTTTGCGGTCATTAGCATTCATTCCGAAGATTACAAGTAGAAGTTATGCCTGTTTTTTTCTTTAAGTCTCCCGACGGGAGCGTCATCGCCACGGAGGCAGACCACTTTCTCAATGCGGGGGAAATCGAAAAGTTGTGTTGGCTCTACGGTGGGGGTCCGCTGGGGACGGGAGACGAGCTGAAGGGGCGTTTCGTGGGGCCGCGCCGCGAGATGGTCACTCCGTGGAGTACGAACGCCGTCGAGATTACCCGGAGTATGGGGCTTGGCGGAATTTCCCGGATAGAGGAATACTTTCCTGCGGGAGACGGGGAAGCGAACTACGACCCGATGCTGCAACGTATGTACGAGAAGCTGGACGGCGATGTATTCAAAGTCGGCATCAAACCGGCTCCTGTCGTGCACGTGGAGGACATAGAAGAATATAACGAAAAGGAGGGGCTGGCACTCTCGCCCGAGGAAATCAGATACCTGCACGGGGTAGAGGACAGTCTGGGACGGAAACTGACCGACTCCGAAGTATTCGGCTTCGCGCAAATCAATTCCGAGCATTGCCGTCACAAGATTTTCGGCGGCACGTTTGTCATCGACGGGAAAGAAATGGAGGACTCCCTGTTCCGGATGATTAAGAGAACCACGCAGGAGAACCCGCATAAAATCATTTCGGCTTACAAGGACAACGTGGCCTTCGCGCAAGGCCCCGTGGTGGAGCAATTCGCGCCGCGCGACCATTCCACGTCCGACTATTTCATCGTCAGGGACGTGGAGTCGGTAATCTCCATCAAGGCCGAGACGCACAATTTCCCCACCACGGTGGAGCCTTTCAACGGGGCTTCCACGGGTACGGGCGGGGAGATACGCGACCGCATGGGAGGCGGCACCGGCTCGTGGCCGTTGGCCGGGACGGCGGTTTACATGACTGCTTATCCGCGCACGGAGGAGGGTCGCTACTGGGAAAGTGTCTTGCCGCCGCGTCGATGGCTGTACCAAACTCCGGAGCAGATACTGATAAAAGCCTCGAACGGAGCTTCTGACTTCGGAAACAAGTTCGGGCAACCGCTGATTGCGGGTTCCGTGCTCACTTTCGAACATCAGGAGAACGGCGAGCGTTACGGCTACGACAAGGTCGTGATGCTGGCGGGAGGAGTGGGATACGGCACGAGGAGGGACTGCCTCAAAGGTACGCCGCGGAAAGGCAACAAGATAGTGGTGATTGGCGGCGACAACTACCGCATTGGTCTGGGCGGCGGATCGGTCTCGTCGGTGGATACGGGGCGCTACTCCTCCGGCATTGAGCTGAACGCCGTACAGCGGGCGAACCCCGAAATGCAGAAGCGCGCTTACAATCTGGTGCGCGACTTGTGCGAGGAAGAAGTGAACCCAATCGTCTCCATCCATGACCACGGCTCGGCCGGACATGTGAACTGCCTCTCCGAGTTGGTGGAAGAGTGCGGCGGACTGGTAGAGATGTCAGAGTTGCCTATAGGCGACAAGACTTTATCCGCCAAGGAAATCATCGCCAACGAATCGCAGGAGCGTATGGGGTTGCTGGTGCAGGAAGAATATGTCGGGCACGTGCGCAGGATAGCCGAACGCGAACGAGTGCCGATGTACGTGGTCGGCGAAACGACCGGCGACGCGCATTTTGCATTCCGACAGGCCGATGGCACACGCCCGTTCGACTTGGACGTGTCGCAGATGTTCGGCCACAGCCCCAAGACTTATATGCGCGACAACACAGTGGAGCGCGTGTATGAGGACGTTGTGTACGACGAGGCGAAATTGGACGAATACGTGGCTCGCGTGTTGCGTTTGGAGGCTGTGGCTTGTAAGGATTGGCTCACCAACAAGGCCGACCGTTCCGTGACGGGCAAAGTAGCGCGGCAGCAATGCCAAGGCGAAATCCAGTTGCCGCTGAGCGACTGCGGGGTGGTGGCGTTGGACTATCGCGGGATGTGCGGTGTTGCAACCGCCGTCGGACACGCACCGCAAGCCGGATTGGCAGACCCCGTGGCGGGTTCGGTTCTTTCCGTGGCCGAAGCTTTGACCAACATCGTGTGGGCACCCTTGGTCGGCGGATTGGATGCCGTGTCGCTTTCTGCCAACTGGATGTGGCCGTGCCGTTCCCGCGAAGGGGAAGATGCCCGCCTGTACCAAGCCGTGCGGGCGTTGTCCGACTTCTGCCGCGCGTTGAAAATCAATGTCCCTACGGGGAAGGACTCCTTGTCGATGAGCCAGCAGTACCCCGACGGAGGGAAAATCGTCTCTCCGGGTACGGTCATCGTGAGTGCCGGCGGCGAAGTGAGCGATGTCAAGAAAGTGGTTTCTCCCGTGTTGGTCAACGAGGTGAGGAGTGCCCTTTACCATATTGATTTCAGCCGTGACGACTTGCGTCTGGGCGGTTCGGCCTTTGCCCAGTCGTTGAAAAAGGTGGGTTCGGACGTGCCGACTTGCAAAAATCCTGAATATTTTCGCAATGCTTTCAACGCCGTGCAGGCATTGGTGGAAAAGGGACTCGTCCTGGCCGGCCACGACATCTCGGCCGGAGGGCTGGTCACGGCCTTGCTCGAGATGTGCTTCGCCAACGTGGAGGGCGGCATGGACATTTCCTTGGACAAGTTTGGCCGTTGCGACGTGGTGAAGATTCTCTTTGCCGAGAATCCGGGTGTCGTGGTGCAGGTGGCCGAAGAACACGAGGCCGGCTTCAAGAAGATAATGGACGAGGCCGGCGTGGTTTGCATCAGGCTGGGGCATCCTGCGAGCGGACGCTTCATCCGGGTTGCCAAGGGCGGCGCGGAGTACCGTTTCGACATCGACCGTTTGCGCGACGTGTGGTTCGGCACGTCCTATCTGCTCGACCGCAGACAGAGCATGAACGGGTGCGCCGAGGCTCGCTTCGGGAACTACAAGAGGCAACCGCTCGGAATGGAGTTCGGCAAGGGCTTCACGGGAAAACTGTCGCAGTACGGCTTAGACCCCGACCGCCGCGCACCGTCGGGCATCCAGGCCGCCATCATCCGGGAGAAAGGAACAAACGGCGAGCGCGAAATGGCCTATTCGCTCTATTTGGCCGGATTCGACGTGAAAGATGTCATGATGACCGATTTGGTCAGCGGGCGGGAGACGTTGGAAGACATTAACATGGTGGTCTTCTGCGGCGGGTTCTCCAACTCCGATGTGCTGGGGTCTGCCAAGGGTTGGGCCGGGGCTTTTCTCTACAACCCGAAGGCTAAGGCCGCGCTCGACGCTTTTTACGGGCGTAAGGACACGTTGTCATTGGGCGTTTGCAACGGTTGTCAGTTAATGGTGGAACTGGATTTGGTCAATCCGGAATTCGATAGGAAGGCGCGTATGTCGCACAACGATTCCCGCAAGTTCGAGTCGGCATTCGTGTCACTGTCCATCCCGGAGAACCGGAGCGTGATGTTCGGTTCGTTGGGCGGGAGCAGGTTAGGTGTCTGGGTGGCTCACGGCGAGGGCAAGTTTTCGTTGTTTTACCCAGAGGACAAGTATGGCGTGGTGGCGAAGTACACATACGACGAATACCCCGGAAACCCGAACGGGTCGGATTACGGTGTGGCCGGGATATGCAGTGCCGACGGGCGTCACCTGGCCATGATGCCTCATCCGGAGCGCGCCATATTCCCGTGGCAGAACGCCTGGTATCCGGCCGACCGCCGGGCGGACGAGATTACGCCTTGGATGGAAGCCTTCGTCAACGCACGCAGATGGGTGGAGGCTCATAAGGAATGAACAAGCCGGGAGCATCCGGGAAGACGAATGAGTTTGTGTGAAATGGCGGCGGGGAACACCGTCAGTTAAAAAAGGTAGAGACATGAATACTTATTGGAATGGTTTCGCCACGTTCTTCCGCATCGGCTTGTTTACCATAGGCGGAGGATACGCCATGATTCCCATGATAGAGGCGGACGTGGTGGACAAGAACAAGTGGGTGTCCCGCGAGGAGTTTCCGGATTTGATGGCCGTGGCTCAAAGTTGTCCCGGCATTTTCGCGGTTAACATGGGCATCCTCGTCGGTTACAAGCTGAAAGGCATATCCGGAAGCGTGGTGTGTGCCTTGGGCACGATATTGCCATCTTTCCTGATTATCCTCGGAGTGGCCGTGTTTTTCCGGCAATTCCGCGACAATGCCGCCGTACAGAGCATTTTCAAGGGCATACGTCCCGCAGTGGTAGCATTGATAGCCGTCCCGACGTTCAGGATGGGCAAGAGTGCCAAAATCGGGATGACCAACGTGTGGATACCCGTGTCGGGTGCCTTGCTGATTTGGTTGCTGGGGGTCTCTCCTATATACATTATTATAATGGCCGGCCTCGGGGGTTACCTCTACGGGCGTTACGTCAAGCCGTCGGAGAACAAATGACAGAGATATGTGGTGGTTGTATCTGAAGCTCTTTTACAGCTTCTTCAAGATAGGATTGTTCGGTTTCGGGGGAGGTTACGCCATGATTTCCATGATTCAAGGGGAGGTGGTGACCCGTCATCACTGGCTGACGAACGGGCAGTTCACCGACATAGTGGCCGTCAGCCAGATGACACCGGGGCCTATAGGGGTTAACTCTGCCACATATGCGGGCTACGCCAGCGTGGTCAATGCCGGATACGGGCATGGGTGGGCTGTGTTGGGAAGTGCGCTGGCCACTTTCGCCTTGGTGCTTCCGTCATTCGTCCTGATGTTGCTCGTATGCAAGTTCCTGATGAGTTTTAGGAAGCATCCGGCGGTGGAACATGTGTTTCAGGGGTTGCGTCCGGCAGTGGTCGGTTTGCTTGCGGCGGCCACCCTGTTGCTGCTCACGCCGGAGAATTTCGGCACACCGGACAATCCGTGGCAGTTCTACGTCAGCGTATTCCTCTTTGCTTTCGCTTTCATAGGCAGCTGGGTGTACAGGATGAACCCCATCAAACTGATTTGCTTCTGCGGGATAGCGGGTTGGATTCTGTTTTGACCGGCAAACGTGTACGGAAATGACAGACTCAATTTCCGCCTTGCCCCGCCGTGTTCCGTTCCGAATACAAAAGAGGCCGTCGTCCCCGGCCTCACCCGACCGGACGTGCGCACACCTATCCGAACATTTCCCGTGCGGAGATGGGATATGCCACTACAACAAGTTCTTGATTTTCAGTAATCCCTTCACGAACGTTTACATGGAAGTCCTCATTGGCCGGAACCATAGAAAAATCATTTCTTATAGAATTAAAATCACTATTTCGCGCCGCCCACTTCCCTAAGTTCCTTACATTTGCAATGTATTATTCAGATTTGGACTTTAAATTTAATTTAAAACCATGAAGTACGTTTCTCTGTTATTCTCTGCGCTTATCAGTATGCAAATTTCCGGACAGGAGGTATTTCCCGACGGAACTCCTATCCCGGATTGGTTCAGGCAGAATGAGATTGTAAACATAAACTCCTTGGAAAAATATAATATTGCCGACTACGGTGTAGCGAATGACAGCACCGTCCTGCAAACGGAAAAGATACAAGCTGTCATCGACCGTGCGGCGGACAATGGGGGCGGTGCCGTCGTTATTCCCAAGGGAACATATCTGACCGGTGCCCTTTTCTTCAAGCCAAGGACTCATTTGTACATGGAAGAGGGTGCTGTCTTGAAAGGTAGCGACGACATCAGCAATTTCCCCATTGTGGACACGCGCATAGAAGGGCAGAGCTTGAAATATTTTGCGGCCTTGATTAACGCCGACAAGGTGGACGGCTTCACGATTTCGGGCAAAGGAACCATAAACGGGAACGGGATGCGCTACTGGAAGTCTTTTTGGTTGCGCCGCAAGGTGATTCCCCAATGTACCAACATGGATGAGTTGCGTCCGCGTCTGGTTTACATTTCCAACAGCAACGACGTGCAACTTTCCGGGGTCAGCCTCGTCAATTCTCCTTTCTGGACCACGCATATCTACCGTTGCAACAACGTGAAATTGCTGAACCTCCACATCTTCGCCCCCTCAGCTCCCGTAAAGGCTCCGAGCAGCGACGCCGTTGATGTCGACGTATGCAAGAATGTGTTGATTAAAGGTTGCTATATGTCGGTGAACGACGATGCCGTGGCTTTGAAGGGCGGAAAAGGCCCTTGGGCCGACAAAGACCCTGGTAACGGGGAGAACAGCAACATTATCATCGAAGACTGCACGTATGGCTTCTGCCATAGCGGCTTGACTTGCGGGAGTGAATCCGTGCATAACCGCAACATTATCCTCCGCCGTTGCAAAATCAGCAACGCCAGCCGCTTGCTTTGGCTGAAGATGCGTCCCGATACTCCGCAACTCTATGAATACATCACCGTGGAAGACATCACGGGCGATGCCAAAAGTTTCCTTTATGTCAAGCCTTGGACGCAGTTCTTTGATCTGAAGGGAAGAAAGGATATGCCGATGTCTTACTCCAACAACGTGACCATGCGCAACATCCGCTTGGACTGTGACGTGTTCTTCAATGTAAGCAAGTCTGAACATTACCGACTGGCGGATTTCACCTTCGAAAACCTTGATATCAAGGCAAAGGAAGGAGAGTACGACAAAGAAATCATCCCGAATTCCACGTGGGTAAACGTCAAGGTAAACGAATAACTCATCGGGCGTTCCGCCGTCCTGGACGTGGGGGCGTGCGGGTTGCCGTTCAATTAACATAATAACTATCAGAAGAATATGAGAAAGATTTTCAGGCTGGTGGCCTTTTGCTTGTTTTTCGTTTCGTGCCCGATAATGGCCAAAGTGACACTTCCGGCCATCTTCTCGGACAACATGGTATTGCAACAAAACACGCAGGTGAACTTGTGGGGCAAGGCGGCACCGGGGGAAGCGGTTACGGTAAAAGCGTCGTGGTTGGACGAAGCCGCTACGGCAAAAGCGTCCGCCGACGGCAAATGGTCGGTGAAGCTGGCGACTCCCACGGCCGCGAAAGGCCAGTCCATCACGGTAAGCGGAGAAAACACGATAACCATCAATAATGTATTGGTGGGCGAGGTCTGGCTCTGTACGGGACAAAGCAACATGGAATTTCCTGTCTGCAAGCATCCCGAAAAGAAATGGATGACAGGCATGGCCACGGAAGCGGAGGAGATGAAAGATGCTGACTATCCCGAGCTTCGCCTGTTCCGCGTGGAACATCAGTTGGCTCCCGACGGCGAGATGGACGACTGTCAAGGGAAATGGCTGGTTTGCAACCCCAAGAACCTTTATGATTTTTCGGCCATCGGTTTCGTCTTCGGCCGCAAGTTGCACAAGGAACTTGGGGTTCCGGTAGGCATGATTCAATCTACCTGGGGTGGTACTCATGCCGAGTCATGGACTAAAATGAGCGTGATGAAGGACAATCCGCTCTACGCGGGCGTGTTGGACGAGTTCGCGCTAAAAAACGTGAAGCAGGAAAAAGGGTACTGCAAAGTGCCCGCTACCTTGTGGAACGGAATGATTAACCCTATCGTGGGATATACGGTGAAAGGAAACATCTGGTATCAGGGAGAATCCAACTCGACACGCTACGGAGACTATCAGCAGGTGTTCACCAACATGATAAACAGCTGGCGCGAGGAATGGAAGCAACCCGACATGCCTTTCTACTTCATGCAGATTGCCCCGCACAAAGGACAGCCCGCCGGCATCCGCGAGGCACAGCTCAAGACGTGGCAAAGCGGGTTGAAGAACGTGGGCATGGCCGTGGTCACGGACGCGGCGGACTCTACCGACATCCATCCGCGAGACAAGCGTGTGGCCGGCGAACGGCTCGCTTTGTGGGCTCTTGCCAAGCAGTATGGGAAAGATATCGCTTTCTCCGGCCCGCTTTTTAAGTCGATGAAGGTGGAAGGCAGCAAGGCTGTGTTGAGTTTCGAATATGCCGACGATGGCCTGGCTACCCCGGACAATGAACCGGTGAAGGGCTTCCTCGTGGCCGGTGCCGACAGGCGTTTTTATCCGGCCACGGCCGTCATACGCGGCAACAAACTGGAAGTGTCCGCCCCGCAAGTCGACATCCCGGTGGCCGTGCGTTACGGTTTCTGCAATTTCTTCCGCGTGAATTTATACAACAAGGCAGGGCTTCCCGCCGTTCCTTTCCGCACGGACACGTGGGAACAAGGGTCTTACGCGCGTTGGTTTGCCGATTCCGAGATGCTGCGCTTCCCGCAGGCCTATCAGTTAGACCATGGTAAGCGTCCGTACTTCGGTTATTCGCAAGGAGTGGGATGTTGCGCCATGTTGCGGATGTGGAAGGCAACAGGCGAACGCCGTTACTACGATTACGTGAAACAGTGGGCCGACACGCTGATTAATGAAAAAGGGGAAATATACCTGTACGACATGTCCGCCTATAACCTGGATTTCATCAATTCGGGCAAGACGCTGTTCGACCTCTATCGGGAGGAAGGCGACCAACGTTACAAGAAAGCGATGGACACGCTCGTTCGACAGCTGAAAAACCAGCCCCGCACCTTGGAAGGAGGTTTCTGGCACAAGTTGATTTACCAACACCAGATGTGGCTGGACGGCTTGTACATGGCTTCGCCGTTCCTCGCACAATACGGCGCGGAGTTCGGCAAACCGGAGTGGATTGACGAGGCCGTGAAGCAGTTCCGCCTTTGCCATGAGCATACTTACGACGCGAAGACGGGTCTTTATTATCATGCCTGGGACGAAAGCAAAAGCCAGCACTGGGCCGATCCCGAAACCGGACACTCGCCCAACTTTTGGGGGCGCAGCATCGGATGGTGGTTCATGGCGATGGTAGATGCCTTGGAATACATCCCGGAAGACCATCCGGGACGGGCGGACATACTCGGATACATCCGGGGACTGGCGGAAACCCTGCCGAAGTATCAGGACAAGAACGGCTTGTGGTATCAGGTGATAGACCAGCCCGGACGCAAGGGAAACTTTCCCGAAGCGTCTGTCACGTCGCAATGTATGTATGCTTATGCAAAGGCCGTGAACAAAGGGTATGTCGACGCGAAATACCGGGTCGTGGCAGAGAAAGCTCTGGACGGACTGAAAAGCAAACTGATAGTTGAAAAGCAGGACGGCACGCTGACACTGACGCGTTGTTGCGCGGTGGGCGGTCTGGGAGGCAATCCGTATCGTGACGGGAGCTTTGAATACTATGTCGGCGAGAAGATACGGGACAACGACGCAAAGGCAACAGGGCCGTTCATCATGGGATGCCTGGAACTGGAAGGAAAAGGAAGATGAACAGATTGTGGGGATTCGCGATGGCCGCATCCTGTGCTTTCCTCTCGCGGGCGCAGGATATTGCTTGGCCAGAGGTGACTACGGAAGCCAAGCCAGCCGCCCGTTGGTGGTGGATGGGAAGTGCCGTGGACAAGGAGAACCTGACCCGTAACTTGGAGTTGTATGGCGCGGCCGGCATGGGGACGATGGAAATAACCCCGATTTACGGAGTAAAGGGAAATGAAGCCAAGGACATTCCGTTCCTCTCTTCCGGTTGGATGCAGATGTTGAGGCACACGGAGAGTGAGGCGACGCGTCTCGGTATGCAAATTGACATGAACACCGGGACGGGATGGCCTTTCGGAGGTCCGGAAGTAGGCGTGGAAGACGCAGCTTGCAAGCTCCTCGTCGCCGATTACCGGCTGAAAGGCGGGGAACGCCTCGCGCAGAAAGTGGAAGCACCCGATGCCAAGCAATTGCCCTATGCCAAGTTGGAACGGCTGATGGCTTTTTCCGATGCGGGAGAATGCATGGATCTCACGACGAAAGTGAAGGACGGGACGTTGGACTGGGAAGTCCCGGAAGGCACATGGCGCTTGATAGCTGCTTTTTGTGGCAAGACCTTGCAGAAGGTGAAGCGAGCCGCTCCCGGAGGGGAAGGATACGTGATGGACCATTTTTCCGCCCGTGCCGTGAAGAACTACCTCGGACGCTTTGAACGTGCCTTTGCCGGGCAGTTCCCCGAGGCGGCAGAGCCCGCGGCCGCCCACGACGGTATGCCTACAGCTTATCCCCATAACTTCTTCAATGATTCCTACGAAGTCTATAAAGCCGATTGGACGGAGGGATTGTTCGACGAGTTCCTTGCCCGTCGCGGTTACAAGTTAGAAAGATACCTGCCGGAATTTCTTGACGAAGGGGAGCGAACCGACGAAACACGCCGCATCGTTTCCGACTATCGCGAAACCCTTGGCGAGTTGCTTCAGGAAAACTTCACGCGGCAATGGACTGACTGGGCGCACCGGCACGGTTCGAAAACCCGCAACCAAGCTCACGGCTCTCCCGGCAACCTGATAGACCTTTATGCAACGGTGGATATTCCCGAATGCGAAGGCTTCGGCTTGTCCGACTTCGGCATACGGGGCTTGCGCAAGGACTCTTTGACGCGCCGTAACGATTCAGACCTCTCCATGCTGAAGTATGCGTCCTCGGCCGCCCATATTGCAGGGAAACCTTATACTTCGTCGGAAACATTCACGTGGCTGACGGAACATTTCCGCACCTCGTTGTCGCAATGCAAGCCGGATCTCGACCTCATGTTCGTTTCCGGAGTCAACCATGTATTCTTCCACGGAACCACCTATTCGCCTGCCGAGGCCGCCTGGCCGGGTTGGAAATTTTATGCTACCATGGACATGAGTCCCACGAACAGCATCTGGAGGGACGCGCCGGCATTTTTCCGATACATATCCCGTTGCCAGAGTTTCCTGCAAGCCGGGATGCCCGACAACGATTTCCTGGTATATCTGCCCGTTTACGATATGTGGAACGAACAAGACGGGCGGTTGCTGATGTTCGACATACACAACATGGCGAAGCGTGCTCCCCGCTTCATCGAAGCCGTGCACCGTATCAACAAGGCCGGCTACGACATGGACTACGTTTCCGACAACTTTATCCGCTCGGCGACGTGTCGCGACGGGAGAATCGTGACTTCCGGCGGGACGGCTTACAAGGCACTCGTCATCCCCGGCGTACACTTGATGCCCGGAGACGTGTTGAAGAAACTCTTGAGCTTGGCAGAGGAAGGAGCGACCATCGTATTTCTGGACTGCTATCCCGAGGACGTGCCGGGATTCGGGAAAGTGGAGGAACGGCGCAAGGAACTCCGGCTGGCCTTGGACGAAATCAAGAAGCTGGAAGGCGGGAAAGTGTTGTTTGGTACGGACTATGCCAAGACGCTTGCCGCCACGTCCGTCGTTCCGGAGGTGATGAAAACTACTTATGGCCTAAGTTGCATACGCCGCCGGAATGCCGACGGGTACCATTATTTTATCTCCGCCCTGACCGACTGTGATACAGAGGCTTGGATACCGTTGGCCGTACCTGCCCGTTCGGCCGTGCTCTATAACCCGATGGACGGCACTTCCGGAAAAGCGGCCGTGCGCCGACGGGACGGGAAAACGGAGGTGTTGTTGCAACTGGCTTCCGGACAGTCCGTGATTTTGAAGACTTTCACGGAGGCTGATGTGACGGCGGAAGAGTGGGAATACTGGATGCCGACTTCCAAGGAATCCATGCGCCGTGACGTGGGCGAGCCGCATAGTCCGGTGAAAGCGGAAGGTGCTCCACAAGGCGGGATTCCGCCATGCAAGACACTTGACGGGGAATGGGGATTCCGTTTCGTGGAAAGTGCCCCTGCCGTGAGCGGCGTTCCCGGGAAGGTGGTCTTGGGTTCCTGGACGGACTTGCCTTTCGAAGGTGCCAAAACGACAATGGGGACGGCCTGTTACACCACGACTTTCCACATCGACGACCCTTCTTCAGCCGGCGAGTGGATGCTCTCCTTGGGGGACGTGCGCGAGAGTGCCCGCGTCTGTGTCAACGGGAAGGATGTCGCCACCCTTTGGGCGGTGCCTTACCGTTGCTTGATCGGGCGATACCTGCAACCGGGGCAGAATACGTTGGAGGTGGAGGTTACCAACCTGCCCGCCAACCGTATCGCAGACATGGACCGCCGCGGAGTGGAATGGCGCATCTTCAAGGACATCAATATGGCAACCCTTGGATATAAGGAAGGCACGTATGCCGGTTGGCAGCCTGTGCCCAGCGGGTTGTTGGGCGGCGTTACCGTCGTGCCGATGGAAAAGATAAGGGAATAGGCATC
Organism: uncultured Paraprevotella sp.; assembly: GCA_964523985.1. GTDB lineage: Bacteria > Bacteroidota > Bacteroidia > Bacteroidales > Bacteroidaceae > Paraprevotella. The sequence goes on from CAZGBV010000021.1 coordinate 16,579, forward strand.
ATGGAAAGGCATCTTCAACACGCGGCCAGAGCCTTTCCCGTGCCATTCGTGTTCCCCATGACGTTGACCTGTACAGACTGGAACGAGCAAATAACAAGCGAATATTAACCTAATGAGATTTTGAAATGAAAAGACAAAAGACGAAACGACTTTATCTGATTGCAACCATCTGCATCTGGGCTCTCGGCGTATGTCAGCCGGCGGCGGCGTATAAATACGAGGATCTTTACCGTAACCTGCCGTTTGACATGCCGCGGGTAGACGCGCCGACGTTTCCCGACCGTAGCGTCAATTTGAGGGATTTCGGCCTTGGCGGCAACGGGGAGGAACTCTGTACCGAAGCCTTCGCCCGCGCCATCGATACTCTTTCCGCACAGGGCGGAGGGCATCTGATAGTGCCGGCCGGCGTGTGGTATACCGGCCCCATCGTCATGAAAAGCAACATCGACCTGCATTTGGAAAAGGGAGCCATCATCCTCTTCTCTCCGGACGTAGACCTCTATCCGTTGGTGGAGACCGTGTTCGAAGGCCTCGACACCCGTCGTTGCCAGTCGCCCATTTCCGGTCGCGGCTTGGAGAACGTGGCCATCACCGGTGAGGGAGCCATCGACGGAAACGGGCATTGCTGGCGTCCGCTGAAACGAGACAAGGTGACAGAGAGCGTATGGAAGAAGACCATCGCACGCGGCGGCGTGTTTAAGACCCCGGATTATTGGTTTCCTTACCCCGAAACCTTGAAGGGAAACACCATTAGCGACATGAACGTGCCTCAGAACCTCACCACGGAAGAAGATTGGCAGAGCATCCGTCATTTCCTCCGTCCGGTGATGATAAGTTTTGTGGAATGCCGGAATGTCTGGTTGCAAGGTGTCATCTTCCAGAATTCCCCTGCATGGAACCTGCATCCGCTGATGTGCGAGAACGTGTTGATTGAAGGCGTGCAGGTGCGCAACCCGAGTTACGCGCAGAACGGCGACGGCGTGGACTTGGAGTCCTGCCGGAACGCTTTGATAGTGAATTCCTCCTTCGACGTGGGCGACGACGGCATCTGCTTGAAGAGTGGCAAGGACGAGGACGGACGCCGCCGCGCCCGCCCGTGCGAGAACGTGTTGGTGGACGGCTGCACCGTGTTCGCCGGACATGGCGGCTTCGTGGTAGGCAGCGAGATGAGCGGAGACGTGCGCAATATTTCCGTGAGCAACTGCCAATTCTTGGGCACGGACGTGGGCTTGCGCTTCAAGAGCAAACGCGGACGCGGAGGAGTGGTGGAGAACATCTGGGTGAACAACGTCTCCATGATGGATATCCCCACCGACGCGATTTCGTTCAACCTTTATTATGGCGGTCGCTCGGCTGTGGAAGTGTTGGAAAACGGGAAGACCGTCCCGGCAAAGGTGGAACCGATGCCCGTCGACGAAACCACTCCCTGCTTCCGCAACATCTACATGAAGAACGTGGTTTGTGCCGGTGCGCACCGTGCCATGTACTTCAACGGCATTCCCGAAATGCCGATTGAGAACATCACGTTGGAGAATGTCGACATCACTTCTAAACTGGGTGCCGAATTTATATACTGCAAGAACCTCACCACGAAGGACGTAGTAATCCGGAACAAGGAGGGAGAGAAAATCGTGACCCGCAATTGAGCCAGAGGGTTACATCGGCCTGATACGAAGTCCGTCCGTGACGAACACCTTTCATGTCAGACGGTGACGGGAGAGGGCAGGGGGCGAATATGAGGTAATTGGGACGTGGCAGAGGGAAAGCGCACAACCGTCTGCCACGTCCTTTTTGGTAACCGGCGGTGAAGGGAGTTTCTCATGTGTTTCTGACATGGCGAAAGGGAAATATGTCTCGTCGGGGGCAGGGTCGTCAGGGCATCACCGCCCAAAATCACCTGTCTCTGGTCGAAGGCGGTGGTATGCGGTGAGACTCGGAGTTCGTGCCCCGGGCAGGAGAAAGGATATGCCGTCTCCCGGGATTACGAGGCTTCAACCCGCAGTTACGGAGTGGATAGCGCAAATATGATGCGAAATAAGCACTTGTTTGGATTAATTATGTTAATCTGCCGATAAATTATCAAATAAAAGTTTCATATTTGCAGATTAATGTCCAAAGCAGACGAATAAAGGGTTTCCCCTGTCTGTTCAAGAGCCTCAAGAAAGAATTGTTAGAATCCACCTGAAGCATATTTAACAAGAAAAGACATGATAGAATACGTGAAAGGACGGATTGCCGAACTCACCCCGGCTTTTGTCGTCGTGGATTGCGGGGGCGTGGGATACGGCCTCAACATTTCGTTGAACACGTTCTCGGCCTTGCAAGGCAAGCAGGAGGCCAAGTTGTACGTTTACGAGGCCATCCGCGAAGATGCCTACGTGCTATACGGTTTTTCCACCAACCGGGAACGCGCCCTCTTCCTGTTGCTCATCAGCGTGTCCGGCATCGGGGGCAACACGGCTCGCATGATTCTCTCCGCCCTCACGCCGGCGGAGCTGGTCAGCGTCGTCAGTTCCGGCAACGACAAGATGCTCAAGACGGTGAAGGGCATCGGGTTGAAAACGGCCCAGCGCATCATCGTGGATTTGAAAGACAAAATCGCGACGGTGGAAATCGGAACGGACGAAAGGAGCACTGTCGCGTCCGCCCGCGATGAACACTCCGAAATTTTGGAAGAGGCCGTTGCCGCGCTCACCATGTTAGGCTTTTCTCCCGCTCCTTCGCAGAAAGTCGTGTCGGCCATCCTGAAAGAAGAGCCCGACGCGGTCGTGGAACGTGTCATCAAGCTCGCTCTCAAAAGGTTATAGGGTGGGGGGACCGGAAGGCTTGCCGCCAAACGGAACTGCATGAAAGGAAACTTGGAAAAGTGGATTCACGTCATCTTCCTTGCCGTCAGCACTGATGTGCTGGCGGGCATGGGGAGTGCCGCTTTCCTGCACGTCCCCGACGCACCCGCCGAGCCGGACACCATCCGCCCGCGTTTCGACGTGAAGCGCACGGTGCCGCGCGACGAGGAAGACCTGAAAAGGCGAAGCCTGGACTTGAAAGATCCGGACAACCTGAAAACGGACACCGTCTACGACCCGAAGACGGGAAACTACGCCATCGGCACCAAAGTGGGGGACAGCTACCTGAACGCGCCCCTGCTGATGACACCCGAAGAATACCAAGAGTGGAGCCTGAAGAAGTCTTTGCAGAGCTATTACCGCCAAAAGAACAGCGAGGCTTTCGAGAACGAGGGCAAAGACAAGTTCGACTTCGCCGACATGCAATTCGACCTGGGACCGGCGGAAAAGATATTCGGCCCCGGAGGCGTGCGCATCAAGACACAGGGCACCGCCGAACTGAAAATAGGGGGGAACCTGAAAAGGACGGACAATCCGAGCCTGTCGGAAAACCGGAGGAGTACTTTCGGTTTCGATTTCGACGAGAAAATAAACATGAGCATGAACGGCAGCGTGGGTGACAAGATTAACGTGAACATGAACTACAACACCGACGCCACGTTCGACTTCGACGCGCAGAACATGAAGCTCCGCTACGAGGGCAAGGAAGACGAAATCATCAAGTTGATAGAGGGGGGCAACGTGTCGCTCCCCACCAATTCCTCGCTCATCAAAGGTGCATCCTCATTGTTCGGCCTCCGCACGGACTTGCAGTTCGGAAAGCTGAAACTGCAGGCGGTGGTCTCGCAAAAGAAATCGGCGTCGAAAAGCGTGTCGTCCAAAGGAGGGGCGCAAACGCACAAGTTCGAGTTCCCCGCCACCGACTATGAGGAGAACCGGCATTTCTTCCTCTCGCATTTCTTCCGCGACCGCTACGACGCGAACATGAGCAAGTTGCCCACCGTCATGTCCGGCCTCACCGTCAAGCGCGTGGAACTCTGGGTGACGAACAAGACGGGAAGCTACGAGAGCAACCGAAACGTCGTGGCTTTCACCGACCTGGGCGAATACGACCACATCTCCAACCCCATCTGGCAGAGGGGCAGCGCACAAACGCCGTCCAACGCCTCGAACACCCTTTATTCCACTATGACCTCGCAACACGCCGCCGCCCGCGACATCAGCTTGACCTCGAGCGAGCTGGATGCCATACCGGGCTTCGCGGGGAGCGTGGACTACGAGAAGCTGCAAAGCGCGCGCCTGCTTTCTTCCTCGGAATACGACGTAAACGCCTCGCTGGGCTACGTGTCGCTCAACTTCACCCTGCAACCGGACGAGGTGCTTGCCGCGGCATTCGAATACACTTACAACGGCACCACCTATCAGGTGGGAGAGTTCTCGGGAGACTTGGCCGACAACACGCAGGCTCTGTTCGTCAAGGCACTGAAAAACACGTCGGCCACCCCACTGATGGGAAACTGGGACTTGATGATGAAGAACGTGTACAGTCTGGGAGCCACGACGACGCAAAAGGAGAATTTCAGGCTCGACATCCAGTATCAGAGCGACTCCGCCGGCGTGTACGTGTCTTACCTGCCCGAAGCCAGATTCAAGGACACCAAAATCCTACGGATAATGAACCTGGACCGGTTGGATGCCAACAACCGCCCGAACCCCAACGGGCAATTCGATTACGTGGAGGGATACACCATTAGCAAGGGGCGCATCTACTTTCCCGTGGCCGAACCTTTCGGAAGCCACCTGCGACAATATCTCGGCGACGAGGTCCTGATTGGGAAATATTGCTTCGACGCGTTGTACGACTCCACCAAGACCATGGCCAAGCAGATAGCGGAGAAGAACAAATTCCTGCTCTCGGGGGAGTATAGGGGGAACAACGGGGCGGAAATCGATCTCGGAGCCATGAACGTGCCGCGAGGATCCGTGACCGTGACGGCGGGGGGCGTGACGCTGACGGAAAACACGGACTACACCGTGGACTATTCCATGGGCGTGGTGACCATCATCAACCAAAGCATCATCGATGCCGGAACGAACGTGAGCGTGGACTACGAAAGCAACGACAACTACGGGATGCAACGCAAGACGTTGCTGGGGTTCAACCTGCAATACGACGTGAACAAGGACTTCACTCTCGGCGGGACGTTCATGTTCCTGAACGAACAGCCGCTCACCACGAAAGTCAACATGGGCGAAGAGCCCCTGAAAAACACGCTGTGGGGCGTCAACCTCTCATGGAAGAAGGAAAGCCAGTGGTTGACGAGCCTGATAGACAAGATACCGCTTATCGACGTGACCGCGCCTTCGCATGTCAGCTTCACCGGGGAGTTCGCCCAGCTTGTCGCCGGGCAGAACAAGAAGATACAGGGGGCGGCCTCTTACATCGATGACTTCGAGAACACTAAAAACGGCATCAGCGTGATGCAACCCACCGGCTGGATGATTTCAAGCGTGCCTTCCGACTTCGAGGAAAGCCGGCTCGTCAACGACGTGCGCGGGGGGTACAACCGCGCCTTGTTGAGCTGGTACACCGTGGATCCGCTCTTCACGCGGCAAAGCTCCTCGCTCACGCCCTCGCACATCAAGAGCGACCTGGACCAACTCTCCAACCATTACGTGCGCGAAGTGTACGAGCGGGAACTCTTCCCCAACAAGACGCAAACCAGTTACAACGCGGCCGCTTCGCTCCCGGTGATGAACCTCGCGTTCTACCCTTCCGAACGCGGGGCATACAACCTGGATCCGAACCCGGGTCACGACGGGCGGCTTCCCGACCCCAAGACCCGCTGGGGCGGCATGATGCGTAAGCTGGACACCAACGATTTCGAGACAGCCAACATAGAATACGTGGAGTTCTGGATGCTCGACCCTTTCATCTACACCCGCGACAAGGAAGGCGACTACGGAGGTGACTTCTATCTGGACTTGGGAGAAGTGAGCGAGGACATCCTTCACGACGGGAAGAAATCCTTCGAAAGCGGAATGCCCGTCGACGGAAGTTCCAACTATTATACGGAAACGGCATGGGGGCGCATGCCTACCACCACCAGCGTGGTGTATGCCTTCAACAACGAATCCGGGGCACGCGAACGGCAGGACATCGGGTTGAACGGGCTCAACGACGAGGAAGAGCGCGCATTCGGCGCCTATCGCGAGTTCCTCATGGCCGTGCAGGGGAAAGTGAGCCGACAAGTGTACGACTCGCTGGCGAACGACCCCGCAGGAGACGACTACCACTACTCCCGGGGATCCGACTATGATGCCTTGCGCCTCGGCATTTTAGACCGTTACAAACGCATCAACCTGCCCGAAGGGAACTCGCGGTCGAACGAGAACGCGAATGAATCTTACGACACTTCGTACAAGACCACGCCCGACGTGGAGGACATCAATCAAGACTACACGCTGAACGAATACGAGAAATACTACCAGTACCACGTCAGCATCCGCCCCGAAGACTTCGTGGTGGGGCGCAACCACATCGTGGACAAACGCACCACGAGCGTCAAACTGCGCAATGGCAACACGGAAGAGGTGAATTGGTACCAGTTCCGCGTGCCGCTTGACGAATACCAAAAGAAGGTGGGCAACATCAGCGACTTCGCGAGCATCCGCTTCATGCGCATGTTCCTCACCGGTTTCGAGCGCCCCGTCATCCTGCGTTTCGCCACGCTGGACTTGGTGAAGGCCGAGTGGCGTTCCTACGGGCAGGCCCTTTATGTCGGCGAAATGCCCGCCACGAACGGGAGCATGGAAATATCGGCCGTGAACATAGAGGAGAACAACGACAAGACTCCGGTGAACTACGTGCTCCCCCCGGGAGTGAGCCGCGTGGTAGACCCTGCGCAAAGCCAGCTGGCCGAAGAAAACGAACAAGCGCTATCGCTGACGGTGCGTGGCCTGGCTGCGGGTGATGCACGCGCCGTATATAAGAATACAGGCTTGGACATGCGCCAGTACAAACACCTCCAGATGTTCGTCCATGCCAACGCGCTGGCTGAGGACGCGACCAAGATCGAAGATAATCAGACCGCCGTTTTTATCCGCCTCGGCTCGGACTACAAGAACAACTTCTACGAATACGAGATTCCCCTGAAACTGACAGATGCCGGGCGATACGACACTTATTCCGCCGAACAATGCCGGGCGGTATGGCCCGAAGAGAACATGTTGGACGTCGACCTCTCGGTGTTCACCAAGGTGAAGCAGGCGCGTAACCGCGAGAAGAGCCTCGGAAACGCCACCCTCGCCACGCTCTTCTCCGTTTACGACGACGACAGGCCGAACAACAAGGTGAGCGTCATGGGCAACCCGACGCTGGGGGAGGTGAAGACCATCATGATAGGCGTGCGCAACAACGCCCGCGAAACCAAGTCGGTGGAGGTGTGGATTAACGAGTTGCGCCTACAGGAATACAGCAACGACGGCGGATGGGCCGCGCAAGGCGCACTCGACATCCAACTTTCCGACCTCGGTACCGTCAATCTGACCGGACACATGGAAACGGCCGGGTTCGGGGGCATAGAGGATAAGGTGGCCGACCGCAACCAGGAGGACATCTACAACTACAGCGTCACGACCAGTTTCGAACTGGGCAGGTTGCTGCCCGCGAAAATGCGCTTCTCCGCTCCCGTCTATTATTCGTTCAGCAAGGAAGTCGTCAAGCCCAAGTATAATCCGCTCGACACGGATATGTTGCTGGCCGACGCGCTCGCCGCCTGCGCCACGGAGCAGGAGAGGGACTCGCTGAAAAGCCTCACCACCACGGTGACCACGAACAAGAACTTCAGTCTGAGCAACGTGAAGTTCAATATAGCCACGCCCAAGCACCCCATGCCCTACGACCCTGCCAACTTCTCGTTCAGCTACTCCCACAGCGTGACAGAAAAGACGGGCGAGACCACGGCATGGGAAACGGAAAAGAACTGGAACGGGGCGTTCAACTACGACTACTCCCCGGAATACAAGCCCTTCGAGCCGTTCAAGAAAAGAATCAAGAACAAAAGCAAATGGTGGGACTTCGTCCGCGATTTGAACTTCAATTACCTGCCGCAGAACATCAGCTTCAGCACGAACATCCTGCGCAACTATTACGAGTATCAGGAACGGGACATCGACAACTTGGAAAACCCGGCATCCATTCCGCTTTCCTTTTCCAAGGAATTCCTCTGGAACCGCGATTTCAGCCTGAAATGGGACTTGACCAAGAACCTCCACCTCTCGTTCAACTCCGCCACGCACGCGGAAATAGAAGAACCCAACGTGCCGGTGAACAAAGATCTCTATGCCGACCAGTACGAGGCATGGAAAGACTCCGTGTGGCACAGCATCAAGGGGTTCGGCACTCCGCTCGACTACCAGCAGGACTTCACGGTCTCCTACAAGGTGCCGCTTGAGAAGATACCGTGCTTCTCCTGGTTCTCGCTCGACGGCAACTACACGGCCAATTATTCGTGGGAACGCGGCATGGAGCAGGAGGACGGGACTTCTTACGGCAACACCATCAACAACCAGCGTTCGGCCACGGTGGACGGACGCTTCGACATGGAGACGCTTTACAACTTCTCGCCTTTCCTAAGGGAAGTCAATAGGAAATTCTCGGTCGGCGGACTGAAAAAGGCCAAGGAAAAAAACAACCGCGAAAGGGAGAAAGCCAAGGCACAGAAGGAGAAAGAGAAAAAAAACGCCGCCCGCAGAACGGGCGGACAGGACAAGCAGGGAAGCGAAAAGGCGGACAGCATAACGGCGGACAACACCAAGGGCATTGCCAACGCCAAGATGACCCCTCCCCGGTACAAGGGCTTCGTAGGAGAAATCACCCTGAAACCCGACACGACCGTGGAACTGACGCACAACCAGAAGAGCCGCCGGATACGTGTCACCGCCATAACCGCCGCAGGCCGGCGTTACCCCATCAGGTTCAAGAAGCCGGACAAGGACAAGATACTCATCCTGAACACTGACACGGTAAGGCTGCGCGTCAACGTCGTAGCCAAGACCCCGGCAAGGGAGAAGTCCTGGTACCCCTACCTGCAAGGTGCCGCACGCTTCCTCATGATGGTGCGCAACGTCAGCTTCAGCTACCGCAACACCTTCGCCATGTCGCTGCCGGGCTTCCTGCCCAACGTGGGCGACATGCTGGGGCAACGGACGGGGGGCGGCATGCGACCGGGGCTCGACTTCGCTTTCGGCCTCACCGGCGAAAGCTACATCAGAAAGGCCGACGAGCGCGGTTGGTTGCTCGACAACGACAGCGTCAGCACGCCGGCCACCACCAACGCCATGGAGGACTTGCAAGTCAAGGCCACCCTGGAGCCGATTCCCGACTTGAAGATAGACTTGAACGCCAGCCGGACGGTGAACAGCAACAAGAGCATACAATATATGTACGCGGGAATGCCCACCACGCAAAGCGGCAGCTTCACGATGACCACTATCTCCATCAGGTCGGCTTTCGAGAGCCGGGGCGATGCCGGGAACGGCTACAACAGCAAGACGTTCACCCGTTTCCGGGAATACCTCGCCGCGTTCCGGAGCCGCGTGGAGGCCTGCTATGCCAATGCCACTTACCCGGCCGCCACCGGACTGCAAGGGAAATTCGACCCTGCCAACGGCACGGTGGACAAGTATTCGGCCGACGTGATGATTCCGGCTTTCCTGGCCGCCTACACCGGAGGAAGCGTAAATTCGCCGCTCGACATATTCCCGAGCCTGGCACGTATGTTGCCCAACTGGACGGTATCTTACAAGGGGCTGTCCTACCTGCCTTGGATACGCGACCATTTCAAGAGCGTCACCCTCAACCATTCCTACAAGAGCATCTATTCCGTGGGGGCTTACAACACGTACAGCAGCTGGATGGAGTACATGGGCGGCTTGGGATTCGTCCGGAACACCACGGACAACGCCATCGTCCCGAGCAGCATGTACGACATCAGCGCGGTATCCATCAACGAAGCTTTCGCGCCTTTGGCCGGATTGGACTTCACGCTGAACAACAACATGACTTTCAAGATGGAATACCGCAAGACGCGCGTGCTCACCCTGAGCATGACCGCCGTCCAGCTGAACGAGGCATGCAGTAGCGACTTCGTCGTGGGGTGGGGCTACAAGGTCAGCGATTTCCGGTTTTCCTCCCTCTTCGGAAACCGGCGCAAAAAAGCAGGGGGGCGCGGCAACGGCAGGCGGACGGGCGCGGCCAACAACCGGAACGCCAACCGTTCCACAGGCATCGGGACGAGGAATAGCCGCCTCATCAGCCACGACCTGAACTTGCGCTTCGACTTTTCGTACCGCAACCAGGATGCCATCACCCGCGACATCCAGACTTCGCTCTCGGAGGCCACGAGCGGCAACAAGGCATTCAAGACTTCGTTCAGTGCGGACTACACGATGAGCCGTTACGTCACGCTGAGCCTCTATTACGACCGCCAGCGCAACCAGCCGTTGCTCTCTTCCAACGCCTATCCCACCATCACGCAGGACTTCGGCTTCAATATGCGGTTCTCGCTGACGAGATGAGGCTCTGTCCGGAACCAGCCTCTCTTTCCCGTTTGACGTGTGTCACGTATCTATCTTGACAGTCGCCAGGCTCGACCGTGCCGGACACATCCGGTGTCTGCGGAAACCACGCGCCCCATGCGGAGGGGAGCGCGTCAGCTTCCCTCCTTGAGCAGTCCCTTGAGTTCCGAAGCGATGACTTTCGTGTACGCCTCCGCGCCTTTCCGGTTCAAGTGGTAGCCGTCATGGAAAAAGCACCGCTTTCCTGTGAAGGTAGTGTCGCCGTAATGGGACAGGAACGGGATGCTCTCCTCCCGTGCCAGCCGCCGGAGCGGATCGAAGTGCGAGGCGGGCTCGTCAGGGTCGTACTTCGGCAAGACCGTGAAGACAAGGCGCGTACCCCGCGCCTTGCCGTCGGACACGAGCCTCCACTAGTATTCCAACTTTACCCGTCGGGACGATTCCATCCCGGACGGTTGCGTTTCTCCTTTGACAATATGTCAGCCGTTTCCTATTCCCACGGGCAGAATGAAAGGGAAAAGGCGGTTTCAGGCATTGCGGACTGCCGCCGGAAAACGCGAATTAGGAGCGGGAAAGGGCGTTTTCGGATACATTTCTTCACGTTTCGGGCATCCGTTTAACGTCCTTTAACCGAAACCGCCCGTTTTTGTGCCGAGAAAAAATTCCGGACGACGGGACAAAACACTTTTTTCGTCCCGTCGCCGCGATTCGGATCTCGGCTCTTTCCGGGAAAGGCCGCCCGAAGGCGGGGCGGAGGACTGCCCGAAGCGGCCTTCTGGCGTCTCCTTGGAGCCCCGCGTTTGTAAAGATCCGGATGACGGATTGTCAGGCGGGACGGCCTTCCCGCTTGCGCGTCCTCCCGGAACAGGCGCACGGGCCGCGCCCCCGCCCGGCAGGATGTAAGCCCGCCCCGCCCTTCCGCTTGCTTTCCGGATTCCCGAAACCGCGCGAAAATCGATTTT
>CAZGBV010000022.1:0-18767 GCA_964523985.1 uncultured Paraprevotella sp.
CACGGCATCGTCGATGTACTGCTTGATGTCCGTTCCCGTGTCGAACCCCGACAGCATTTTCTCCAATGCCTCCACTCTCGCGGCAAGTTTCAAGACTTCATCTATCTGTCCGGTAGCCGCCTCCATCTGTTTCTTGAGCGTGGACACGTCGTCTTGGTTTTGTTCGGCCAGAGACCTGATTTCACCGATGGCGGCGTTCAGTTCGCCGATTTGCTTCTCCACCTCTTTTGTCACCGCCGCCAGCGAGTCAATCCGCCACTGCACGTTGGTCTCCTGTCCCGGTGTGCTGCCGCCCGGCGACTGTTGCAGCTGCTGTATTTGCTCCTGAAGTCCTTTCACGAGGTTCTCGAGCGCAGTCTTTGCTTCTTCGAGTTTATCCACCCGCACTTCAAGGCTTCCCACCCTTGCTTCGAGAGCCGAAATCTTCTCGTCGTAAGTCGCGCGGAGCTTTTCAAGCTCGGCTGTCAGGGCTGTCGAAATCAGTCCGTCCTTCTCGAGTGCTTTCTCGATTACCCCGGTCACGCCCGCCAGGAACTCTTCGGTGGTGTAGTCGAACGGGGCTTTCACCTCTTCCTCCAACTCTTCCAACTTTTTCTCCAGCGCGTCGATTCGGGCGGAGAGCTTGCCGTCGCCGTAGTTGCCCGTGGAGCCGAGGCCGTCCGCGATTTGCTGTTTGAGCAGGTTCAGGGAGTCGAGGATATCGTTCATGGAACCGGTATAGTCGCCCATGAAAGTCTGGTAGCTTTCGTAGAATTTGTCGTATTCCTCTTTCACGACGTAGTTCCCGAGCGTGGAGTTAATGCTTTCCACGGCTTTGTCGATGTACTGCCTGATGTTCGTTCCCTCGTCGAACCCCGACAGCATGTCCTGCAACGCCTCCACCTTGGCGACGAGCGGCAAGACTTCCCCTATTTGCTCGTTGGCCTTCTTCACCTGTTCCTTGAGCGCGGACACGTCGTTTTGGTTTTGTTCGGCCAGAGACCTGATTTCATCGATGGCGGTGTCCAGGCCGTCGATTTTTGAGTTCACTTCGTCCCTCAGCGTCTTCAGCCCGTCGATTTGCGTCTCGGCGGCGGCTATCCGCTCCATTGCGGATTCTGTCTGCGACTGCATGGCCTTCAGGCTGTCTTCCAAGTTCTTCTGTTCCGTCTGAAGCCCCGCCGCCATCTGTTCGAGCGATGCCTTCGCCTCTTCGAGGGCGGAGACGCGGACTTCCAGCTCGTTTCCCAAGTCGTCAGGCGCGGCGGGCTTCACCTCGTCGTCGTCGTTGCAAGCCGCGAAGGCGAACATCGCCGCCAGCGCGAACCATTTCCATTTCATCAGTCTTTTCATGTTCACATTGATAAGAACGGGCCTTTTCGTTTGTTTTTCCGTGCGGGGGGAGGGCCGGCCCGCGAAATCCGCCCCGGCGCAAATCCAATCACCGTGCGAAATTACTTTATTTTGCCCGTACTCAAATTACCCCCCCCGTTTTTAACAAATGTTTAACATACGCGGCGCGCGACGGCGGGGGAGTGGAGTCGCCGCCTTGGGGCGTGGCGTGGCGGCGGTGAAGAAACCGCCGAAACATTTGGCCGAAACTGCGGAAAAGCGTAACTTTGCGCCGATTTTCGGCATCATCGAAGGATGTGCGCGTCGTGTGATGGCGGAATTAAGCATGAACCACTTAATTTAGAGTAACACAAAAAGAGACAATGCAATGAAAGAGATGAACTTGAAGGGCACGGCGAGGGCCGCCTTCGGCAAGAGGGCCGCGCGGGGCATCCGCAGGACGGGCGGCGTTCCCTGCAACCTGTACGGGGAAACGAGGGGCGAGGACGGGCTTCCGGTGGCCCTGCCTTTCACCGTGGCGGGCGCGGACTTGCGCAATCTGATTTACACGCCGGACATCTATGTGGTGAACCTGGACGTCGACGGGAGGGAGTGCAAGGCGGTGTTGAAGGAACTCCAGTTCCACCCCGTGAAGGACAACGTGCTGCACGTGGACTTTTACGAGGTCACCGACACGAAGCCCATCGTAATGGAAGTGCCCATCAGGCTGAACGGCCTGGCGGAGGGCGTGAAGGCGGGCGGGCGGCTGACGGCATCCGTCCGCAAGTTGAAAGTCAAGGCCGTCTATACCGACATCCCCGAACGCCTGGACATCGACGTGACGAACCTGGGGCTGGGCAAGAGCATCAAGGTGGGCGACCTGCATTTCGACGGCCTGGAGCTGGTGACGAGCAAGGAAGTCGTCGTCTGTCATGTGAAGATGACGCGCGGCGCCAAGTCGGCCGCCTCTGCCGAGGCTAACGCGTAAGGCTGCGGATGAAATACCTGATTGCGGGCCTGGGCAACGTGGGGAGCGAATACGCCGGTACCCGCCACAATATGGGTTTCAGGATATTGGACGCCTTGGCAGGGGCGTCCAATGTCGTTTTCGAGGACAGGCGTTACGGCTTCGTGGCCTCCCTGCCGCTGAAGGGGCGGCAGCTGGTGCTGCTGAAGCCGTCGACCTACATGAACCTGAGCGGGAACGCCGTGCGCTATTGGGCGAACAAGGAGAACGTCCCCCTTGAACGCCTGCTGATAGTGACCGACGACCTGTCGCTCCCGTTCGGCGCGTTGCGCATGAAGCCGGGGGGGAGCGACGGCGGCCATAACGGACTGAAGAGCGTGGCCTCCGTCCTCGGCACGCAGGCTTACGCCCGGCTGAGGTTCGGCATCGGCAACGACTTCCCCCGGGGCGGGCAAATCGGCTTCGTGCTGGGGCGGTTCACGGAAGAGGACTTGAAGGCGATGGACGAGCGGGTGGGGGTGGCCTGCGAGATGATACGGTGCTTCTGCTTGGCCGGCATCCAGTCGGCCATGAACCAGTACAACAAGAAATAGCAGGCACGCATGGACGAAGCGAGAATAGACAAGTGGCTGTGGGCGGCCCGCATCTTCAAGACGCGCACGCTGGCCGCCGCGGCTTGCAAGAAAGGGCAGGTGGCCATGAACGGGACGCAGCTGAAGCCTTCGCGCACCGTCAGGCCCGGCGACGTGGTCGAGGTGCGCAAGCCTCCCGTCACTTATTCCTTCAAGGTCAGGCAGGCCATAGAGAAGCGCGTCGGTGCCCGGCTGATTCCGGAAGTATTGGAGAACGTCACCCCGCCGGAACAATACGAGGTGCTGGAAATGAGTCGGATAAGCGGCTTCGTCGACCGTGCGCGGGGGACGGGTCGCCCCACGAAGGAAGAGCGCAGGAACCTGGAGGAGTTCACCGCGCCCGACACCCCGTTCGACTTCGACTTGGAGGAAGGGGAGGAGGAGGATTAAGGCTTGCGGATAAGCGGCTTCGTCGACCGTGCGCGGGGGACGGGTCGCCCCACGAAGGAAGAGCGCAGGAACCTGGAGGAGTTCACCGCGCCCGACACCCCGTTCGACTTCGACTTGGAGGAAGGGGAGGAGGATTAAGGCTTGCCGGAGAAAAGCCGGGACAAGTCTTCCTTTTCCCCCACGAGCCAGATGATGTCCCCGGCGCGGAACACCCTCTCGGCGTCCGGCTTCTCCAATATGCCGTCGGGTGTCTCGATGCCCGCTATCATGCAGTGGTATCTGTCGCGGATGCCGCTGTCTTTCAGCTTTATCCCGGCGAACGCCGACGTGCCGGTAATCAGGAACTGTTTCAGCTGCGTCTCGCGGTCGCGCCGCCCCGTTTCCGCCGTCGCGGCTGTCTTCGCCAGTGCTTCGGAGAAACGCTCTGTCTGCTCGTCCGTGCCAATCACCTGTATGTGGTCGCGGGGATAGATGCGGTCGTCGCCGTTGGGGATGTTCATGTAATGTGTCCCGCGGACGATGGAGACGACGTTGACCCCGTAACGCTGGCTCAGTTTCAGGTCGCCCAACAGCCTGCCTCCCCACGTCGACTCCGCCGGGATTTCGAATTCCACCAAGTGCAGGTCCTTCGACAGCAGGCGTTCGGCGTAGTCGGGCCGCGCCTTTTCGTCGCCTTGTTCCAACGTGTCGCGGCTATGCAGGTTGTCCATGAACACTTTCTCCATACGCATGAAGTTGCGGTGAAGCGGGCGGGACATGGATATGCCGCCCACGATGAGCAGGGCCAGCAGCAGCAGAATGGGGTCGGCGAAAGGCACCAGGTAGCGGATGACATAGAAGATGAGCATGCACACGATTACCGTCCTCACGATGAGCGTGAAGACGAGCGGCAAGCGGTTGTAGCGGCTTTCCTTCCACAGCGTCAGGAAGAGGGAGGAACGCCCGCCCCTCGCCATGATGCCCAGCAGGAACGGGGAAATGCAGGTCAGGATGACGAACCCGCAAACGGCGTTGGCCCACCAATGGGGCAGTATTCCCCGCGCGAAGGGCAGCAGGAAGCGCAGGGACAGCGCGATGACCGTAACGGAAAGTGTGGTGAAGACGACAATCTGCCTCAACATGGCGGTAATCAGCTTCTTCCAGTTCCCGGAATGGCTCTGCACCGCCGCTCCCGGCGTGTAACGGTCGAGCCAGGCCACCCACCCCTGCGGCAGCACGCGGCACAGCCGGACGTATGCCGGCCCGGCGGCTTTCAGCATGTAGGGCGTGGTGAATGTCGTCACCACGGAGACGGCCACCACGATGGGGTAGAGGTGGCGGCTCGTCACGCCGAGCGACATCCCCAGGGAAGCGATGATGAAGGCGAACTCTCCGATTTGCGACATGCTGAAGCCGCACTTCATCGCCTCCTTCAACGGCTGTCCGGCCAGCACGAAGCCGAACGTCCCGAACACGGCCTGCCCCGCGATGATGGTAAGGGTGAGGGCCGCGATAGGCCAGGCGTACTCTGCCAGCACGTCGGGGTCGACCAGCATCCCCACGGACACGAAGAATATGGCGCCGAACAAGTCCTTCACCGGCGCCACGAGCTTCTCTATCCGCTCGGCTTCCACCGTCTCGGCCAGAATGGAGCCTACCACGAAGGCTCCGAACGCGGCGCTGAAGCCCGACTTCACGGCCACCACCGCCATGACGAAACACAGCGTCAGCGACACGATGAGCAGGGACTCATCGTTCAGGAACTTCCGGTTCTTCCGCAACATTATGGGGATGAGGTACAGCCCGACCACGAACCAAAGTATGAGGAAAAAGCCCAGGCGGAACAACCCTCCTATCAGTTCCTCCCCCTCGATGTTGTGGCTCACGGCCAGAGTGGACAGCATCACCATCAGCACGATGGCCAGTATGTCTTCCAGGATGAGCACGCTAAGCACGATGCCCGCGAACTTCTTCTGCAAGACGCCGAGGTCCTGGAACGCCTTGTAGATGATGGTGGTGGAGGACATGGCCAGCATGCCGCCCAGGTAAACGCAGTCCATGCTCTTCCATCCGAACAGGTGGCCGACGGACGTGCCGAGGAACATCATGCAGAATATGATGGTGAGCGCGGCGATGACCGGCGCGGCTCCCATCTTGAGTATCTTCTTGAAGCTGAACTCCAGCCCCAGCGTGAACAGCAGGATGACGACGCCGATTTGCGCCCATACGTCGATGCTTTCCGCGTCGTGCACGGAGGGGATGTATATGAAATGCGGCCCGGCGATGAACCCCGCCACGATATACCCCAGGACGACGGGCTGTTTCAGCCACTTGAACAAGAGGGTGACCACGGCGGCGACCAGCAAGATAAGCGCCAGGTCCTGGACAAGCGTCGGTATGTGTTCCATCTTTCCTATTGTCTTGAAGCCGTCAACTCCGCTATCTTCACGATGACCGCCACGGCCTTCTCCATGCTCTGCACCGGGACGAACTCGTGCCGCCCGTGGAAGTTCAGCCCGCCGGCGAAGATGTTGGGGCACGGCAGTCCCCTGAACGAAAGCTGCGCCCCGTCGGTTCCCCCGCGGATGGCCCTCACCCGGCATTCCGCGCCTGCCGCCTCGATGGCCTCGCGCGCGATGTCGACGACGTGCATCGCCGGTTCCACTTTCTCGCGCATGTTGTAGTATTGGTCGCGCACGTCCACCGTCACCGCGCCTTCCCCGGCCTCGGCGTTCATCTCTTCCGCCAGCCGCCGCACGAAGGCCTTGCGGGCTTCGAACTTCCCGCGGTCGTGGTCGCGTATGATATACGAGAGCACGGTCTCCTCCACCGTGCCTTTCATGCCCGTCAGGTGGTAGAAGCCCTCGTATCCTTCCGTGGCCTGCGGCGTCTCGCCCGCGGGCATCCTCCGGATGAACTCCGCCGCCGTCAGCATGGAATTGCGCATCTTGCCCTTGGCGTATCCGGGATGCACGTTCAAGCCCTTCACCGTCACCTTGGCCGCCGCCGCGTTGAAGTTCTCGAACTCCAGCTCGCCGACTTCCCCGCCGTCCATGGTGTAGGCCCACTGGCATCCGAACTTCTCCACGTCGAAGAGGCGCGCCCCCATGCCGATTTCCTCGTCGGGGTTGAAGGCCACGCGTATCTTGCCGTGCTTGATTTCCGGATGGTCACGCAGGTAGGCCATGGCCTGCACGATTTCGGCGATGCCGGCCTTGTCGTCGGCTCCCAAGAGGGTGTGGCCGTCCGTGACGATCAGGTCTTCCCCCACGTGGTCGAGCAGTTCGGGGAACTGCGCCGGCGAGGTGACGATGCCTTCCTCGGCGCACAGCACGATGTCCGTCCCGTCGTACCGCTCCACTATCCGCGGCTTCACGTCCTTGCCCGGGCAGTCCGGCGAGGTGTCGATATGGGCGATGAATCCGATTGCGGGCACCTCGCGCCCCGTGTTCGCGGGCAGGGTGGCGTACAGATACCCGTGCCCGTCGAGCGACACGTCCTCGAGCCCTTCCGCCTTCAGCTCGTCCGCCAGATGCCGGGCAAACGCCATCTGCTTGTCCGTGCTCGGGCATCCCTTCCCGTCCTCGTCCGACTGCGTGTCGAAACTCACGTATCTTAAGAACCTTTCTACCAATTCCATAGGCCGTCGTTCACTTAATTTAAGGGTAAAGTTAGTCAATCTCGCGGTTTTTCGCAACAAAGCGTTGCTTTTTTGTCTTTTTTTTACGTTCCCGGCGTGCCGTGTGCGCGATTTTGTCGTAATTTTGAGGGCGGGACAAATCACCGGTGCGAAAGGAGGGACGATGAAGGGGTTCTTGTCGGGATTTTGCGGCTTGTTGCTTTGTTGCCGGCCGGTCTGCGGGTGGGGGGACGCGATGCCGGTGCCCCCTCCCGCGGAGGGCGGCGCGCCGTGTATAGCGGGAGGCACGGAGAACCAAGTGGAATCCCCCACCGAAGGCATCGTGTCCCGGGAGTTCGTCGGGGAAGGGGCCATGAAACAGGACTTGCTGCAGATGCTGGCGCGTTCCATGGCATACGCCCGCGGAATATGGCATGACTGCGCGTCGCCCAACGGCAGGGGGGAGGCGTGCGGATACTTCAAGGCACGGTGCGCCGGACAAAGCAACGAGGACGGGGTGCGCACGAACGCCGACTTTTCCATGATTTGCGCCTTCCTTTGCAAATACGGCAGAGGCAGGACGGCCCTGCCGGAAGGCATCACGTGGGAAACGGTGAAGGACATGGCCTTGAAGTCGCTCGTTTTCGGCTATTCCACCCACAAGGCGAACAAATTGAAGGCCGCCTCGGACGGCAGGCATTGGGGCTCCGTCGGCAAGGACGACCACGTGTGGGAGAGTTCGCTTTGGGCCGCCTCGCTGGCATACGCCTCTTTCTTCCTGGACGAGGAGCTGGGCGAGGGGCAAAAGGCCTGCGTCTATGACATGATCAGGGCGGAATGCAATTACGAGTTGGAACGCGGTATTCCCACGGGATGCGAGGGCGACACGAAGGCGGAAGAAAACGGGTGGGAAACCAACATCCTGGCGTGCGCTCTGGGTCTCTACCCCGACGACGCGCTCGCGCCGGAATGGTTCGACCGCCTGCGTGCGTTTGCCATCAATTGCTATTCGCACGCGGACGACGCACGGGACTCCGGGATTATCGACCCGGAGTACGACGGGGCCGCGGTGCAGGACTTGTACGCCGGCAGTAACCTTTACGCCGACTACACGTTGCAAAACCACGGTTACTTCCACACCTCGTACCAGAATGTCGTGATGCAGGAGCTGGGGGAATCCCATCTCGCGCTCCGCCTGTTCCAAGGCGAGAACCAGAAATGGAAGACCAACGCCTTGATGCACAACAACCGGAAGGTCATGCACGAGGTGCTCTACCGGCTGGCGCTCGCCGACGGGGAACTGGCCATGCCGAACGGCAACGACTGGAGCATGTTCCTCTACGACCAAATCACCAGCTACTCCACGGCCGCCTGTTTCCTTCGCGACCCGGACGCCCTGATGCTGGAGAACTTGGCTTACAAGAACATCAAGGCCCGGCAAGGCACGACGCGCGACGGGAGCTGGCTGCTCAACAGCGACGTGGGGCCGCGGCGCATGGGCGTGGAGGGGCATCGCGTCATGATGACTTACCTGATGCACGAGGTGGCCTCCACCGACGGCATGCGGCCCTCTTCGTGGGAAGACTTCAGCCGGCGGCAGGAGACCGCCCGCGTGTTCGCCTCGCAAAACATCGTGCGGGCCAACACGCCCCACCGCTTCAGCGTGTTCTCCTGGAGTGCCGGGCTGGAAAGTTATACGGGATACGTCGCGCCCGGCAAGCCGGACAAGAACAAAATCATCGTGCCTTACAGGAAGAACAACACGGGCAACATATTGGGATGGTACGCCGTAAGCGGGAAGGCGACGGACGCCTCGCCCGTCGTCAGCGGCATCTACGGCCTGAACGGCAACAGTTACGTCATGAACGGAAAGATTGCGACCAACGGGAACAGCATGGAAAACAACTTCACCCTCTTCTCCACGCCGGGCAACGCCTTCGTCTACATGGATTACGTGGTGGGCAAGGCGGACGGCGTCATTACGGAGGAGAAGGGCGGACTGATGGCCGTCAGCACCGACCCGTTCACAAAGACGAAGCGCACGCTCTACCACGGCGGGGGACGGTTGCAGACCGACGGGAGGCGGCTGGCGTCGTTCCCCGGGAATTGGGTCAACATCGACAACGAGGTGGGCATCGTGACCACGTGCGCCGGGAAGTCCGTCGCTTTCGGCGACCGGGAGCTGAACAGCTCCATCTTCCTGTCCAAGATATACCCTTCTTACTCGTCCGCCGCGCGCGCTTTCGGTGCCGGGAGCGTCATAGACCGCCGGCACATCGTGTATTATTGCAACGTGGACTCGGCCGGCACGCGACGGTTGGCCGCCGGCGTGTCGTCGCTGGCGGATCAGGTGCCCCGGGGGTGGAACGGCGTCGTCGTCAGCGACCCCGACAGTGCGCGTTACCTGCTGTTGAGCAATTATCTCGGGGAGGAGTGCTGCACGTTGGAAGACATCCTCCTGCCCGACGGCGCTCCCGTCTTCACGGAAATGACTGCCATCTCCCGGCGAGGCTCCGCGGCCACGTTCCGTTGCGGCGTGAACCACAGCGTGGCCAACACGCTCCGCGTGTTCATCCGTGGCGAAGGGCTCTCGGCCCGGCAGATGGAGAACGACTCTTGCGGCGCATACATATATAATAAAGGTGTACGGAGGGCGCGGGCCCGCGTCACGGTCTGGTCCGGCGGGAAGAAGTTGTCCGCGCCGGTCACGGTGGAGGGGGGACGCCGCGTGTCCGTGAGGGCCGTCGGAGGGGAAATCCGCGTGGAGGCCGCGGTCGCCGGAGGGAAACGGGAAAGGCGGACTTCCTCTCCCGTCGGCGCACCTACCATTCTTTCCAGAAGACGGGACTGAACAAGACCAGCACGCCGAACAGTTCCAGACGGCTGACGAGCATGAGGAAGGACAAGATCCATTGGCACGCCTCGGGCATGCCGCTCATGGTGAACGCCGGGCCGAAATGGCCGAAGCCCACGCCGGTGTTCCCCATGGCCGAAATGGAGGTGGTCACGGCATCCGTGAAGTCTATGCCGAAGAACGTCAGCAGGATGCAGCACACGGAACCGCACAACGCATGGAAAAGGAGGAACGTCGTGACGGATGTCACCATCGAGGGGGGCACGACGCGCTTGTTAATCCGTACCGGAAGGATGGCGTTGGGATGAAGAAGCCGCTTGAACTGGTTCCTTACGGCATGGAACAGTATCATGATGCGGATGTCCTTCACGCCGCCGGCCGTCGAACCCGTGCACCCTCCAGTTATCATGGCAAAGAGGAGGACGGGCCAGATGTATTGCGGCCACGCGGTATAGTCGTCCGTCAGCAGGCCGCAGGAAGTGTGGAGCGAAGCCACTTGGAAAAGGGCCTTGCGGAAAGCCTCCTCGAGCGGATAATGGAGCCGGAAGAACAGGCCGGACGCGGCGAGCACCGTGATGACACCCACCGAACAGAGGAACCACCGCGTCTCGCCGTCCTTGAAAAGCTTGCCCGGCTTGCCTTGCATGCACCCCACCAGCAGCGAGAAGTTCAGGCCGGCCACGAGCATGAAGGCCGCCGTGACGTACTCGATGAAAGGAGAGTTCCAATAGGCCAGGCTGGCCTGACGGGTGGAATAGCCGCCCGTCCCGAGGATGCTCAGCGCGTG
Source organism: uncultured Paraprevotella sp. (assembly GCA_964523985.1). Lineage (GTDB taxonomy): Bacteria > Bacteroidota > Bacteroidia > Bacteroidales > Bacteroidaceae > Paraprevotella. Next base: position 10,540 of record CAZGBV010000022.1, read on the forward strand.
GCAGACACCGTCGAACAAGCCCATGCCGCCCACGCAGAGCAAGGCGGCGCACAGTCCGGTCAGGAAGATATAGACAGTCCAGATGAGCTTGGTGGTCATGCTTATCTTCGGGTGCAGCTTGTTGTGCGTCACGCCCGTGGCTTCCGCGCTGAAGAGTTGCAGGTTCCCCCCGCCGAATATGGGCAGAAGGGCTATGGTGAAGCATACGATGCCCAGGCCGCCCACCCAGTGGGTCAGCGCGCGCCAGAAGAGCAGTCCTTTCGGCATGGTGTCGATATGGTCTATCACGGTAAATCCGGTGGTGGTGAATCCCGACATGGTCTCGAAGAAAGCTCCCGCCACCGACGGTATCTCGCCGCTCGTCAGGAACGGCAACATCCCCAGGATGGTGAACATGAGCCATGTGAGCGTTACGATGCAGTATCCGTCGCGGCGCGTCATCCACGTCTTGGCTCCCTTTCCGTAGGCCGTCAGCCCGGCTCCTGCCACCAGGCTGGCTCCCGCGGCGTACAGGAAGTGCCTGTGGCAGGCCTCGCGGTAGAACAGCGAGACTCCCATGCAGACGAGCAACATCCCGCCTTCCACCCAGGTCAGGATGCCAATCACGTAGGCGATGAGCTTGGTGTTGATGATGTTGTCGAGCGGCACGTGGCCGTGGTGGCCTGTCTTGGAGTGGAAGTCGTCTGTGGTTTGGTTCATGTGGCGGGACGGATGAAAGTGTTGTAGGATTCCCCCGGCGGCGTCAGGGGCGCAGTATCAGCTCCCAGTCTGTCACGTCCAGGCGTAACCCGAACTTGACGCCTACTTTCGCGAAGAAGGCCGCCTGCCTGAACCCGAACTTGCGGTGCAGGGCGCAGCTGGGCTCGTTCCCGTGGGTGATGCAGGCGACGAGCACGTGGCAGCCCGCCTCGCGGCATTCTTCAATCAGCCGCGACATCAGCCGCGAGCCGATGCCTTGTCCGACGGACGAGGAGGCTACGTAAACGGCCGTCTCCCACGTGTGGCGGTAGGCGGCCCTTTCCTTCCACGCACTGGCGTAGGCGTATCCTTCCACCCGTCCGTCCCTTTCGCTCACCAGATAGGGGAAGCGCGAGGAGATGTCGGCTATCCGCCTAAGCATTTCGTCAGCGGGAACGGCCTCGGTCTCGAAAGTGGCCGTGCCGTGCAGGACGTATTCGTTGTAGATGTCTGCCACGGCGGGCGCGTCGCCGGGCTCCGCGTGCCTGATTATGGCCGGTTCTTGCCGTCGGCGTGCAGAAGTGCGGAAATGCACGTCGTCGCGCGCCTTTCGTGGACATTTGTCCGTTTCCGGACGCTCGTGCCTTTCTTTCGAGGCGCGCCCGCCTCCGGGCGGAGGAATCATTTCAGCGAATCGGTCTTTGAAATTTCCGGCAGTGTCTCGTCGTAGCCGTAGCCCATTTTCTCCATGTTCTCCTTGGCCGCCTTGATGTAGTTCCTCACGTAAACGTCGTTCTTGAAATAAGGCGTGGCCTTGGCCATGATTTCCTCGATTTGGGGAGTCATGACGGGATACGGGTAACTGCTCGTCATTATCATGAACACTCCCGCTCCCAGCACGTTGTCGAAGTTGGACGTGATGAAGTCGGTGATGAGGCGGTCGTTCTGCAACGCCAGGCGGTTGGCCTCGTCGTTCAGCCGCACCATGATGATGTCCTCGTCCACGCCGTCCATAATCATTTGGCTCTCTTTGTGAGGAAGCTCCGCTATCAGGTTGTCCAGCCGTGTCTTGCGGTTGATGAAGCTGTACAGGGTGTCGTTCAACGCGCTCCCGGTCACGTATTGGCGCGTCGTGCTGATTTGCACGGACAGTTCCTCCGGCCCCAGGACGAAAGGCATCAGGCACTCGTCGTCGACGAAGAGGTTGACCATCATGACGGAATCAAGCGAGCCGACGAAATTGAACTTGCCGTGCACCACGTCGCTGGAGTCGATGTCCACCAGGTCGTTTTCCTTGAAGGCTTTCAAGTACAGCTTCTTGCCGTCCATGGTCTCTATGGTAGAGTTCCCCTCCACCAGATATTCGCCCTGGCGGCAGGAAGAAAGTGCCAGGAGGGCGGCCGATATGCACAAAATATTCTTTACCACTTCTTATATCATTCCGACTTGCGAAATGCAAAGATAAGTCCTTGCGGCCGCAGAATAAAGTGTTTTATTACTAATTAAACTTTCTTTTCCTGTTTTAAAGCCTGCCGCCGCCTTTCTTCTTTCTCCAGTTCGGCCGGGATGCGGAATGCGGTGTACAGTTCCAGCACGCAGGCGACGGTCAGGCACACCACCCACTCCTGCCCGCGGGCGAAACCGAAGTCGAAGACGCGCATGGCCATGAGGACGGCGGTGCAGACCAGCAGGAACGCGCCTGCCACCTGCTGCCCCCGCAACCGGCGGATGACGAAGTTGTCGCCGTCGTACCCCATGCGCACCTGCATCGCGGCAAAGGCGCACGCTCCCGCGGCGTAAAGGTAGAAGGCGTAGAGCCAACCGGTGAAGAACGTGGCGGCGCCGGCCAGCGTCAGCACGCCTCCCGCCACGAACACCGCGTTTTGCAACTTATTCAGTTTCTTCACCCCCGCCTTCTTCCTGTTGTATGACGAAGACATCCTCGTCGTCCGTCTTCATGTAATACTGCTCCCGCGCGATTTTCGTCACCACGGCGGGGTCGGTGTTCATCTCCTCCAGACAGCGGGTGTCATGCTCGTACATCTCCGTGTACTTGCGTATCTCGGAGCGCAGTCCGGAAAGCTCGGCCTTGTGACGGTAGCGGTTTAACAGGCTGTTTTCGTCCACGAAGCCCACCAGCAAGACGAAGAGGCCGACGACGAAACCGTACTTGTGTCGGCGGAAGATGTCCCAGAGAGCTTGAAGCTTGCCCATGACCTGACTCGTTTTACGGGGCAAAGATACGACAAAATCGTCTAAAAAGAAGGCCGCGCCCGTTTTTTTTGCTAATTTTGCTTCGCGGACACAGGCGACGGCCCGGCTGGAAGGCGGGAGCTTTTGCCCTTGCGTCCGCCTCGCGCCGCCTTTGCGCCGCAAGGACTTAATTCGTCGTTCCATCATGGGAGAATACATCGTATCGGCACGGAAATACCGCCCCGCGGCATTCGATGCCGTGGTGGGGCAGGAAGCGCTCACCACGACTCTGAAAAACGCCATGGCCACCGGCAAGCTGGCGCACGCTTACTTGTTCTGCGGGCCGCGCGGGGTGGGGAAGACCACGTGCGCCCGCATCTTCGCCAAGACCATCAACTGCCTGCATCCCTCCCCCGGCGGGGAGGCCTGCGACGAATGCGAGTCGTGCAAGGCATTCAACGAGCAACGCTCGCTCAGCATCTACGAGCTGGACGCGGCCTCCAACAACTCGGTGGAGGAGATACGCGCACTGATAGAGAAGGTGCGCATCCCCCCGCAGGTGGGGCGCTACAAGGTGTTCATCATCGACGAGGTGCACATGTTGTCCACGGCCGCGTTCAACGCCTTCCTCAAGACGCTGGAAGAGCCGCCCTCGTATGTCATCTTCATCCTGGCCACCACGGAGAAGCACAAGATACTGCCCACCATACTGAGCCGTTGCCAGGTGTACGACTTCAACCGCATGGGCGTGCGGACCATCGTGGACCGGCTGAAGTTCGTGGCGGGCAAGGAAGGCTACACCTATGAGCCGGAAGCCCTGAACGTCATCGCGCAAAAGGCGGACGGCGGAATGCGCGACGCCCTTTCCATCTTCGACCAGGCGGCAAGCTTCACGGGGGGCAACCTGACGTACAAGAAGGTGATAGAGAACCTGAACGTGCTGGACTACGAGTATTATTTCCGCCTGACGGATTATTTCCTTAAGAACGAGGTGGCGCAGTGCCTGCTGGTTTTCAACGAAATATTGGGGAAAGGGTTCGAGGGCGGACACTTCATCTCCGGACTGGCCGCCCACCTGCGCGACCTGCTGGTGAGCCGCGACGCGGCGACGCTCCCCCTGCTGGAGGTGAGCGGCGACGTCCGGGCACGCTACGGGGAACAGGCGCGACGGTGCACGGCCAAGTTCCTCTACCGGGCCATCAAGATGTGCAGCGACTGCGACCTGAACTACCGCGCCAGCAAGAACAAGCGTCTGCTGGTGGAAATCACCTTGATAAGGTTGTCGCAACTGACCTTGGACGAGGACGGTGCCGACCCGGGGGGCACCCCCGGAAACGCCTTAAAACCCCTGTTCAACCAACCGTCCGCGCCGGTGCAGCCCGCCGCTCCGTCCGTCCCGCCGCAAACGTCCCTTCCCACCGAAGGGGATGCCTCCACCGTCCGCGACGGTTCGGCACCGTATGAAACGCGCAGGTCGCCGTTCCCGCCCTCCGAGGGTGCGGAACGCAGGCCGCCCGCGGTGAAGCTCGGCTCTTTCGGCCCGTCCATCAGCCGGCTCAGGCAAGGCTTGGACGGCACGCACGGCGACCCGCGCCAGTCTCCGGCTTCCGCCGCATCGTCCGCTTCCGCGCAGCCGCAGGAAGACGAAGAGGACAGTCCCGTGACGGAAGACGGAATTTCCTTCCGCTGGCACGAGTTCATCAACCTCCTGCCGCGGGAAGATACCGCCACGGCGCAGCGGATGAAAGACATCCGCCCCGCGTTGCTGAAAGACGCCACTTTCGAAGTCGTGGTAAACAACGAGCAGGTGAAATTCTACATGGAACAAATCGCGCCGCGGGTGGAGAAGTACATGCGCGAGAAGCTGCACAACCGGCATGTCACCATGGCCGTGCGCATCGTCGAACCGTCGGAGGACTCCCGCATCGTCAGCAAGCCCCAGCAATACCAGGCGATGAGCAAGCGCAACCCGTCCTTGCAGAAGCTCAAAGAGGCGTTCGGGCTGGAACTGGTGTGAGCACACCGCGCGGGACTTCGCCCTGCGCTCGTCATTTCAAGTCGTGGTTCAGCATCCGGTATTCCGCCATCCGCTCGTACTTCGTGCCCTTGCGCCCGTAGTTGGCATACGGATAGATGGAAATGCCCCCGCGCGGGGTGAAGATGCCGGTCACCTCGATGTATTTCGGGTCTGTCAGGCGGATGAGGTCTTTTATGATGACGTTCACGCAGTCTTCGTGGAAATCGCCGTGGTCGCGGAAGCTGAACAAGTACAGTTTCAGGCTTTTGCTTTCCACCAGACGGAGGTCGGGGATGTAGCAGATGCGGATTTCCGCGAAGTCGGGCTGTCCCGTGACGGGGCACAGGCTCGTGAACTCCGGACAATTGAAACGCACCCAGTAATCGTTTCCGGGATGTTTGTTCTCGAAAGTCTCCAGCACCTCGGGGGCATAATCCCTGCGATACTCCGTCTTCGCGCCCAGAGCCCGCAGCCCCTCCCTTCCCCTGTCGCCGCTCATGGTTTCGCGCGTTCTTCGGGACGCGGTTCGCGCCCCCTCTCTTCCAGATACTTGCGCAACCCCTCGCGGCGCAGTTTGCAGGCCGGGCAACGGCCGCAACCGTCGCCCGGCACTCCGTTGTAGCAGGTCAGCGTGTCGTGGCGCACCAGGTCGAACACGCCCAGTTCGTCGGCCAGCGCCCAGATGCGGCATTTGTCGAGCCACATCAGCGGCGTGTGCAGCACGAACTGCTCGTCCATCGCCAGATTCAAGGTCACGTTCAGGCTTCTCACGAAAGTGTCGCGGCAATCGGGATAGCCACTGAAGTCGGTCTGCGAGACTCCGGCCACGATATGGCGTATGCCCCGCTCGCGGGCGTACACGGCGACTATGCCGATGAAGAACAGGTTGCGCCCCGGCACGAAAGTGTTGGGGCATCCTCCCTCCGGCTTCTCCTCGTCCATGCGTTCGGCGGGGTTTGTCAGCGCGTTCCGCCCCAGGGAACCGATGAAGGGCACGTCCATGCAGTCCCATTCCACCCCGGCTCGCGCGGCTATGGCCTCGGCCATTTCCACTTCCTTCGCGTGTTTCTGCCCGTAGGTGAAACTCAGGGCCGCCACTTTCTTGAAATGTCTCTTTGCCCAGAACAGGCAGGTGGTTGAGTCTTGTCCGCCGCTGAACGCCACCAAGGCGGCTTCTTCGTTCATGTTCATAACTGCGACACCTTTAATATGTTGTAGGAAATGTCCTTGTCGTAAACGTCCATGCCTTCCGCGCGTTTCAGCCAGCGCACCACGCGCACCGTGACGGGAAGGACGGCCGCCTCGTAAAGCGTCTTCAACAGAATCTCCCAAAGCGTCACGAGCAACAGGTTGCCCCAAGGCACGATGCCGCCCAAAGCCACGGGAAAGAATATCACGGAGTCTGCCGCTTCCCCCGCCACGGTGGACAGGAGGGCGCGCGAGGAGAAGCGGCGGCCGCCCGAAGCCACCTTCATCGCGCTCATCACGTAAGCGTTGAGGAAAGAGCCGGAGAGGAATGCCAGAAACGATGCCGCCGCCACGCGGGGTGCCAGCCCGAACAGCTTGTGGAAGCCTTCACCGTTGTCCCAGTACGGTGCGCCGGGGACGAGGTCGGCCAGGCAACCGAAACAGACGAACAGGAGGTTCATCAAGAACCCCGTCCATATCAGCATCCTTGCCTTTCCGAACCCCCAGACTTCCACCACGCAGTCGTTCACGACGTAAGAGACCGGAAAGACCAAAATCCCCGCCGTGACGTTGAACGGGCCGCACATGATTTGCTTCGTGGCCAGGAGGTTGGCCGAAATGAGACACACGCAGAACAGCATCGCCGTCAACATGAAAGTTATGCTGACCGTCTTTCCTTTCATATAAATCTTGTTTTTTAAGAGGTTTCCAAGCACTCGTCGCGCATCTCCGCCGGAAATGCACGCCCAAAGGTACGACAAAGAGGGGAAACGGCAAAAAGAACGCCTGAAAAAAGCCTTTTCCCGCACGGGAAACGAAAGATTTCTTATCTTTGCATCCGGATATCAACGACAAAGCAATGAAAATGAAAAAACAAGTATTATGTCTGTCTATGGCGGCATGTTGCGCGGCGGCTTTCGCGCAAACGGGCTACAAGGTGACGTTCACCACGAACCGCACCGACATCGCCCGGGTTTACCTTTGTTCGAGAGAAGACGGTGCCGTGTTGGACAGTGCCGCTTGCGTCGGCGGCACGGCCGTGATGGAGGGGCAGGGACGTTTGCCCCAGAGAGTGGCTCTCGCCGAAGAAAAGAATCCCAAGAAGCAAATCTCTTCGTTCATATTGGATGACACGCCCACAGCGATAATTCAGTCGGAAACGGGCGTAGAGGTGGACGGCTCTCCCTTAAACCGGAAATACGCGGACGCGGAAAACCGTATGAACGTTCATGTCAAGAAGATGATGGCGTTGCAAGCGGAGGCGGGAGCCGCCGCGAAAGAGAACAACGGCAAAATTCCCGAAGAGGTGATGAAACGCCTGGACGGCGAGTTCGGCGCGGCCAACGACAGCCTGGCCGCGACTTTCCGCGCCATTCTCGAAGAGAACAAGGACAACCTGGTGCCGGCGGCCATGATAGCGTCTTACGGCCAGGCCGTCGGGACGGACATGTATGCGGAATACATGGAGGAGTATGCCTACAAGGACAACGGCATGCTGAAAAGTGTGAACGAATACCTGCAAGCGTTAAAGCGCAAGGCCGTGGGAACCATGTTCACGGACTTCACAATGGACGACATGCAGGGCACGCCGCGTAAACTGTCCGACTACGTGGGCAAAGGGAACTACGTCATGGTGGACTTCTGGGCCAGCTGGTGCGGCCCCTGCCGCGCGGAAATGCCCAACGTGAAGAAAGCCTACGAACAGTTCCACCCGAAAGGCTTTGAAATCGTGGGCATATCTTTCGACGCGCAGAAAGACGCGTGGGAAAAGGCGACCGCCCAGCTGGGCATCACATGGCCTCAGATGTCCGACTTGAAGGCATGGAAGTGCGAAGCCGGAGCCATCTACGGCATACGCAGCATACCGGCCACCATCCTTTTCGGCCCCGACGGCAAGGTCGTGGCCACGGACTTGCGCGGCGAAGAACTCACGAAGAAGTTGGAAGAGATTTACCGGTGACCCTGCAAACAGGACGGCATTCCGTATCGTCTGCAGGCGAAACGGCGGCATCCCCGGACATATCGGGAATGCCGCCGTTCTTGTTGTCGGCACGGCCAGTCCCCGGCCTCCGCGACCGGAAACCGTGCCAAGGGGCTCGCCTTCCCGTTGCCGCGGAGGGGCGCGGGCGAAGGGAAGAGCCGCGCGGCATCG
>CAZGBV010000022.1:18867-26299 GCA_964523985.1 uncultured Paraprevotella sp.
GGAGGGGCGCGGGCGAAGGGAAGAGCCGCGCGGCATCGGCCACGGGCTGCCATGCGATTCCGCCTTTCCGCAGGCGAAACGGCGGCGGGCGAGGCAATAAAAGGGGAAATCTCCCGTTTTAAGGAACGGAACAAGAAGAGGAACATCATGCAGTGGTACGACCGGATGAGGCAGGTCAAGGTTTTGTTGGTAGCCGCGGCCATAGTGATAGCCGCGGTTTTCCTCGTCGTATCCAACTATTTGGTGCGCGACTTGGCCTTGGGCGAGCGCCGGAACATGGAGGTGTGGGCGGAAGCCATGCGGACGCTGAACAACGCGGACGCGGACACCGACCTCGCCTTGGTGCTGAAAGTATTGAACGGCAACAACACGATTCCGGTAATCGTGCAATACAAGTCGGGCGAAATATACAGTTGCCGGAACTTGTCGCTTGAGGCGGGCGACACCCCCGGCGACACGGAGGAGGTGAGGCGGATGGCGGAAGATATGCGGCGCGAAGGCCGGGTCATACGCATCTACCTGAACGAGGGGGCTTCGCGGGACGTTGGCGGCGATTACATGGAGATATGTTACGATGATTCCGTCATGCTGAAGCGTCTGCATTCCTATCCTTACATCCAGCTGGGGGTGGCGCTCGTTTTCGTCATGGTGGCCATTTTCGCCTTGCTGAGTTCCAAGAAGGCGGAACAGAACAAGGTATGGGTGGGCTTGTCCAAAGAGACGGCTCACCAGCTGGGCACCCCGATTTCCTCGCTGATGGCGTGGGTGGAGATTTTAAGGGAGACGTACCCCCGCGACGAACTCATCCCGGAGATGGGAAAAGACGTGAAGTGGCTCGAGGTGATAGCCGAGCGGTTCTCCAAAATCGGCTCCCTGCCGGAGCTCCGCGAGGAACTGCTGGGTGCCGTGCTCGGGCACGTGACGGACTACGTCTCCCGCCGCACGTCCGACAAGGTTTCCATCCGTTGCCGGCTTCCGGAATACCCGCTGAAGGCTCGCATGTGCGCCCCGCTGTTCGAGTGGGTGGTGGAGAACCTCTGCAAGAACGCGATAGACGCGATGGGGGGAAAGGGGAACATCACGGTGACTGCCTTCGAAGATGCGGGAAAGGTGGTAGTGGAAGTGGCGGATACTGGCAAGGGAATCGCAAAAAGCCACTTCCGGACAGTGTTCAGTCCCGGCTTCACCACCAAGGAAAGAGGCTGGGGACTGGGCCTGTCGTTGGCCAAGCGCATAGTGGAGGAGTACCACGGGGGGCGCATCTTCGTGAAACGTTCGGAAATCGGAGTGGGGACGACTTTCAGGGTGGAACTGAAGAAGAGTGCAAAACCCGGATAGGGACGGCGATGCCCTCCCGTCCGTGTCAAGCCCCGGACTCTGAAGGAGATTGCGGGGAGCGGTCGGAATAAGTTCCCGCATATCCTTTCCGTTCCCCTCCCGCCGCTCCGTCCCGGAAGAAAGTCTTCCCGTTTCTCCCGGCTTTTCCCATGGAGTTTTTCCTGACATCTTTTACGAACTTCTCCTGACCTCGTCGCATTCGCAGTCTGTTTCCGTGCGAATTGGCGCGACATGAAGTTCGCAAGTCTCGTGCGGTGGCGGGAAAGGCCGGAAGACGTGTTCTCCTGCTTTGGCCAAGGGGCAGGTTCGTGTCCTTGTCGCGGTACGCGGAAGCCACGCAAGGAATGATTGCGGAGAGAAACAACGCGCTTGCAATCACGCTGTATATTAACCATTTGGGAAGGACTTCCGGTTGGGGCGGATTGGCCGTGACACCAATCCGTTGCCGACATATTATCCGTTTTATAGGTGAACCATGTGTATTATCTTTGCCGGATTTTAGCGGAAAATTCCGGAGACGGCAAGGAGCCGTCCTGTGGCAACGATATGAACTTTAACGGACAATCAATAAAAATTCACCTATAATCAAAATCATTATGGCTTCATTCAAATTGAAATTCCGCCCTTCGGCAGTGCAAGGGAATGAAGGCACGTTGTATTTCCAAATCGCCCATCGCGGGATAGTGAAGGTCGTCTACACCGACCTTCACATAATGGAGGACGAATGGGACGATGCGACATCCTCCTTTCGGAAAACGGTTACTCCGGCAAGACGCGCCTTGCTGCAGCTTGTGGCCTCCAAGGCGCAATGGATTGCGGGAAAAATCACGGCCATCATTACGAAAAGGGAAACGTCGAGGGTGGAGTATGACGTGGACGACATCTTGTCGGACTATAGGCAGATTCCCCCTTTCCTGACGTGGTTCGAGTTCATCAGCGACATGGCCGAAAAGAAGGAAAAGGGCGGACGGACGGGCACGTCCAAGACCTACCGTAACGCATTGGCCAGCTTCACGCAGTTCCGTGGCAAGGAAGACCTCGCGCCTGACGCGCTGGACGCGGCAACGATTACCCGGTATGAGGAATGGCTGAAAGCTCGCGGGCTCAAGCGCAACTCCGTCTCCTGCTACCTGCGTACCCTGCGCACCCTCTACCACAAGGCCGTCGAGGCGGAGCTGACAACGGACAAGGGAATATTCCGCCACGTGTTCACCGGCTTTGCCAATAATTCCAAACGGGCGATTTCCATGGCGGAAGTATGTGCCGTCAAGTCTCTCTCCCTGCGCGAGGGAACGCCCATCGCCTTCGCGCGGGACGTGTTCATCCTGAGCATCTACCTGCAAGGCATATCTTTCGTTGACCTTGCCTACCTGAAGAAGTCCGACATCCAAGACGGGTTGCTGCTGTACGACCGTAGGAAGACTGGGCAGAACATCTGTGTCTTTTGGGAAAAGCCCATGCGGGACATCGTGGAGAAGTACGCCCACCTGACGGAGGGGACTCCCTACCTGTTGCCCATCATCACCCAGCTCGACGGCAAGGAGCGTTGTCAGTACGAGAAGGCGGAGCACAACGTCAACAGGAACTTGAAGAAGGTGGGACGGATGGCGGATCTGCATATCCCGCTTTCCACTTACGTCGCACGGCACACATGGGCAAGCACCATGCGGGATATGGGGTGCGACCTTTCGATCGTAAGCGCGGGAATGGGACACATGAACCTGAAAACCACGCAGGTATATCTTACTTCCATCAACGCCATGTCCGTGGCGAAAGCCAACAAGAAGATGATTGGTAAGATTGTGAGAGGGTCGGCGATATAGGGGTGAGACATATTCGGCTCCGTTGGGCGGAATTGCCGTCAGGCTTTCAGGCAATGGAAGGGAGGCATACTGACGCTACAGACGAAAAGGGACTCCGGGACGTTTCTCTCTTGGGGACTTCGCTGCTTTGCCACCGGAAGGCCTCGCGGACTGCCGTGGCGGCGTGGCGCAAGGGGCAGGGCACGTGCCGCCGCGACTACCGTGGCTGGGTGGCATCCGATGCGAAGGACGTACCCTTTCCTATAATAATACCTAAAAAGGTTCGATACATGATGTCGGCGATGGTGGCGACGGATGAAAACGTTAATTTTGCGAGGAGAGAATGTCCGAGGCAGACGGGTATTGCCGCCTGCGCGAGGGCAAAAGGAAGATTGACAGAACATTAACGAATAACACGAATATGAAAAAGATGACAGTTTCATTTCTTCTGGCCGCGATTTCTGGCGTGTCGGATTGCAGTATACCGATGAACCAAAAGATACTTTCAAGGAGGTTTCCGTGTACGTCTCTTCCGAAACGGGCGTGATGTACGGCCTGTTTGACAGCGGGCGGGAACATCCCGTCGAGTGCATGCTTGTCATGTGGGAAGACCGTCCCGGAGAATGGGAGCCTCTTGGATTCAACGCGATAAAGGGCTTCACTTACGAAAGAGGCCACGAATACGAACTCCGGGTGAGGAGAACCATACTTGCCGACCCGTCGGCGGAGGGTTCAAATCGCGCGTATTCTCTTGTCGGCATTCTCCGTGACCAGCTCGTCGCGGGGACGGAAATTCCCGTCGGCCAAGGGATAAAGTCGGAGGAAGACATCGGCTACTATGATGGGTGTCCCATCGCCAAATACGCCATAAACAATATATTCACCGTTGACGGGAATGGGGGAATATTCGATGACGACAGCTTGGCCATGCCCTCTTATGCCGCGGCACGGATTCATTTGGAAAACGTTTTGGACAAGTCAGACCCAGATTGGAGGAAATTTCAAAGCGTGCCATATCAGGCAACTTATTCTTTCGTGTTGTCGCCGCTCACGGACAAGATACGCCTGGTGCGCAACGAATATTCCGGGCCGATGTTCAAGCATGTCATCCCCGAATGCGAGTTCGCTCATGTCACCCGTTCCCTGAAGTCCGGCGAAGAACTCCGTTACGCGCTCATTCTTTCCAATGTCCATAAGAAAGGGCTTCAGAAAGTGGAATTTACGGTAAGAAGACGGTGACGCAGGGCGGCGGCGGAAGCAACCATCCGGAACGAGTCGGCTTTCTCGTGTCTTTTTGAGCGGCAGACCTTGCGTCAGGAAAGGCAACGTCCCATCTTTGTGTCGCGGTTCGTCAGGACACATACGCACAGGTATCGGCCGCCCCCCGTGACGGCATCATGCCGTCACTGTTCAAGAAGTTCCAACGCCTTCTTCACGAAAGGGTTGTCCTCGTACATGACGGCGAAGTACTCCGACATGTCCCAGATGTCGCGCGCCGTCAAGGCTTTCATCTGGATTTTCAGTTCCGGCAATGTCTTTTGCAGCTCTTCCTCGCTGTTGGGCTTCACGCCGGCCTTTTCGCCTTCCGCGAGAACCATGTCGATGAGTTCGCGGGGTGTCTCGAAGCCGTCCTTGAACTTGTCGAACGAGGGGTATTCGCGCCGGAGCTTCTCGCGGTATTTGTCGATGAACTTAAGATTTGCGTTGACGATTGCCCCCTTGGCCGTCAGTTCGCGGTGGAACTTGGTGTAGCGCGTCGTGTCCAGCGGGATGAAGTAGTCGGGCATGATGCCGCCTCCCCCGTATACGGTGCGCCCTTTGCGCAAGGTCTTGTATTTCAAGGAGTCGGGGAGGTGTATGCTGTCCGCGTTCGTCAGTTCGCCACGGTCGTAGCGTTCCGCCACGTCCATGTCGTACTTCATCTTGTCCCCCTTGTCGTAAGGTTTCTGTATGCAGCGTCCGCTCGGCGTGTAGTAACGCGCCACGGTCAGGCGTATCATGGAACCGTCGGGCAGGATGAAAGGTTTCTGCACCAACCCTTTCCCGAAGGTACGCCGTCCCACCACCAGGCCGCGGTCCTGGTCTTGGATGGCTCCCGTGACGATTTCCGAGGCCGAGGCCGAATACTCGTCCACCAAGACGACGATTTTCCCTTCGCGGAACAAGCCCTGGCCTTGGGCGCGGAACTCCTTGTAGGGCGAGTGCAATCCTTTCGTATAGACAATCAAGTCGTTCGGGGACAGGAACTCTCCGGCTATGGCCGTCGCGGCGGCCAGGTATCCGCCCCCGTTCTGTTGCAAGTCCAGTATCAAGTCTTTCATGCCTTTCTCCCGCAGTTCCTTGATGGCTTTCTCGAGTTCGTCGTGGCTCGTGCTTCCGAATCCGGAGAGGCGGACGAGGCCAGTGCCGGGTGCCACCATGAAAGCCGCGTCGATGGTGGTGACCGGTATCTTGTCGCGTGTGACGATGAATGTCAGCCGGTCGTCGATGCCGCCGCGCGCCACGTCCAGCTTCACTTCCGTGCCTTTCGGGCCGCGCAGCCTGCGCATGATTTCCTCCCGGCTCATCTTTACCCCGGCTATGGCTGTGTCGTTCACGGCCACGATGCGGTCGCCGGCCATGATGCCCGCCCTTTCCGACGGCCCCTTGGCCACGGGCTGTATGACGACGAGCGTGTCCTCCAGCATGTTGAATTGTACGCCGATGCCGTCGAAGTTGCCCTGCAACGGTTCGTTTATCTTCTTGGTCTCCTCGGCGTCTGTGTAGGAGGAGTGTGGATCCAGTTCGGAGAGCATGCCGTTTATGGCATCCTCCGTCAGCTTGGCTCCGTCCACGCTGTCCACGTACAAGTTGCTGATGGCCAACTGTGCCATGGAGAGTTTACGCAGGGACTGTTCCGCCGCCGGGACGACACCCTTCCGCTGTGCGCCACCCGCCAAGGGTAGGCAGAGGAGCAAGGCCGCCCAAAGAGTCTTCTTCATGATGTGTGAGTGTTGGATTATCGTTCATTCATATTCCAGCCCTTCCGGGATATAAGGCGAGATGTCCCTCCCGAAGTGCATGAGTTCCCTCACCGCGGTGGAACTGACGAATGCCTTGTCCGGCTCGGCGAGCAGTATGACGGTCTCCACGCCCGTCAGCCGCCGGTTCAGATCGGCCATTTCCGTCTCGTATTCGTAATCCTTGACGGAGCGTATGCCGCGCAGGATGAAGCGGGCGTGGTGCCGCGCCGCGAAATCGGCCGTCAGGCCCGAATAGCTTTCCACGCTGACTCGCCCGTTCCCGGCGAAGAACCTGCGCAGGGCGGCGACGCGCTTTTCCTCGCTCTGCCCCGCGCGTTTGTGTTCGTTGACGCCTACGCCGACGATGATGCGGTCGAAGAGCGCGAGCCCCCTTCGGAGCAGGGATTCGTGCCCTATGGTGAAAGGGTCGAAGCTGCCGGGGAATATGGCTGTCTTTTCCATTGGCCGGTTTTTTATGCCGTTGTTTCCGCGGATTCGTCTTCCTCCGCGCGGTCTTCCTCGATTACCAGATTGTCGATGATGAAGTTCTGCCGTTCCACGGTGTTCTTGCCCATGTAATATTCCAGCAGTTCTTTCACTTGGTCGCCCTTGTGCAACGACACCTGTTCCAGCCGTATGTCGGGGCCGATGAAATGCTTGAACTCCTCCGGGGAAATCTCTCCGAGCCCCTTGAAGCGGGTGATTTCCGCCTCTGGCCCCAGAGCTTCGACGGCCGTCGAGCGTTCTTCTTCGCAGTAGCAGTAGCGGGTGATGAAGTCCGACTTGGCCACCTTGGTTTCTTCCGCGAGCCTTTTCAGCTTGTCCCTGCCTATCTTGTTCTTGCGGTTGCGCACACGGAAGAGGGGGGTCTGGAGGATGTACACGTGCCCTTTCCTGACAAGTTCGGGGAAGAACCGCAGGAAGAAGGTAATCATCAGCAAGCGGATGTGCATGCCGTCCACGTCGGCATCGGTGGCCACTACCACCTTGTTGTAGCGTAGCCCGTCCAGTCCGTCCTCGATGTTCAGCGCGGCTTGCAGGAGGTTGAACTCTTCGTTCTCGTACACCACTTTCTTCGTGAGCCCGAAGCAGTTCAGCGGCTTGCCCCGCAGGCTGAACACGGCCTGCGTCGTCACGTCGCGGCTCTTCGTGATGCTGCCGCTGGCGGAGTCGCCCTCGGTGATGAAGATGCTGCTTTCTTCCCGCAGGTCGCCCTTGGGGTCGTTCAGGTGGACGCGGCAGTCGCGCAGCTTGCGGTTGTGCAGGTTGGCTTTCTTGGCGCGTTCGCGG
>CAZGBV010000023.1:0-26040 GCA_964523985.1 uncultured Paraprevotella sp.
TTTCGACATGACGGCGGCAAGTGTTCATGACCTTCATTTCCTGAAGGATGTACAAGGGGTATACGGCGACTGTATGATGCTCGGCGACAAATCAAAGCTGAAAATCCAGACTTGCAGGTGTTGCAATACAAATTACGCCCGTTACAATTCTGACGATAAGATTTCCTTGTGGATGCAACCGCACTTCGGGCATACATACCCGTCCTTGTACTTTAAAACTTCATAAGTATCACATTTATTTGTGCTTGTCAAAAAGAATATTCATGATTTTCCTTCCCACCTTGCGTTCCAATCCTTGTTTTGTGGTTGGAATACCCGTTTTTCTGCTTAACTTCTGTTTAAATAGGGAAATACCTATAGCTCTTTTCCAAGAAAATGTTACCCCTGGTATCTTCATGACTTAGTATTAGAATATATATATGCAGAAGGGTTCGCCTCTATTTTCTTTAGTTCTTCCTCACGCCATTTGTCTATTGCACGTTCCAAAAGTTCTGCTTGAACATTGGATAGTTTCTCCATGAGAATCTTGTTGGCTTTTATTTGAGCCTCCGTTTTGTCCTTATTCTCTTGAATCGATATGCTTAGAACTGTATTCGTCTCATCATTAGCTATAGATATTATTTCCTGAGCCTTGGCATAAAGTTTGGCACGTTCGGCTCGGAGCATATCTTCATAAGATCCTTCCGACATCATCATCTTAAAGAATGTTGGTGCACATTCAATAATGATAAATAGAAGAGTAATAAACAAGGCACTCCAGTAAGTAGATGCCTCTTTCTGTTTCATCTCATTGAATGATTTCATACGTGCCTGAAAACCGCCATATTTTTCGTTCAATGCTTTCTCAAAAGAGTCATCTCTTTTGTTATTAATCCTTTTATAAAGGTCGTCTATTTCTCGGTTAAGAGACTCAATATCTTTATCCTTTTGTGCTTGAATATCTTTAAGGATTTTGCTAAATTCGGCATTATCGGCCATTAATTTTGCTGTCACATCGTTAATTTGTATGTTCACATTATTCAATTTTTTTTGATATTCATCCTTTTGATTTTTAGTCTCTGCTATTTGGCCAATATATTTCCCTTTTGACTCTTCTTGGCTGTTGAGAGTAATCAGTTTGGTAATTTTTGCATTTAGTTGTGCGATGCGATTTCTATAGTTACTACTTTCGGTATACAATCTATCCAATTTTTCAGATAATTTTTCATGTTTAATCTTAATAGACCCTAATGTAGGAATGTTTGGGAGAGGTGCTGATAGTATCTCTTCTCTCCTCGACCGAAGAGAATCAAGACGATGCTGTTCTTCTGAAATATGTGAAATTCTTTCTGCTTCCTTGTCTTTCTCTATCTGAATGATAATCTCATCTTCATAGATTTTAAGTTCAAGTGGCGTGGAAATAACAAATCCCAAGAATATCGCCATTATAATACGCGGTAATCCTGACATGAATTCTTTCCAACTGATAGTTGGCTTTCCGTCAGAATACATCGTATTAACGATAAGGCGATCCAGATTAAAAATAAGTAATCCCCATAATATACCAAAAATAATCCATATAATCAGGCCGACATTTGTGAAGACGGTTGATATGGCATAACCCCCTGAAAGCATTGCCATAAGTGCTGTAAACAGAATGGTTCCGCCGGTTCCTGCATATTTTGCATAATCTGTTGGACACTGTCTGATAATCTCTCTGTTTACTCCGGCACAGAGCCAGAGGAACTCATTAATGATGCCGCCCCATTTGACTTTGTTTTCTTCATTAGATGTTAACTTATTATCGCTTGCTTTCATATTCTTGCCTTTTTATCTTGTTCTTGAAATAATTATATACTTTACTTAATTGCCACCAACGAATTGGTTGAGGAATATTAAACTTAGGTCGTATAACTGGATTTATCCGTGGTATATTAACCTCGTTAAATTCCACATTGGGAAGCCTCATCAGGTTTGAAGCCTCGTCCGATAGTTTTACCGATAGTGACGGGGAGGGCATTGCTACATTTACATTTATTGAAATATTAGTATCTGGCATTGGAACCATCAGAGATTTGACAATAGGAATGGGCAACAGCCTAACCAATATGGTCTTCTTTTTCGTACCAAATTCATCCGTAACGTTCAATGTGAATTCTTTGTCGCGATTAATGCCTTCAGCAATTACCCGGCTTCCGGAATGTTTAACCACGTCTCCTTCAAAAGTCACCTTTTTGGCGTGTTCTACATTCCATGTGAAAGTAATTGGAATTGAAGTAAATGCAAACGACTTATCGACAGAAAAGTCTATCTTGCTTTCGTCATAGACATATACCGTGAAATCTTTTTTGAAATCTGTCTTTTCGTCAAGTGCTATGCCAACTATTGTATAATGGGTAGTGTGTGTCGGAGAAAGCTCCAAATGTCCTTTGGAGGCAAGAACTTCGTATTCACCGTTTGTACCGGTATATAGTCTAATATTTGAAAGGTTCTTCACTTTCCAAGTTATAAGGCTTTTATCATCTTTGCCTCGCCTCAACCGTTTATGTTCATGTTTAAGTTCTATAAAAGGCTTATCCACAACCTCAATTTCAATAGACATGGATGTTGAAGAAGACCAGTTAAAGACTTTCAGTCCGACACTATAAGGTCCGGTTTTATCAGGTTTTACTGAAAATTGTTTTAAACCGGAAGGAACTTTATTGCCATTAAGTTCTATTTCTGTAACATGCTTGGTGTCAAAAGAGAAAATCGCATCGTTTCCTTTAATTATCCTCGGCCCATTGACACATTGGAAATATAATATTTCCGGTTCTTTCAAGTTTCTATCCAAAAGGACATCCAGTGGTTCAAGTTCGTCAAGATTTTTTCGGGACAGATAATCTTTGAGAAAAATCATGAGAAGAGGAAAAATTCCACCAAGAGCTGTTAAATCCTGATATATGTTACTATTCTCTATATCTCCGTAATCTTGACTCTTGAATAATAAGGAATCACCAATATTATATTTTGCAACCAGTCTCGCATCTTCTGAGATAGCCAGTATACTTGTATATATGATGAGTTCAGAAAAATAATCCAACTTTTCAGTAGCCTTACTATTTTTCCGCCTTGCGGGATGCTGGAAGTCATCCTTTCCCTTTATTGTGTCAGGCACATTTCCCATTTGCGGACAATACATGGAATCATAGTCAACAAGGAAAATTTCACCCTGTTCATTAACCATAATGTTCCCCTGTTGTAAATCGCCATGAGCTATATGGCGTGAATGTAACTCTCGCGTCATGGCAAGGAAATCTTTTGCCAATTTCTTTATTCTGGCACTTTCATGTTGATGAGCAAGAAGATAATCGTTGATATTTTTCCCTTCAACCCATTTCATCCTTGACGTTGGATATGGCTTACCTTTAACCATAATTCCAACATCTTCATATTTGAAATCACACAGATATTTCAGATGGCTTTCGGCTATGGCATCAGACAACACTTTCATTCTTGGTGCGTCAATGCCTGTATCATTGTGCCAACAACGAAAAGCCCATTTTTTGTCCTTTACCGTAACAGGGAATACAACTGTAAAACCACCAGCATAATGGATTAAATTTCCGGTGTTACTCTTCAGGAAATTCCCTCGTTGAATTTCATCATCCTTTATGAATTGCGGGATGCGGACGCTATCCAATATATCACTTATACTTATTTCAATCACGCACTACCATTTTTAGAGTCGGGCTTAATCCTATTTTTACCACTTTTTCCTTCTCGAATTAATATCAATGGAAGGTTTAGAAGGAGGCACGTATCCGGAGTCTTCCCACCCTTTCCTTATAATATCAATCATAGAGTAGTGATGATATTCTTCTAATGGCTTTATATCCTCGATGTCATTAGCTTTCATCGCCTCTTTCATTCCAACAATGAAGGGGCTTAATCCTTCTATTGAGGCCAATTCGTTGAAAATATCAGAACCACCCTTAGATTTTATGTCTTCAGCAGAAAACAACATCGTTTCCGTGTTCTCTACACCTAACCTTTCCCACAAATCCCGACGTTTAGATAATGCTTTAAGGCTAACGTATATAACCATTTCGGAAAAATAGTCCGCCTTCGGAGTTAACATTTTATTTTTCCAACGAGCTTCGGGCTGGTATCCTTCTAAACCTTTGATTTCTTCTTCGTATCCCTTTAATGCTGGCACATACATGGAATCGTAATCAACAAGTACGATACTACCGTCATCTTTCACCATGATATTTCCATGTTGCAAATCACCATGTGATATTTCATGACTATGAAACTGCCGAGTCATTTTAAAGAAGTCTTCAGCCAATTTGTCTATCTTCCGGTCATCCTTAATGTTGTCACGTATAAATGACTTTAATGGTTGGGCATCCACCCAATCCATAATAACAATGGGTTGGACTCCTTTAGTCGACGCTACTCCATTAGGTTCATATTGAAAGTTCACAAAATAAGGCAAGTTAAGACACTTAAGTTCTTCTGAAATCTTTTTTACTTTATTCTGCATGTCGTTAAGACCGGCATGCCAACACCTAACGGCACACTTTCCTTTTTTCCTTTCAAATTCAAATGGAAATACAATGCAATAACCTCCAGCATATCGCACCGTTGTGCCATTTCTTTTGACTACATGACCCCCTTGAAGTTCGCTTGATTTAAGCAAACTCGGATTTTCCATGATAGTTAAGTATTCAGACTTATCAGGAAGTGAGGACATAGGCTATTCCTTATTTAAAACTAATTTACGCAATTGTTGTACCTTGGACGCTGCTAATTTCTTCCTGCGTCCTTTTAAACGCTTTCTTAAAAGTCCCTGGATTTCGTCAAATAATCTCTCCACTTCTCCAGAAGTGTTTTGAGACAAACTTTTCTTTGAGTTATCTTGTTCTTCTACAGGCGGTTGCATTTCAGCCCCTTCTTTAACATCCTCATTTGGGTCGCCAATTTTCTTTCCTTTAATATCATCCTGATGAATTACCTGAAATTTGTCAGAACCATCATCATTTTCAATAATGACAATGGTGCTATCATCATTATGCATCTTTTCTGTATTTCTTAACTCATCAACGAGAGCACAGAAAGCCTCGTGACTGTCTATCGCTAAGAAACGACAAATAATACCGGAAGCATTACCTTCTTGTTTTTTCTTGAATAAAAGTTCGCCGATTGGATCTGAAACTATAAGGAGTTTGTCTTTTACCTTTAAACGCCCATTAATCTCTTTAGGCTTTCCTTTCCCCTTTTCATAACTGTCAAAGTAGTCGGGATGATTGTCAAATCCTCCCTCCGGATCCGGCGTTTTTTGGATGCGTTCAATTTCGTTTTCCGAATTTATCTCCACCAAACTCGTATCACCAAGGACTATTCCTTTCCATTCTTCACCATTAAATCGTATGCCACATAATGTAGCTCCCGCACCTTTCCTTTTTTTGATAAGATTCTCAAGCATCCATGGATCTTTGCCTTTCTCCTTCTCCTCTTGAAGTTTAGCGTTTACTTTTTGTTGCCAAGTTTCACTTACTTCATGGATTTGCTGTTCAGACCCATTCCATGATAAATCATCGGCAAAAGACTTCGTTATTAATTTAGCCCACAAACCAGAGAAAATCGATTGGGACATACCGTCAGAAACGGCTATGCTCTTATTGTCTTCGTTAATAGAATAAGCATCTTGGCAATCCTCATCTCTTTCCTCAATTTTATGGGTGATATAAGCGCGAATTTTCATTATTTTTATTTTATCTGTTGTCTTGTAAGCCTTTGCTTGAACCGAAATCTATAAGTTTTATAAGTTCCTCTGCGTTTGCTTTGAACACGCATCCCCTAGACCTTTCTTTTATATCCAGTCCGTTCTTCGATGCGGCATACTTATATCCTTCAGGTATCTCGCTTGAAATACGATAAAGAAATTTTGCTTCTTCACCGTCAACTTCCACTTCTGATTCAGATGCAGGGTATTTTACGATTTTATTTCCTTCGCCAATATGAGCATTAAAAACCAGTACGTTTCCATCTTTGGTACTCATGCTTTTAATTTCTTCAACCTCAGCCTCGGTTTCCTTCATGCATTCTTCCACAATCTTGTTGTCATAATATGGTTCACCATCCGAAATATTTATGATTACTGGAGCCGGATTCTTCGGTTTATCTTCAATCCAAGCACTTACGATTTTTTTTGCAACACTGAAAGCGTCTTTCATGTTAGTCCATAAATTCTCCTTGATTGGCTCTACCCATACTGGCATCTTGATAGTGGTTTCAACCAGACCGCCGGCTCCGTCAGGAATCTTCTTTGTGAGTTCCTCTATACGTTTTGGATTCGCATGAAGTTCTTTAAGATATCCTTCACATAGAACTTTTGCATTCAAATCATATCCAATCACAACTATAAAACCTCTGTTTTTAGGTTCTGTTCCATCGAAATTACTTTCGATAATATCGTTTATAACGCGATTTACAGCACGTGCTGCAAATACTGTTCTACTATCGTTACCTTCGTAATTAAGAGTCATTGATCCGGATTGGTCAATGAGGATAATGAGCAGGCCTGGTGTTGCCGAACTCCATTGCATTTCGTTTTTAGCCATAATTGATAATAAGTTTTAATGCCTACAAATCCCACAAATCAGCGTTTATAATTCTTATCTTAATGGCAATGAAAAGAGCGTGGGATTATCTCCATGACCACTTATTCCGTTCTTTGGCTCTGGATTTTTCTGTCATAATTTGAATTTTCCAGATTCGAGAACAGAAAGTAGTGACATCGAAACGTCCTTCTTGAGTCGTGTCACGAGCCTACAAATGCTTTCGTGTGGCACTTCTCTTGCCAATATGTCATAACTCCAACTATCCTCTGTTGCAGGACTCCTTATCTCCTGCCCCGGGCGTTCTGTTTTGCAAAAATAGTGTTTTTACAATTATCCCCCCGCTTAACATAGTTTAACTGAGATGCGGGACGTTGGCGGAAGCCGTCCCATAAGAGAGGGCTATCTTGTCAGGCTTGTACAACTACCTTGGCGTGTCGCTTGTAGCCGCAGTAGGCCTCCGCGCTTCTTCGTCCGGCGTGCGTCGGTGCCCTTGTGGCATTCTTGTGAGGGTCATCATTCCACGACCCGTCGCCACGGTCTCCCTTTATAAGTAAGAACTCTATTTAAGTTTGATCCACATGACAAAAGTTGATGACATATTCCGTGCCGATTGCTTCCAAAATCTCGCTGGTGGCATCGAAGAACGCGCTGTCGCTTCCGTAACGGCATGGTTTAATCCGTTTGCCTTTCATTATCCACCAGACGATGTTCAACTCGGGAGAATAAGAGGGAGACAAAGGATGTGAAGACTTCGCTGTCGCCACTCTTCAATATCTGCCTTCGCCTTCTTGTTGCGGCGAACACTCGCCTTTGTCAAGGACAACGCGGTGAGTTTCTTTGTTCTTGGGGAGAAGCCATCCAGTATTCAGTCACCTTTCCACCGTTGGTGTCATCTCGAGTGGCAAATCCATCGAAATCATTGGAACCTTTGCTCCATTGGATTTAGGCGACACAAAGTTACCACGACATTCACCATCGTCCCGCCTTTCCGTCGCCACGGCGGCGACCGTGCGACAAGAACCGGTTCGTCCGGAGTGAGCCGGGGGAAGCGGGGAACTTTCCCGCGGTGCGGCATCGTCCGCACTTCCTCCCCTCCGGGAAGCATCACCCCGCGGCTATATTAAGTGGCGCGAAACGGACGACCGCATCCCCGGCGGGGTGGGTTACAACGCGAGCAACTGTTCCCCGTGCGTCTTGGTCTTGATTTCCTTCGGGGAGAATACCTTCTCAATCACCCCCTCCTCGTTGATGACGAAAGTGGTGCGCAAGGTTCCCATATACTTGCGGCCATGCAAGCTCTTCTCGCCCCAAACGCCCATCTCGTTGACCAATGCCTTGTCGGTGTCGGCTATCAACGTGAACGGCAACCCGTTCTTCGCGATGAACTTTTTGTGCGAGTCGGCACTGTCCACGCTCACCCCGACAACTTCATACCCCTTGTCTTTCAGCGCGGAATAGTTGTCGCGCAGGCTGCAGGCCTCTGCGGTACAGCCCGACGTGTTGTCCTTGGGATAAAAATAAAGCACCACTTTCTTGCCGCGGTAGCCGCTCAGCAAGACCTGTTCGCCCAGTTCGTTCACGCCCAGCACTTCGGGCACCTTGTCTCCTACGTTCATATTTCCATTGTTTTTGTTTCAGTCCTGGCATGTCCTCAAATCGGCTTCGCCGGGTTCGGAGCTTTTCTTGAGATGAAACCGAGCCCCGGGGGAAAGGGCCATGCGGACGTCGCGGCCGACGAGAAGTGCGGTTTCATCCGAAAAGAAGTCCGGATACGGCAGGAAGCAGTCGGTGCCGGTGACGCCGACCTTGGCGGGTGACTTGCAAAATCCGCCCCTCTGCGTCACGTCGCCCCGAGAGTCAAGCGGTTCACTCGTATTCATCTATCGTATAGTTCACGAAATCATTGAAAGGCTTCATCAGTGCGAATATCCCTGCCGCACGGTCGGCCCAGTCTTCGCCGCGGAAGAAATCATCCGGCACCGCATGGCAGACGGAATAATCCTTCGGCCTCAGGTAGTCGGGATAAGGGAAATCCTTCGGGAAGCCCTTTGGAAGGGTTTTCAGGCGCGCCTCGCCGATGACGGGAAACGCCGCCTTGAAATCCGCCGCCTCCACGATGGAGCGGAATTCGTCCGCCTCGTCCACGATGGAGCGGCGCACGGCTTTCAGGATCGGGGAAGGCAGGCACCACGCCCCACCGGCCAACAGGCATCGGCCGGGCTGGAGGTGGAGATAATAGCCGCCGTGCCATGACTTCTTCCCCCGCGCGCTGACATAAGCCCCGAAATGAAGCTTGTAAGGCGACTTGTCTTCCGAAAAACGGGTGTCGCGGTAGAAGCGGTATGTGCAATCCTTCACCGCGAGGTGCGCCACGCTGCCGTCGAACGCCGCGAGGCGGTGTATCAACACCTGCACCATCTCCTCGAAAAACCCGCGTGCCTCCTCGTACCGTCCCTTGTTTCCCGCGAACCACTCCCTGTCGTTGTGTGCCGCCACGTCCTTCAGGAAGCCCAAAATGCAATCTATCTTTCCGCCCATGCGCGTCTCCGCTTTTATCCGGCAAAGGTAACACAAAGCCGGCAAAAGACAAAGGAAAAAGGCACATTCCATGCGGCGAGGCGGGAACGCGGGGGCGGAAGCAAGGTAAAGCCCGACAGCCGCGTGCCCTCAGCATACTGGAACTTGCCCCGCCCCACTTTCCTTCATGCGTCCTTCGGAACCACCGCCCGCACCTTTGGAGGGGATGGAAGCACCCATAAAAGCGTCCGGGGCAAGACGGCCCGGTGATTTCCCGAAGCAGGCACCCAAGGACGACCTTCGGGAAACGACAAAATGTCAATTTGTCAATTTGTCATTTCAGGCACGCCAAAAAATCGCCCGTTTGGGGGCGGGTCGGGAAGCGGCCGGAAAAAACCGATTCTCGCGCGGCGACGGGAAATCATTTTGCGAGCAGGAAGGCGGAAACACTTACACCGTGCCGGACGAAATTGAGAATCACGTGCTTAAACGGGAATACGCGCAAGCGAAAGGCGGTTTTTCGTGACAAACCGCCTTTCTGGTCTTGTATGCGGCGGCGCGTCAAATAGAAGAAGGAAAGGCCTCCGGGGCAGTCCCTTTTCCCTCTTTCAGCCGACTCTTCCGGCAATTACCCGAGATTCGAATCGCGACGACGTGACGAAAAAAGTGTTTTGTCACGTCATCCGAAAATTTTTCTCGGCACAAAATCGCACCGTTTTGCTTAAAGTATGTGAAAAACGAGGCCGTACTGCAAAAATATGTGTCCGAAACCGCCCCGATTTCTTCCTGGATTGAACTTTTTTCATCGGGTGCCGGTTAGCGGAATCTCGTTTTTCCTTGCAGAAAGACAACGGAAGATGATTTTCCGCGACAAGATGACAACACGCTTCCCGGGGGATGCCGGGCCATTCCCGCCCTGCCGCTTTCGGGTGCGGGCCGCGATGTCCGGAAGAAGCGACCGGACATACCACTGTCCGGTGAAATCCCGTCCCGGAACCACGCCGCACGAACGCGAGCGGGCCGGAGTGCACCCCAAGGCTTACCCGGACACCGCGAAGGGGGAACAAAGCACCGTCGACCCCGGAATTGCGCCATCTGACAAAAAGCGCGGGAAAAGCCTATTTTCGTGGACAAATGTCAAATTTACACACTTTTGCCGCCATTTGTGCAATCGGCACGAAATTGGCACAAAAAAAAGAAATATGCGCAAAAAAATTGCGTTTCGAACAGCCTCCATAGTTTCACTTACAACGAAAACGGCAGAAAACGGCCATATTTGACATTCAGACTGTTAGCTAAGAGCAATCATCCCGAAAGGCCGTTTCAAACACTTAAAAGTCTTTCGAATTACGACTTTCCAAACCGTTTCGGCAAATCTGAATTATCTTTACGAAAAGCATGAACACCGACAAGGATGGACATACAAAACGAAATAGACAAAATGTTACGCGAGGGGCGGACAGACGAAGCTATCCTGCGGCTGGAAGGGCAGATCCAAGCCGCCCCCTGCGCCCGGCTTTACTACCTTTTGGGCAACGCCTACCGCAAACGCGGGGATTTCGCGCAAGCGATGAACTGCTATTCCGAGGCCGCGGACATCAGTCCGGACAGTCCGGCCGCCGAAGCACGCCGGATGCTGGCGGACATCATAGAGTTTTATCACAAGGATTACTATAACCCGTAACAAGACACCTTAATCTTAAGCATCGGAGCATCATGGGGAATTTCAGAGGCGTGATTGTAGTAGACCGCGAACGTTGCAAGGGTTGTAACCTGTGCGTGGCGGCTTGCCCGTTGCACGTGCTGGCGCTCACGGAGAAGAAAGTAAACAAGAAAGGGTATCATTATGCCGGACAAACGCGGAAGGACTCGTGCAACGGGTGCGCCTCGTGCGGCGTGGTCTGCCCGGACGGATGCATTACCGTCTACAAAAAAAAGGAAGGATGAAAGCCATGGCAGGAAAAGAAGTCGTATTGATGAAAGGCAACGAAGCCATTGCCCACGCGGCGATACGCTGTGGCTGCGACGGCTACTTCGGCTACCCCATCACTCCCCAGTCCGAGATATTGGAGACGCTGGCCTTCGAGAAGCCGTGGGAATCGACGGGGATGGTGGTGTTGCAGGCCGAGAGCGAACTGGCTTCGATAAACATGGTATACGGCGCCGGCGCGGCGGGCAAGCACGCCATGACGTCATCCTCGAGCCCGGGCGTGGCCCTGATGCAGGAAGGCATCGCCTACATGGCCGGGGCGGAAATACCCGGACTGATTGTCAACGTGCAGCGCGGCGGCCCCGGGCTGGGCACCATACAGCCCAGCCAGTCCGACTACTTCCAGGCCACGCGCGGAGGCGGGAACGGCGACTACAACGTTATCGTCCTGGCCCCGGCCTCGGTGCAGGAAATGGCCGACTTCGTGGACTTGGCCTTCGAGCTCTCGTTCAAATACCGCAACCCGGCCATGATACTGAGCGACGGCGTGATAGGACAAATGATGGAGAAGCTGGCGCTTCCTCCCTTCAAGCCGCGCCGCACGGAAGAGGAGATACGCCGGAAATGCCCTTGGGCGACCGTCGGGCGGAGCGGGGGGAGACACCCCAACATCCTCACGTCGCTCGACCTTGACTGCACGAGCATGGAACGGAGGAACCTGCACCTGCAGGACAAGTACGCGGAAATCAAGGAAAAGGAAGTGCGCTTCGAGTCCATCCTCTGCGACGATGCGGAATATCTGATCGTTGCTTTCGGCTCCGCCGCCCGCATCGGGCAGAAAGCCATCGAGACATGCCGCGCCGAGGGCATCAAGGCCGGCCTGCTACGCCCCGTCACCCTATGGCCTTTCCCGTCCGCCGAAATCGCCCGCCAGAGCCGCCGGGTCAGGGGAATCATGAGCTTTGAAATCAATGCCGGGCAGATGGTGGAAGACATCCTGCTGGCCGCCGGCGGGCGGGTTCCGGTAGTCCACTACGGCCGCATGGGCGGCGTGGTGCCCACCCCCGACGAAGTGATACAGGCGCTGAAAGAGAAACTCATCGATAAAATGCCATGAACCGCGAAGAGATTGAAAGGCTGATAGAAGAAACCGCCCGCAAGGAACGTTCCAAGAAGAAAGGGCTGTCCGTGCGGAAAGCGAGGAGCGTGCTGAACGTGGCTTTCATGCTATGCGCCGCGGCAGGCCTCGTCCTTTATTTCGCCCGCCCGGACGACAGGCTGACGGGACTGGCCGTCATCGGCATCGGGATGTGCCTCAAAATCATCGAATTCTTTCTGCGTTTCTTGTTTTAACCGTTCAAACCATGACAGAAGAAGAAATCATACGACCGGAGAACCTGGTATATAAGAAGCCCAAGCTACTCAACGACACGCCGATGCACTACTGCCCGGGGTGCAGCCACGGGGTAGTGCACAAGCTGGTGGCGGAAGTCATCGAAGAAATGGGGATGGAGGAGAAGACCGTGGCCATCTCGCCCGTGGGGTGTGCCGTGTTCGCCTACAATTACATAGACGTGGACTGGGTGGAAGCCGCCCACGGGCGTGCCCCCGCCGTGGCCAGTGCCATAAAGCGCCTGTGGCCCGACCGGCTGGTGTTCACCTATCAGGGCGACGGCGACTTGGCGTGCATCGGCACGGCAGAAAGCATCCATGCCCTGAACAGGGGGGAACACATCGCCGTCATCTTCATCAACAACGCCATCTACGGCATGACGGGCGGGCAAATGGCTCCCACCACGCTAATGGGGATGAAGACCTCCACGTGCCCATACGGGCGCGTGGCCGACCTGCACGGCTACCCGTTGAAGATTACCGAAATCGCCGCCTCGCTGGAGGGTACGTGCTACGTCACGCGCCAAGCCGTCCACACCGTGGCCTCTATCAGGAGGACGAAGAAAGCCATACGGAGAGCCTTCGAGAACTGCATGCACGGGAAAGGCGCCAGCCTGGTGGAGGTGGTGTCCACCTGCAACGCGGGCTGGAAGCTGTCCCCGGAGAAGGCCAACCAATGGATGGAAGAAAACATGTTCAAATACTACCCGCTCGGCGACCTGAAAGACACCGCGGCGGCAAACGGTTCACCCCAAACGGCCAAGTTGTCATGAAAGAAGAAATCATCATAGCCGGCTTCGGCGGCCAAGGCGTGCTTTCCATGGGAAAGATACTGGCCTACGCAGCCATGGTGGAAGGCAAGGAAGTGACGTGGATGCCCTCCTACGGCCCGGAACAGCGCGGCGGCACGGCGAATGTCACCGTAATCGTCAGCGACGAAAAGATATCGTCGCCCATACTGAGCAAGTTCGACACGGCCGTCATCCTGAACCAGCCTTCGCTTGAAAAGTTCGAACAGAGCGTCAAGCCGGGCGGGACGCTGATTTACGACGGGTACGGCATCGGCACCCCGCCCGCGCGAGCCGACGTTGCCGTCTACCGCATCGACGCCATGGACGCGGCGGCCGAGATGAAAGCGGCCAAGGCATTCAACATGATAGTCTTGGGAGGACTGCTGAAGGTGCGCCCGCTGGTGGAGGTAGAAAACGTGCTCCGTGCGCTCCGCAAGACGCTTCCCGAACGCCACCACCACCTCATCCCGATGAACGAGGCTGCCTTGCGCAAGGGGATGGAAATCGTCCGCGCGGAGGACTAAGCCGCCACGGGGGCGGACGGGAAAGCCCGGAGGAGGCGCGTTCCCCTTTCCCCTGCCGCCTCCACCGGCACGGGGCAGGATGCCGTCGGCCGACGGGACGGGACTTGAAAAACTTCGTCTTTCGTTTGCCTCTGCACCCGCCTTTCACTATCTTTGCACCCGCAATGAGACTGAAACTTGCTTTTCTCCTGTACGTTTGCCTGTGCGCGGCGTTCCCCGTCATGGCGCAGGCACCCGTCAGAAACACGGTTTACGGCACGGACGCCTACGGCAATCCCGTGGATGCCCAGGGAAATCCCGTCGCCGTGGACGCTTATGGCAACCCTGTAGCCGTGGATGCCTACGGCAACCCCGTCGGCGACGACTACGGCTCGTACACGTGGGGACGCGACACGACGGAGGCCGAAGAGAAAATCTACCCCATAGGCTCGTACGCCTGGAAAATAAACGGACGCTTCGGCGACATCATTCCCGTGGACGTGGACACGCTGCCCGACAACTTCCAGAACTTCAACCTGACGAACGGCCCCACGGGACAGTACAACTTCCTGGGAAACCTTGGCTCCCCCCGCCTCTCCCGCCTCTTCTTCGACCGCAAGCCCTACAGCAACTTCATCTTCGCCGACCCTTTCGACTATTTCTACACCCCGGTGGATGAATTCCAATTCACCAACACGCTGAGCCCCATCACCAACCTGTCTTACCACTCCTGCGGCAACAGGCAGAACGGTGAAGACCGCCTGAGGGCTTATTTCGCCAGCAACGTCAACAAGATAAGCGGCTTCGGGTTCAAATTCGACTACCTGTACGGGCGCGGATACTACAACAGTCAGGCCACGTCGCTCTTCAACGGCTCGCTCTACGGCTACTATCTCGGCGAAAGCTACAACATGCACGCGTGGATTAGCGTGAACCACATGAGGCTGGGAGAGAACGGAGGCATCGAGGACGACGGCTACATCACGCACCCGGAACAGTTCACCCGTTCTTACGGCACGAAGGACATCCCTACCATCCTGTCGGAAAACTGGAACCGCAACGAGGACCAGACTTACTTCCTCACTCACCGCTACAACGTGGGATTCCATAAAGACATCGAG
Organism: uncultured Paraprevotella sp.; assembly: GCA_964523985.1. Taxonomy (GTDB): domain Bacteria; phylum Bacteroidota; class Bacteroidia; order Bacteroidales; family Bacteroidaceae; genus Paraprevotella. The sequence goes on from CAZGBV010000023.1 coordinate 14,842, forward strand.
CTGCCGGACTCGCTCCGCCCGGTGATGCCCGCCGACTCCGCGTTGCTGAAAGGGCTCCGCGACAGCCTGCTCACCGTGTACCAGAAGGCGGACACCGCATACCGCCATGCCGTAATGGACTCCCTGCGCGACGACTTCATGGCCAAGAACCAGCCCCCGCAGGAATTCATACCGGTGACCAGCTTCATCCACACCCTGCGCATCCGGAACGCCAAGCACACGGCATATTCCCGCAACACGCCCGAGAACTATTACGCCGACCTCTTTTACGGCGACCCCAACGACATGAGCGACCGCACGCGAGGCTACTCCATCCAGAACACCCTGGGGATAGCCTTGCGCGAAGGCTTCAACAAATGGGCGAAGGCCGGCCTCACGGCCTTCGCGGCCCATGAATACCGCCATTACACCATGCCTGAACTGAACGGCGGGAACCAATTCATAGGGAGCTATTCGGAAAGCAACCTCTCGGTGGGAGGCGAACTGAGCAAGCGGGAGGGGAAGACCCTGCACTACGACGTGACGGGAGAAGTGACGCTACTGGGCGAGGACATCGGGCAATTCGACGTGGAAGGCCGGGGCGACCTGAACTTCCGGCTGTTCAAGGACACGGTGCAACTGGTGGCCCGCGCTTTCGTCAAGAACCTGAACCCGAGTTTCTACATGCGCCACTACCATTCCCAGTTCGCATGGTGGGACAACGACATGAGCAAGGAATTCCGCACGAGGATAGAAGGGTCGCTTTCCCTGAAGCGCACGGGAACGACCCTCACCGTGGGAGTGGAAAACATCAAGAATTATGCTTACTTCGCCACGGACAAAGTGCCTTACGGAAACGAGGAAGACGAGGAAGGGCACCCCTCAGGCTACGGCAACCGCATTTCCGTCAAGCAACACGACGGCAACTTGCAAGTGTTCAGCGCACGCCTCAACCAGAACTTCAAGCTGGGCATCCTGCACTGGGAAAACGAGGTGGTTTACCAAAAGTCCGGCAACCAGGACATCCTTCCCTTGCCAGACCTTTCCGCCTACAGCAACCTTTACATCGTGTTCCACATCGCCAAGGTGCTGCGCGTGCAGTTAGGAGGCGATGTCCGTTATTTCACGGAATATTACGCGCCGGACTACGCCCCCATCATCCAACAATTCACGGTGCAGTCGCCCGAGACGCGGATAAAGCTGGGCAACTATCCCGTCTGCAACGCCTATGTCAACTTCTTCCTGAAGCACTGCCGCTTCTACATCAACGCGAACCACGTGAATGCCGGGACGGGAAACAAGAACGCCTTCCTCGTGCCCCACTACCCCATCAACCCGATGAGCATCCGTTTCGGGCTTTCGTGGAATTTCTTCAACTGACGGTATTCCCGCGGGAACGGAGCGCGGACACGCCGCCGCGGCATCGCTCCGGTTCGTGTATTCCGGAGTGAAACGTGCCGGGAAAGCCGGCCGGACACGGGACAAGCCGTCGCCTTTGTGCGCATAAAAACGACAATCCTGAAGATTGCTTATTCCGTATGTCGTTCCCGATTGCGAAATTTGCGGTCGGAAAGCCGTGTCCGACTTTGAGCGGGGAACATCCGGTTCGCCATGTCGCGGCATCCCCTACCCTACGACTAATGAAATACCTGAAACTTTTCCCGCCCTGGCAAGGCGGCTTGTTTCGGACGGTTACGGGGGAACTACCGCAAGTCACTCAGACGGCGCTCCTCCTCTTCGAAGGAAGCTTTCTCGCGTTTCCGCGCTTCCACCGAGCCATACAGGTACGACAGAGGGAACAGCGTGAGCCAGCCGGACACGTTCGCTATCACCGAAGCCAACATGAAGAAACATACGATTAAGGCCGGGACGTATGAGGGAAGATCCGTGGCATCTCCTTCCAACACGCTCGTCAGGGAAGCATGGCCGGCACAGGCAAGGATGCCGGCGGGCAGCCAGCCCACTGCGGAAAGCACCCCCGTGACGAGGCCTCCGCAGAACAGGATGATGAAAAAGGCTCCCCAGTGGCGGTAGCCGTCTTTCAGGCGCTTCAAGCTATGCCTGAAGCTTCCGCCCCCGCCCAGCATATAGTCCATGGCCACCATGCAATAGGGCACTCCCAGCGCGAACGGCAGGACGCACGAAACCACGACCGCCCACACGCCGCCCGCTTCCGGCCACAAGGCCGCGCACACGACGAGCAAGAAGGAAGGCACGAAGTATGCCACGGCGCACGCCAAAGCCCGCACGGAAGCGTGGAATATCCCCCGCCCGGCCTCCCGGAACCGCAACACGGGCCAAGCGCCCTTCCCGGCAAAACGCGAGACGGCCGTTATCACGTTCCCCGTGTAAAAGCTACTGGCCAACAAGGAAAGCACGGCCAATATCAAAAAGACAGACAGGGGAAAAGGAAGCGCGGCCGACCCGCTCGCCGCCGCCGATTGCGCCAACGCCACGGACATCCGGTTGAAAAACACGCCCCACATCCCCGCCACTACCGCGCCGGCAACAAGCGACGGACACAAGAACCTCAACAAAGGCAGGATGTGCCGCGTGGGCAATTTCAGCCCCTCGTCCAGACAGCTCAGGTAACTGCGGCTTTTGAACAACCCTCCTTCCTTATCCTTCTTATCTTCCATAATCGAACCTGTAATCTTTAACGTCCTTTCCAAAGACAAAATTACCACATTTTTCCGTACCACCGTGACAGTATAACATTTTTTATACTCGCGGGGGAACGGCACCGCCCGCCCCGCACAAACTTTCCCCTACCGTCCCGCCGGAATATGCCTCCTTTTTCTTACCTTTGCGCGAAGTTTCAATATTCTTTGCACTGACATGGACGCGGAAACAATCATCAAATGGGGATTCATCGGATGCGGGGAAGTGACGGAAAAGAAAAGCGGGCCGGCCTTCAGCCTCGTGCCCGGCTCCCGGATAGAGGCTGTCATGAGCCGCAACAAGGAAAAGGCACGTTCTTACGCCGAAAGGCACGGCATCCCAAAATGGTACACCGACGCGCAAGAACTGGTGGACGATCCCGACGTGAACGCGGTATATATCGCCACGCCTCCCTCCTCGCACGCCACCTACGCCATCATGGCCATGAAAGCCGGGAAGCCGGCATACGTGGAGAAGCCCCTCGCGGTGAGCTACGAGGAATGTTGCCGCATCAACCGCATCTCCCAGCAAACGGGCGTGTCCTGCTTCGTGGCTTACTACCGGCGTTACCTGCCCTACTTCGCCAAGGTGAAGGAACTGGTGCGGGGCGGCATCATCGGGCGGGTGCTCAACGTGCAGATACGTTTCGCCGTCCCGCCGCGCGACTTGGACTATAACAGGCGGGAGTTGCCTTGGCGCGTGCAGCGCGACATCGCGGGAGGAGGTTATTTCTACGACCTCGCCCCGCACCAGCTGGACTTGCTCCAGCAACTTTTCGGCCCCATCGTCAAGGCGCAGGGTTACTGTTCCAACCGGGAAGGGCTGTACGAGACGGAAGACAACGTGAGTGCCTGCTTCCAGTTTCCCGACGGCACGCCCGGCTCTGGGTCGTGGTGCTTCGTGGCACACGAATCGGCCAAGACAGACCGCATAGAAATCATCGGCGACAAGGGGCAGGTCTGTTTCTCGGTGTTCACATACGACCCCATAGCCCTGCACACGGAGCGCGGGCGCGAGGAATTCGCCATCCCGAACCCCGACCACGTACAACTTCCACTGATACACAACATCGTGGAGCACTTGCAGAAACAGGCGACATGCACCTGCGACAGCGTGAGTGCCACGCCGGTGAATTGGGTCATGGACAAAATACTGGGGAAACTGTAAGACAAGACCGCGGGTCGCGCGGAACGGGACATGTTCCCCCGGACAGTCTTCCCGCGCGGCCTGACACCAAGGATAAGGAACGCACATGGAACCATACATCCCTACCCCGGTAGAAAAGCATCCCTTGCGGCCGTTCCTGCCGCCTCACGCACGCCTGCTGATGCTGGGCAGTTTCCCTCCGCCCGAAAAACGCTGGTGCATGGATTTCTACTACCCGAACTTCGCCAACGACACCTGGCGCATCATGGGATACGTGTTCCGCGGCGACAAGAATTGGTTCGTGGACGAAGAGGACGGGCGGTTCAAGCGGGAAGCCATCATGGAGTTCCTTCTCGACAAGGGAATCGCCTTGTACGACACGGCCTCCGCCGTCCGCCGCCTTCAGGGCAACGCCTCGGACAAGTTTCTGGAAGTCGTCGCCCCGGTCGATTTGCCCCGGTTGCTCGCGCAAATCCCCCGTTGCATCGCCGTCGCCGCCACCGGTGGGAAAGCGGCCTGCACGTTATGCGACGCATTCCACATGTCGCCGCCGCGGGTCGGGGAGTCAATCCCGTTCACGGTGGAGGGGCGCGGGTTGCGGCTCTACCGTATGCCGTCCGGTTCGCGCGCCTATCCCATGAAAATGGAAAGGAAAGCCGCCTTTTACCGTAAGATGATGGAAGAAACCGGCCTGCTGTAGGAAAGACCCTGCAAGCCTCCCGCGCGGCTACGAAAATACCGCGACAATAGCCCCTTGCGCCTTTCGCATCGCCCCGGACGGGTTACACGACGCAACAAGAGCCGACGGAAAACGCCGTTTCTTGTCCTTCCTCACGGGGAGATAGCACCCGGTTTCCGTTCCACGACATTAACCCGTCCATTGCTTTTTCCCATTATTTTCCACTACCTTTGCAGTCATGAAAGCCATGATTTTTGCGGCGGGGCTGGGAACCCGCCTGAAACCCCTGACGGACACGATGCCCAAGGCACTTGTCCGCGTGGGAGGAAAACCATTGTTGGAGATATTGATTCGCAAGCTGGCGGCTTCCGGGTACACGGACATCGTGATTAACGTGCACCATTTTGCCGACCAAATCGTCCGGTTCGTGAAAGAACATGATGCTTTCGGCGCGGAAGTCCGTTTCAGCGACGAGAGCGGGAAACTCCTGGACACGGGGGGAGGCATCAAGAAGGCCATGCCCTTATTGTCAAGGGACGGGGAGGAGGAACGCCCGTTCCTGATACACAACGTGGACATATTGAGCAACGTGGACTTGCGGGAGTTCTACCGGCACGGGCACGACGCGGCGGCCGTGTTGCTCGTGAGCGAACGCCCGACACAACGCTACCTGCTATTTGACGAGGGAAACAGGCTGGCAGGCTGGACGAACGTCAAGACGGGGGAGGTGAAGTCGCCTCACGAAAGGCTTGACGTCGCGGCGTACCGGAAATACGCCTTTGCCGGCGTGCATCTCTTCTCTCCGCGCCTGTTCCCTTACTTCCGTGCGTGGCCGGACAAGTTTTCCGTGATAGACTTTTACCTTTCTGTATGCCACCGTGAGCCGATTTACGCTTATCTCGCCCCCGACCTGAGGATACTGGACGTGGGGAAGCGTGACACGCTGGAAAAGGCCGGGGATTTCTTGACGGGAGAATGTTGTTAATCTCGACTATTTGTCGTACTTTTGCACGTGAAATCCAGTGAGAAATCTTTTATGCAACAGAAAATCGTCATCCTTGATTTCGGTTCGCAGACGACGCAACTTATCGGACGGCGTGTACGGGAACTGGACACTTTCTGCGAGATTTTGCCTTACGACAAGTTCCCGCGGGAAGACCCGTCGGTAGCCGGCGTAATCTTAAGCGGCTCGCCTTACAGCGTGTACGACGAGAGGGCTTTTAAAGTTGACTTGGACGGGATACGCGGCAAATACCCGATATTGGGCATTTGCTACGGGGCGCAGCTCATGTGCCAAGCGTCGGGCGGGAACGTGGAGCCGGCCGGAACGCGCGAATACGGGCGCGCCAACCTGACGTGGTTCGACAAGGAAAACCCCTTGTTCAAGGGATTCGAGGAACGTTCCCAAGTGTGGATGAGCCACGGGGACACCATCACGGGGTTGCCCGCCGGCTTCAAGGCCATAGCTTCCACCGCCGAAGTGGAGAACGCCGCCTACCAAGCCGCAGGGGAGCCGCTATGGGGGGTGCAGTTCCACCCTGAGGTGTTCCACACAACGCAGGGGACGCTGTTGCTGAAGAACTTCGTGGTGGACATTTGCGGCAGCCGTCAGGACTGGAGCGCGGCATCTTTCGTGGACACCACCGTGGCCGGGCTAAAGGCGCAATTGGGAGGCGACCGCGTGATTCTCGGTTTGAGCGGCGGCGTGGACTCTTCCGTGGCCGCCGTGTTGCTGAACAAGGCCGTCGGGAAGAACCTGACCTGCATCTTCGTGAACCACGGGATGTTACGCAAGAACGAGTTCCGGAACGTGTTGCACGACTACGAGTGTCTGGGGCTCAACGTTATCGGCGTGGATGCCAGTGCGAAATTCTTCAAGGACTTGGAGGGAGTGACCGACCCGGAACAGAAACGCAAGATTATCGGCCGCGACTTCATAGAAGTGTTCGACACGGAGGCACGGAAGATAACCGATGCCAAGTGGCTGGCGCAGGGAACGATATACCCCGACCGCATCGAAAGCCTGAACATCGCGGGGAAAACCATCAAGAGCCATCATAACGTGGGAGGGTTGCCCGAGGAGATGCACCTGCGGCTCTGCGAACCGCTGAAATGGCTGTTCAAGGACGAGGTGCGCCGCGTGGGACACCGGTTGGGAATGCCGGAGCGCCTGATTGCCCGCCATCCGTTCCCCGGCCCCGGACTGGCCATCCGCATCCTCGGCGACGTGACACCGGAAAAGGTACGTGTGTTGCAGGATGCCGACGACATCTTCATCAGGGCATTGAGGGAGTGGGGATTGTACGACAGCGTCTGGCAGGCCGGTGCAGTACTGTTGCCCGTGAGGAGCGTAGGCGTAATGGGGGACGAGCGTACCTATGAACGCGCCGTGGCCTTGCGCGCCGTGACCAGCACGGACGCAATGACGGCCGACTGGGCGCACCTGCCTTACGATTTCCTGGCGAAAGTGAGCAACGACATAATAAACAAGGTGAAGGGAGTGAACCGCGTATGCTACGACATCTCTTCCAAACCGCCTTCGACGATAGAATGGGAATAGTCTCCCGGAAAAGTGCAGTCGGGGGATGGCACGTGCCGCGCGGCCATCTCCTTTTATACATTAATGAGGACAGATGATTAGTGAAGAACCTTCGACAAAAGGCTACGTGCCTACGGCGGATGCCGTTATTCTCGCCTGTGACGCACGGAGAGACGGCGGCGGATGTCGTGACGGGGGCGGCACTGCGTTTACGGAGCATGCAGTCGCTCCCGGGTCGAGGCCGTGCCTCTTGCTTCCCGCCCTGTTCCTGTGTCGGACGGGGGCAGTCGAAACGTATGGACTTTGCGCAATGTGATTGGACAGGGAAGAACGGTTTAACGAGTTAATCGGGTTTTATGAATTTCGTGAAAAGTATTGGAATTGTCGCAGGTGGCATGATAATGTTTCCGGTTTGGGCATCGGCTCAGGAGGAACCGATGTTGACTTATCAGGTCGAGACCTCCGCGAACGTCAGTTCCGGGGATTTCGCGCCGTTGTGGTTCACCGCCAACCGCAACGGCCTGTCGAGCCAGGAACCGAACAGCACCTATCTGCGCACGGGGATTGCCTATCGCAAATCATTCAGCCATGGATGGAAAGTGGGAGCGGGACTGGACTTGGCCGCCGCCGCGAACAGCCCGTCCAGGTTCATCGTGCAACAAGCATACGCCGACATCTCGTGGAAAATCCTCAATTTGAGCATCGGGAGCAAGGAGCGAGGCCCGTTGGGAAAGAACCCGTTGCTGAGCAGCGGTGGTATGGTGGACGGGAACAACGCACGTCCGATTCCCCAGATGAGGGCGGAAATAGCAGATTATTACACCGTGCCGGGGACGAAAGGATGGTTCGCCTTCAAAGGCTACATCGCCTACGGGCGCTTCGCCGACGACCGCTGGCAGCGCAATTTCGCGGGAGCAAACCACCAGACCTACGTGGAAGACATCCTTTACCACAGCAAGGAACTGATGTTCAAGGTGGGAAACAAGGAGAAGTTTCCCCTCGAAGCCGAACTCGGCATACTGATGTCGGCACAGTTCGGAGGCAAGCAACACAAATTCACCAAGCTGGCGGACGGCGAATGGGAAGAGTCGGTGTACAAGATGCCGCACGGGCTGAAGAACTACGTCAAGGTGTTCCTGGCCAAGGCCGGAGGTGAAGACACAGTATGGGGCGACCAAGTGAACGTGGAAGGCAACCATCTGGGGAGCTGGAACTTCGCGCTGAATTACCATTGGCGCGACTGGAAGTTCCGCGCTTATTACGAGCATTTCTTCGACGACCATTCGCAGATGTTCCTCCAGTACGGGCGTTGGAAGGACGGCCATCTGGGCATCGAAGTTTCCTTGCCGCAAAACCGATGGGTCAGCACTTTGCTGTGGGAGGGACTGGCCACGAAAGACCAGACAGGCCCTATCCTGTACGACGGCGACGAGCGTTTCCCGGATGCCGCCTTCTCAGGGATGCAGGTGAGCGCGGGGGACGACTACTACAACAACTTCTTCTACCAGTCATGGCAGCATTTCGGGATGGGAGTCAGCAACCCGCTGTTGCCCGGCCCCATTTACAACAAGGACGGCAACCTCTTTTTCCGGAGCAACCGGGTGCGTGCCAACCATTGGGCTTTCAGCGGCACGCCGTCCGACGAGTGGGGCTACCGCGTGCTGATGTCTTACGTGCTCCACTGGGGCACATACTCCAACCCGTTAGACAAGATATGCAAGCAGTTCAGTTCGCTTTACGAGGCGACGTATTCGCCGAAAGCCTTGTCCGGCTGGCATTTCTCCATCGCGGCGGCGGCGGACTGCGGCGACTACCTCGGCGACAGCGTCGGGGGCATGATAACCATAAGAAAGGAGGGTATATGTATAAGATGAGGCGTTTGGTTTCCAAATGGATATGTTTCTGCATGGCTGTCCCGGCTTTCCTGTCCTGCACGGACAAGGCTCCGGAACACCCCGACTTGGAAGGGTATTGGAAGCAGGAACGGATAGAGGACGGGACGACGGGAGAGAGCCGGGAGTGCAATCGCCTCTTCTGGGCGTTCCAGCTCGGCTTAGCCGAGGTGCGCGACTTGGGCGGGAACGGATACGGAACTTACGTGTGCCGGTATGATTACGACGAGGATGCCGCCACCTTGCGCATGTACGATTTCAGGATGAAAGGCAACCAGTCACACGAGGCGGACACGGGAAAACTGAATGAATTCGGCATACCGTCGGAAGACGTGGTGTTTAAAGTCCTGCGGCTCGGCGGCGGACATTTGGAACTTCGCACGGGAAACACTTCGTTGTATTTCCGCTCCTTCTGATTTTTTCTCTCCTTTATGTTCTTTTTCCCGAAGAATTTTGTAATTTTGCAATGCACGGGCGAAGAGAGGGCGGCATTTTGGAATGCCTGCCGACAGAAAGGTAGAAAAGAGTTAAACAATCTTATAGTTGAACCTTTATTTAAAGACAAAGCAAAATGATTAAAGTAGGTATTAATGGGTTTGGCCGTATCGGTCGTTTCGTGTTCCGCGCCGCTCAGGACAGAAGCGACATCCAAATCGTAGGCATCAACGACCTTTGTGCAGTGGATTATCTGGCATATATGCTGAAATATGACACCATGCACGGCCTCTTCCAAGGCACTATCGAAGCCGATGTGGAACATAGCAAGCTGATTGTGAACGGAAAGGAAATCCGCGTGACGGCGGAGCGCAACCCGGCCGACTTGAAGTGGGGCGAAGTGGGGGCTGAATACGTGGTCGAGTCCACGGGCCTGTTCCTGACGCAGGAGAAGGCCAAGGCCCACATCGAGGCAGGAGCCAAGTACGTGGTGATGTCAGCTCCTTCGAAGGATGCCACCCCGATGTTCGTCTGCGGCGTGAACCTCGACAAATACGTCAAGGGCACCCAGTTCGTCTCCAACGCTTCCTGCACGACCAACTGCTTGGCTCCCATCGCCAAGGTGTTGCACGACAACTGGGGCATCACGGATGGCTTGATGACCACCGTGCACTCTACAACCGCCACCCAGAAGACCGTCGACGGCCCTTCCATGAAGGACTGGCGTGGAGGCCGCGCCGCTTCCGGCAACATCATCCCGTCCTCCACCGGCGCCGCAAAGGCCGTCGGCAAGGTGATTCCCGAACTGAACGGCAAGCTGACGGGTATGTCCATGCGCGTCCCGACGTTAGACGTTTCCGTCGTTGACCTTACCGCCAATCTGGCAAAGCCGGCCAAGTATGCTGAAATCTGTGAAGCCATGAAAGCCGCCTCCGAAGGCGAACTGAAAGGCGTGCTGGGCTACACCGAGGATGCCGTGGTTTCTTCCGACTTCTTGGGCGACCCCCGCACTTCCATCTTCGATGCCAAGGCCGGTATCGCCCTGACGGATACTTTCGTAAAGGTTATCGCCTGGTACGACAACGAAATCGGCTATTCCAACAAGGTGCTGGACTTGATTGCCCACATGAAGAAAGTGAACGGATAATCCAGCCTCCCCAAAGCCGGGCTGAATTCGAAGCCCTCCTCCCCCGCCCCGAGGGAGGAGGGCTTTTTAAATGTGTGTGCCTGCCGCAATCGTAAACCGCACATCGACAAGTTCCATCCCGTGTGCAAGAGACCGGACGAAGTGCGGAAAAGCGAAACCGCAGGGAAGAAATTAACTAAGGGGGAACCGGTTCACGTTGCTTCACCTGTGTCGGGAACTCTCCCCGAGGACAAACGACAGGGACTATCGCTGACATGCCCCATATAGGGAAAGGCGTAGGGCTTCAAGGAAAGATTCGCGAACATCCTTGAAGCGGCAACGGTGAAAACCAAAAGATGAGGCCATTCATGAAATCGGCCGCGACTTTCAAACTCCATTTGTCCGGCATTGAGATCTTCTTCGAACAAGGGACGACCACAAGCGGCAGTGCAGGAAAGCCTGAAAATCCGGCTCGCGAAAAGAAAAACGAAAGGGACAGGATATGCCAATTGCAAACAATTTCATGGACATGGATTATCACATCAACTGAGAAGTCCGCTTCCGTTACCTGCTCAATTCGAAATAAGACACGAAAAATCCGTAAGCGTTGGATGGCTTCACGGGTGTCGGTGCAAGGCAAGGGACAGGAAGGGGCTTTTCTCGGTATCCGTACCTGCGTGCCGTCGCGCCGTTCCGGCCCCGGCTCAGCCGCTTCCCCGAAGCTTCACCGTCCTCGTCCTGC
>CAZGBV010000024.1:0-24987 GCA_964523985.1 uncultured Paraprevotella sp.
GGACGACGTGACAAAACACTTTTTTCGTCGTGCCGCCGCGATTCGAATCTCGGCATTTTCCGGGAAAAACCGCCCGCAAGCGGAGTGGCGACCTGCCGTGAACGGTCTTTTAACATCTCCTTGACGCTCCGCCTTTGTAAGGATTTTGCCGACATATTGTCAGGCGAATCCGCCATTTTGCTTGCACGCCCCGTCACGACGGGCGCACGGCGCGCCTCCCCGCCCGGCACGGTGCAAGCCCGATTTGCCCTTTCGCTTACGAAATGATTTCCCGAAACCGTGCGAGAACCGGTTTTTTCCGTCCTCTTCCTCTGCGGGGCGGAAAAACGCGGAAATCGGGGAATCCGGAATGACATTTTGACAATCTGTCACTTTTCCGTATGAGCCCCCCGGAACAGGTCTGCGGGAAACGACAAGGGGAAGCCGACAAAGGGAAACGTTTCCGCCACTTTTCCGGACAAGGAATCAGTCGAAACGGATGGATTTGGACGGACTGATGCGGGAGACCAGAAAACTCGGGACGACAAGCGACAGGACGCATACCGACAGCGTGGCCGCGTTGATGCCCAGCACGTACCAGGCATTGAAAAGCACCGGCACCGCGTCGACGTAATACACCGACGCGTCGAGGCGGAACAGTCCCGTATAACGTTGAAGGGTCACCATGCCCGTCCCTATCAGGTTTCCCCAAAGCATCCCCCTCCCCAGGACGAACACGGCAAAATACAGGAACACATGGCGTATGCCGCGGTCGGAGGCACCCAACGCCTTCATTATCCCGATAAAGTTCGTCCGTTCCAATATGATGATGAGCAGGCCGGACACCATTGTGAAGCCGGCCACGGAGACCATCAAGGCCAGAATGACCCACACGTTGACGTTCAGGAGGTCGAGCCAGGCGAACATCTGGGGATACAGCTCCCGTATCGTCATCGCCACGTAAGAACCGCCGTAGGCATCCGTTTCCCGGTTCAGCCGCTTGGCCAGCGCGCCGGCCACCTCTTCCGTGCGGCCCGGTTCCTCCACCGCGATTTCCATCCCGCTGTAACGGTCGGTGTCCCAAGCGTTCAGGTGCTTGCAAGTGTAAAGGTCGGTGAACACCATGACATCGTCAAATTCTGTCAGATGCGTGCAATAGATGCCGCACACCGTGAAACGGCGTGTGCGCACGGTGTTCTCGAAGAAATAGGCAAACACTTTCGAGCCGACTTTTAGGTGCAGCCCGTCCGCCACGCGGCGGGATATGACGATCCGGTTGGAAGCCGCCGTGTCGGAAAACGAGGGGAACACCCCCTCTTCCATGTTGTCTTTCATGAAAGAAGCGTCGAAATCCTCCCCCACCCCGTGCAAGAGGATGCCCTTGAAGTCGGCATCCGTCTTGAGTATCCCCTCCTTGTTGCAGAATCGTTGCACGTGCGCCACTCCGTCCATTCCCTCCACCTCCTTCACCAGTGAGAGCGGCACGGCGACGGGCTGCGGGGAATTCGTCGTGGCCGAAGCGTAGTTCAGCACTTGTACGTGGGAACCGAATCCCGTTACCTTGGAACTGATTTCGTGCTTGAACCCCATCACCACGCACACGGAAACCACCATCACTGCCAAACCGACGGCTACGCCGGACGTGGCTATCGTTATGGCCGGGCGCGACACTTTCCTGTAGCCGCCGCGCCCGCGGAACAGTCTCCGGGCTATGAACAGGCTGAAGTCCATCCCTCTCGCCGCATCATCCCGCCACGCGCCCGGGGTAAGCTTCCAACGCCTTGCGCAACACGAAAAGCGCGCGTGTCAGGTCTTCTTTCTTCAACACGTAAGCTATGCGCACCTCGTCCTTGCCGGATCCGGGCGTGGTGTAGAAGCCCGCCGCCGGCGCCATCATCACCGTCTCGCCCTCGTAGTCGAAGTCCGTCAGGCACCACGCGCAGAAATCCTCGGCGTCGTCCACCGGGAGCTTGGCCACGGTATAAAAGGCTCCCATGGGGATGGGCGAATAAACGCCGGGTATGCGGTTCAACCCGTCTATCAGGCACTTGCGCCGCTCCACGTACTCGTCGTACACCTCCCGCCCGTACTCCTCCGGCTCGTCGAGCGTCGCCTCCGCCGCAATCTGCCCTATCAGGGGAGGGCTCAGGCGGGCCTGGCAAAACTTCATCACGGCCTTGCGCACCTCCACGTTCTTCGTAATCAGCGCGCCGATGCGTATGCCGCACTCGCTATACCGCTTGGATACGGAGTCTATCAGCACCACGTTGTTCTGTATGCCTTCCAAATGGCAGGCGGAGATGTACGGCGAGCCGGTGTAAATGAACTCGCGGTACACTTCGTCCGAGAAAAGGTACAGGTCATACTTCCTCACCATATCGCGTATCTGGTTCATCTCGCGGCGCGTGTAGAGGTAGCCCGTGGGGTTGTTCGGGTTGCAAATCAGGATGGCCCGGGTGCGTCCGTTGATAAGTTCCTCGAACTTCTCCACCTTCGGCAACGAGAAGCCCTCGTCTATCGTGGTGGCTATCGTGCGGATGACCGCCCCCGCCGAAATGGCGAAAGCCATGTAATTGGCGTATGCGGGCTCGGGGACGATGATTTCATCGCCCGGATTCAGGCACGACAGGAACGCGAAGAGCACGGCCTCCGACCCCCCGGACGTGACGATGATGTCGTCCGCCGTGAGGTTGATATGGTATCTGGCATAATATCCGACCAGCTTTTCGCGATAACTCAGGTATCCCTGGCTCGGGCTGTATTCCAACACCGTCCTGTCCATGTGGCGGATGGCCTCTAAGGCCGCCCGGGGGGTCGGCAAGTCAGGCTGGCCGATGTTCAAATGGTACACGTGTATTCCCCTCTTCTTGGCCTCGAAAGCCAACGGGGACAGCTTGCGGATGGGAGACTCCGGCATTTCCCGGCCGCGGACGGATATTTCAGGCATGTCTTTTTTCTTTAAAAATGGCTCGAAATCCGTGCAAAGATAGCATTTCGACATAAGACGAACAACAAATCGGCCTACAAAATGGCACGGGGCAATCTGGCCGCGTTTCCCGATTCCGGCGGGAAACCGCCAATAACGCCGGTTTCCTTGCCCGGAACGTGCCGACCCGCCTTGGCTGAATAATAGCAAGCCGCGAGGCAGATTGTCGCATTTCTCATTATTTATCTTTAACTTTGCCCTCCCGATTCAAGGAATGACATGGCAAAGAAGAACATCGCCTTCATTATAAACCCCATATCCGGGACTCAGGGAAAGGACTACATCCCGGAACTGGTTTCGCACCATTTGGATTGTGGCAAATTCAACTACCGGGTGGCGTGGACGGAGCATGCCGGGCATGCCGCTTCGCTGGCGCGGGGGCTGGCAGAAGAAGGATGCGACGCGGTGGTGGCCGTCGGGGGCGACGGGACGGTCAACGAGGTGGCCCGTTCCCTTGTGCATACCCGCGCGGCGCTCGGCATCGTCCCATGCGGTTCGGGGAACGGGCTGGCCCGCCACTTGCGCATCCCGATGAACCCGCTTGACTCAATCAAGGTGCTTAACCGCTTCGACATAGAGTGTCTGGATTACGGGAAAATCAACGGCGTCCCCTTCTTCTGCACATGCGGCATGGGGTTCGACGCCTTCGTGAGTTCCAAGTTCGCCCATTCGGAGAAGCGCGGGATACTGACCTACCTGGAGAACACGCTTCGCGAAGGACTGAAATACGAGCCGGATACATACGAGATTGAGATAGAGGGAGAAACATCCAAATACAAGGCGTTCCTGATAGCCTGTGCCAACGCTTCGCAATACGGCAACAACGCATACATCGCCCCCCACGCATCCATGGCGGACGGGCTCATGGACGTGACGATAATGGAACCCTTCACGGTTCTCGAAGCCCCGCAGATTGCCGTCCAGCTGTTCAACAGGACGTTGTCGCAGAACAACAAGATCAAGACGTTCCGGTGCAAGAACATCCATATCCGCCGCGAAAAACCCGGACTGATTCATTTCGACGGCGACCCCATGCCTGCGGGGACGGACATCGAAGTGCAGTTGGTGCAAAAAGGGTTGAACATGGTCGTGAACACCCAACAAGCCCCCGACACGGCGTTCGGGAGGGTCGTCTCGGAACTGTACGACGAGCTGGTCTCGTTGAGCATAAGCGTGCGCAACCGCAACATCAGGCGCATGGAGAACTTCAACAAGGAACTGATGAGGCACCTGAAATTATGAGGGGAAACGTATGTAATATTCTCCCGTGAGCCTCTTGTACTCTTCCGTGTAATTCCCGTTCTTGTCCGCGATTAGCAGCCGCGCGGTCGGTGGGTATGGCGCGTTTCCCTTCTTAAAGCCAAGCAAGGCCCTCTTCGGCCGGCTCCCGGGCGAGCCGTAAACCATGCACTTCGCGCGGAGGCCGAACCCCCTCTCCCACGCCTCTTGTATGAAAGCGTCGGCGGACGAGGCCGGGAGGATGACGCTGAAGTGTCCCCCCTCTTCCAGCCAAGCGCAGGCGTTGGAGAGCAACGCGCCGGGCGGGAGGGCGGAACTATGGCGGGCGAGACCGCGCCTGCCGCCGGGGCTGCCCGGCGAATCGGGGAAAAAGGGCGGGTTGCATGTTATCAGGTCGAACTTTTCCGCAGGGACATAGGAGAGAGCGTCTCCCACCTCGAAATGCAGGCGTTGCGACCATGGCGTCGCCCTTCCGTTTTCCACGGCCTGGCCCACGGATTCCTCGTCGATGTCTATCCCCGTGACGTGCGCGTCGCACCTTTGCGCCAACATGATGGCTATCAGTCCTGAACCCGTGCCGACATCGAGGATGCGCCTGAAATGCGGGCCGACTTCCGTCCACGCGCCCAGCAGCACCCCGTCCGTGCCGACCTTCATGGCACACTTGTCGTGATAAATCGCAAATTGTTTGAAGTCGAAACGAGCCCTTGCCATATAAACACCGGTATAACATCGGGAAGCATACCTTCCGTTCTGCTTGCAAAAGTAGCAAATATTTGTTATTTCCGCCGCGCACGATAAGGAGTACGTTCTTTTTTTGTATCTTTGCCACGTTTTGTGAAAAATCTCGTTCACTAAATCATTTAAGGCTTTTAATATGCAAATCGACGACAATCAAAATCCATTTTCACTGGTCGCAGATTTCGAGGGAGATGAATCGAGCGTCTTCGATGTGGAAATGGAGCCCGCATTGCCAATCCTGCCGCTGCGCAACATGGTGTTGTTCCCCGGCGTGGTGATGCCCGTGGCAGTGGGGCGGAAGTCTTCCCTTCGTCTGGCGAAAGCCGCGGATAAGGACAAATCGAACATCGGCGTGGTGTGCCAGCTGAACCCGGAGACGGAATATCCGGGCTTCGACGAGCTGTACCACGTCGGGACGGTGGCAAAGATTATCCGCATCCTCGAATTGCCGGACCGCTCCACCACCGTCATTTTGCAGGGAATGTGCCGCTTCGACTTGAAAAACATCGTGTCCGACAAGCCTTACCTCACCGGCACGGTGGAGAAGTTGGACGACACGCTTCCTTCGAGGAACAACAAAGAGTTCGAAATCCTGGTGGAAGCCTGTCGCGAACGTGCGGTGCAGTACATCCAGACGAGCGACCAGATGCCGAAGGAATCCATGTTCGCCATAAAGAACGTGAACAACAACATGTTCCTGGTCAACTTCGTGTGTGCCAACTTCCCCTTCCCCATCGCCCACAAGATGGAACTGCTGAAAGAAAGGGCGTTGGATTTGCGCACGGTCAAGTTGCTCAAACTATTGAACAAGGAAATCCAATACTCGGAGCTACGGGCGGAAATCCAGCGCAAGACCAAGGAAGACCTGGACACGCAACAGCGCGAGTACTTCCTGCAGCAACAAATCAAGAACATACAGGACGAGCTCGGCGGCACGCCGCAGGACCAGGACTTGCACGACCTGCGCACGCAAGCCAAGAAGAAGAAATGGCCGGAGGACGTGGCCGGCACGTTCGACCGGGAAGTGGACAAGCTGGAACGCCTGAACCCGCAAAGCCCGGATTATAACGTACAGCTCAACTACTTGCAGACGATGTTGAGCCTTCCCTGGCAGAGCTACACGGAAGACAACCTGAACCTGAAGAATGCCGAAAGAGTCTTGAACAAAGACCATTACGGGCTGGAAAAGGTAAAGGAACGCATATTGGAACACTTGGCCGTCTTGCAGTTGAGAGGCGACCAGAAATCTCCCATAATCTGCCTGTACGGCCCGCCGGGAGTGGGCAAGACTTCCCTGGGCAAGAGTGTCGCCTCGGCCCTGAAGCGGAAATATATCCGCATGTCGCTGGGCGGGTTGCACGACGAGGCCGAAATCAGGGGACACCGCCGCACGTATATCGGCGCCATGCCGGGACGCATCATAAAGAACATGATAAAGGCCGGCTCCTCCAACCCCGTGTTCATACTGGACGAGATAGACAAGGTGAGCCAGAACACGGTCAACGGCGACCCCTCCTCCGCCTTGCTGGAAGTGCTCGACCCGGAGCAGAACAACGCCTTCCACGACAATTTCCTCGACGTGGACTACGACCTGTCGCGGGTCATGTTCATCGCCACGGCCAACAACATAGGCACCATCCCCCGTCCCTTGCTCGACCGCATGGAACTCATAGAGGTGAGCGGCTACATCACCGAAGAGAAAGTGGGGATTGCCAAGCGGCACCTCGTGCCGAAGGAAAAGGAAAACAACGGCCTGGCCGACCGGCCTATCAAAATCAGCCAGCCGGCCCTGGAATGTATCATAGAGAATTACACCCGCGAGTCCGGCGTGCGCGAGCTGGAAAAGCAAATCAACAAGGTGTTCCGCAAGATGGCCCTGGAATACGCCCGCAACGGCTCTTTCTCCTGCACGGACGTGAAAGTGCCCGACGTGGAACGCCTGTTGGGCAAGCCCTTGTATTCGCGCGACAAGTATCAGGGCAACGACTACGCCGGCGTGGTGACCGGGCTGGCATGGACTTCCGTGGGAGGGGAAATACTCTTCATTGAAACCAGCCTGAGCAGGGGGAAGGGAAGCAAGCTGACCCTTACGGGGAACCTGGGGGACGTGATGAAGGAATCGGCAGTCCTGGCGTTGGAATACATCAAGGCGCACGCCGACCACCTGCACATCGACGCGCGGATTTTCGACCAATGGAACATCCACGTGCACGTGCCCGAAGGCGCCGTGCCCAAGGACGGGCCGTCGGCGGGCATCACCATGGCCGCGTCCATCGCCTCGGCGCTGACCCAACGCAAGGTGCGCCCGAACCTGGCTATGACCGGCGAAATCACGCTGCGCGGGAAAGTGCTTCCCGTGGGAGGCATCAAGGAGAAGATACTGGCCGCGAAGCGCGCGGGCATCAAAGACATCCTCATGTGCGAGGAGAACCGCAAGAACATAGAAGAGATACCGGACATCTACCTCAAGGGGCTGACGTTCCATTACGTGAACGACGTCTCGGAGGTGCTGGGCTTCGCCCTGTTGGAGGAAAAAGTGAAGAACGCCATCGAGTTTACCTTCGACGACTCCAAGGACGAGGCGAAATGAAGTTCGTGCTCCGACATACCGACGCGCTTACGGCGGCGAGAGCCGGCATGCTGGCCACAGACCACGGCACGGTGGAGACTCCCGTCTTCATGCCGGTGGGCACGGCGGGCGCGGTCAAGGCCGTGCACCAGCGGGAATTGAAAGAAGATGTCAAGGCGCAAATCGTCCTGGGAAACACCTATCACCTGTACCTGCGCCCCGGCACGGAAATCATCGGGAAGGCGGGCGGCTTGCACAAGTTCGGCGGCTTCGACTGCCCCCTCCTGACCGACAGCGGGGGCTTCCAAGTATTCTCGCTGACGGGGATACGCAAACTGCGCGACGAGGGTTGCGAGTTCCGTTCGCACATCGACGGCTCGAAGCACTTCTTCACGCCGGAGAAAGTCGTGGACATCGAGCGTGCCATCGGCGCGGACATCATGATGGCGTTCGACGAATGCCCGCCGGGCACGTCGGATTACGCCTACGCCGAAAGGAGCTTGCGGCTGACCCACAAATGGCTGGACCGCTGCATCCGGCGTTTCAACGAGACGGAGCCGCGTTACGGTTACCGCCAATCCCTCTTCCCCATCGTGCAAGGTTGCGCCTACAAGGACTTGCGCGTCCGCTCGGCCGAGTTCGTGGCTTCGAAGGAAGCCGACGGAAACGCCATCGGGGGGCTGGCGGTGGGCGAGCCGGTGGAGGTGATGTACGAGATGATAGAGGTGGTTTGCGGCATCCTGCCGAAAGACAGGCCGCGTTACCTGATGGGGGTCGGCACGCCGGCGAACATCCTCGAATGCATAGCGCGCGGCGTGGACATGTTCGACTGCGTGATGCCCACGCGCAACGGGCGGAACGCCATGCTGTTCACGCGCAACGGCATCATGAACCTGCGCAACAGGAAATGGGAAGACGACTTCTCGCCGGTGGACCCGGACGGGACGGCATACGTCGATGCGGCCTACACGAAAGCCTACTTGCACCACCTCTTCAAGGCCGGGGAACTGCTGGCCCTGCAAATCGCTTCCGTCCACAACCTGGCTTTCTACTCGTGGCTGACGGGCGAGGCGCGCCGACATATCGTTGCCGGAGACTTCGCTTCATGGAAGGCATCGATGTCAAAACGGGTAACCGAACGGCTATGATTAAAGGAAAACTTCATAAGAGGTGCCCTAACAAATTCGTTTCCAGACTTGACACATACCTTATAAAAAAGTTCCTGGGCACGTATTTCTTCTCCATCGCGCTGATTATCTCCATTGCCGTCGTGTTCGACTTCAACGAGAACATCGACAAGTTCACGACCAACCACGCCCCGTGGAAAGGCATCATCATGGAGTACTATGCCAACTTCATCCCCTATTTCTCCAACCTGTTCAGCCCGCTCTTCGTGTTCATCTCGGTGATATTCTTCACCTCCAAGCTGGCCGACAACTCGGAAATCATCGCCATGATGGCGGCCGGCATGAGCTTCAGGCGGCTGATGCGCCCCTATATGATTTCGGCCGCCCTCATCGCGGTGATGACTTTCCTGCTGGGTTCCTACGTCATCCCCAAGGGAAGCGTCACGCGGCTGAACTTCGAGAACGTGTACAAGAAGAAGTCGAGGTCGGAGTTCGCGCAGAACGTCCAGTTGCAGGTCGACACGGGGGTCATCGCGTTCATCGAACACTTCGACGGGCGCACCAAGACCGGCTACCATTTCTCGTTGGACAAGTTCGTGAACAAGAAACTCGTGTCGCACCTCACGGCGACCTCGGTATCCTACGACACGTTGTCGGACGAGCGTTACCATTGGCGGATCAACAACTACACGCTCCGCGAACTGAAAGGCATGAGGGAGCATATTTCACACGGGGCGAGGACGGACTCCGTCATCATCATGGAACCGTCGGACTTCCTGCTGACGCGAAACCAGCAGGAAACGTTGACCAGCCCGGAACTGAGGGAATACATCGTCAAGCAACGCGCCCGCGGCTCGGGCAACGTCAAGCCTTTCGAGGTGGAATACCAGAAACGGTTCGCCACGCCGTTCGCCTCGTTCATCCTCACGATTATCGGCCTTTCCCTCTCGGCACGCAAGAGGAAAGGCGGCATGGGGCTTTATCTGGGCATCGGGCTGGCCCTGAGCGCTTCTTATATCTTGTTCCAGACGGTGTCTTCCACCTTTGCCATCAACGCGGACTGGCCGCCGGCCTTGGCGGCGTGGACACCCGATTTGATATTTGCCTTCATTGCGTTCTTCCTTTTCAAGAAAGCACCGCAGTAGGGCGTGTATGTAGTACTTAAACACAATTTGAACACAGTGGACTTTTACGATTTAGACTTGAACGACCAAGTGCTCGATGCCTTGGACGACATGAATTTCACCGAGTGCACTCCCATCCAGGAGCACGCCATACCCGTAATCCTCGAGGGACGTGACATAATCGGCGTGGCGCAGACCGGAACGGGCAAGACGGCGGCTTTCCTGCTCCCCATACTGAGCAAGCTGAGCGACGGCGGTTACCCCGAAAAGGCCATCAACTGCGTCATCATGTCTCCCACCCGGGAACTGGCCCAGCAGACAGACCAAGCCATGGAGGGCTTCTCTTATTACATGGACGTGTCGAGCGTGGCCGTGTACGGCGGAAACGACGGGATACGTTATGAACAGGAGAAACGCGGGCTGGCCATGGGGGCGGACGTGGTCATTGCCACACCCGGACGCCTCATCAGTCACCTGAGCCTGGGCAACGTGGATTTGTCGAAAGTGTCCTTCTTCGTCTTGGACGAGGCCGACCGCATGCTCGACATGGGATTCTACGACGACATCATGCAGATAGTCAAGCACCTGCCCAAGGAACGGCAGACCATCATGTTTTCGGCCACGATGCCCCACAAAATCCAGGAATTGGCGCAAACCATCCTGCGCGACCCGGCGGAAGTGAAGCTGGCCGTGGCGAAGCCCGTGGAAAAGGTCGTGCAGTCGGCCTACTTGTGCTACGAGACGCAGAAGATGACGTTGGTCAAGAAGTTGTTCGAAGCAAAGCCGCCACAGCGAGTGCTCATATTCGCGTCTTCCAAGTTGAAGGTGAAAGACATGGCCGCCGTCTTGGCACGCGCCGGGTTCAAAGTGGGTGCCATGCACTCTGACTTGGAACAGCAGGGGCGCGACGAGGTGATGTATAAGTTCAAGTCAAGGCAAATCAACGTGTTGGTGGCCACCGACATCGTGGCACGCGGCATCGACATCGACGACATCCAGCTGGTAGTCAATTTCGACGTGCCTCATGATGCCGAAGACTACGTGCACCGCATCGGACGCACGGCCCGCGCCAACAACGACGGGGAGGCGATGACCTTCGTGAGCGAGAAAGACCGGCAACGCTTTGCCTTTATCGAGCGGTTCCTCGGGATTGAAATAGAAAAGCGGCCCCTGCCGGAGGGAATGGGCGAAGCACCGGCCGACGAGACGAAAGGCGGCGGGAAAAGACGTGGCGAGCGCAGGAAGCCCGGACGCGGAAACGGACGCGGAAGGAGGGACAAACGTCCGGACAAGGAGGGGAAACCCCGGAAAGACATCCGCCCGGAAGCGGACGGCAAGAAGAGAGCCGACCGCCGCCGCAAGAGGCAACGACCCCGGCAAGAAGAGAAAGCACCCGACTGAATTCTAAGCCTCCGCACGTCGTCTGTATCTGTAGGCCGCGCTTCCGACTCGCGGCCGGGGTAACGACCATTTCCCCGAGGGGGGTGGCAGGCAATCGGAAAAGCCATGCCCCTGCCGGGAAGTCTTCCACGAACGGGAGCAAAGGCTTCTCCGCGGAGATACGTCTCGGGGATGGTACGAAAGGAAAGTCCGGCTCCAGTCCTCCAAGTCCTCTACTTTCTGAAACTTCGCTTAATCTCGCCAAACCCCGCCGTTTGATGTCGCGCGTGAAAATATCGCGGATGTTTGCACACGGAATCGGAAAATAATAGTAATTTTGTGATTGGATTATTCTCGTGGATTTAGGACAATGGACAGAAGAAATAATCATTTGGTAATCATGGCGGGCGGCATAGGAAGCCGTTTCTGGCCGATGAGCACTGCGGAATGTCCGAAGCAGTTCATCGACGTGCTGGGTTGCGGGCGCACGTTGTTGCAGTTGACCGCCGACCGCTTCAAGAGGATTTGTATCCCCGAAAACATCTGGGTGGTCACGTCCGAGGCTTATGCGGACATCGTGCGCGGACAGTTGCCCGAAATACCGGCGTCAAACATATTGAAAGAACCTTGCCGGAGGAACACGGCACCCTGCATCGCCTACGTGAGTTGGCGCATCAAAAAGCTGAACCCGAAGGCTAACGTCGTAGTCACCCCGAGCGACCATGTCGTCATGGACGTGCCCGAATTCGAGCGCGTGATAACCTCCGGCCTGTCGTTCACCGCCGAAACCGACTCCATCCTGACTTTGGGCATGAAGCCTACCCGTGCGGAGACGGGATACGGGTATATCCAGGCCGACCTGAGCTTTGCCTCGGTGCGCAACAAGGAAATCTACCGGGTGGACTCTTTCAAGGAAAAGCCCGACTTTGCCACGGCGAGCCGTTATATACAGAAAAACAATTACTTCTGGAACGCTGGGATTTTCCTGTGGAACGTCAGCACTATCGTCAACGCGTTCCGCGTGTACCAGCCCTCCATCGCGCAGGTTTTCGAACAACTCATGCCCGTGTATGGGAGCGTGGAGGAGCAGGAAACCATCAACCGCGATTTCCCGAAGTGCGAGGACATATCGGTGGACTACGCCATCATGGAAAAAGTGGAGGAGATATTCGTGTTACCCGCCAGTTTCGGGTGGAGCGACTTGGGGTCGTGGAGTTCGTTGCACGACCATACGCCGCAGGACGCTTATGGCAACGCTTGCATCGGGAAGAACATCTCGGTGTATGACACGCACGACTGCATAATCCACACCACTCAAGAAAAGAAAGTCGTGATACAAGGTCTGGACGGCTTCATCGTGGCCGAGAAAGACGACACCCTGCTCATCTGCAAAATGTCGGAAGAACAACGTATCAGGCAGTTTGGCGAATAATATGAACATGAACCGTCTTAGGACTGGTATGTCGACATGAATGTCGATAAAAGCATTTCAAAGAATGAGAATTACTAATGTTTAAATTTGATTCTAAACAAACTACGATTGAGTTTCATCCAAAACCAAAATGACTTTGGACGAAAAGAGTGACCACGTGTCTCATGTCGGGTGTAAGATTTGGAATCTCCCGACCAAGAATACGGCTATTAGCGTCGACGCGAAAGCAAAGACCGTACCCATAGCAACGCTTTTACCTTCTCCTTGATAATGGGTAAGCCGGGCTGTGGGTCATACAGCGGAATGAAGCAGAGGTAGTTCGCCTGACTCATATCCTGAATGTTCGAGTCGAGCCTCCGCAACAAATCCCTTAAAGTCTACGACGACCTTGTCATGAGAAATACAGCAGGTTAAGGAAAGAGGAACACGCGTCTTACGGGGCGGCCGAATCTGGGTTGAAATGCATGAACACGTCGCTGTGGGTCAGGACGTACTGGTAGAAATCCTTCGGATGCACTTCCTTCGGGATATACCGCCCCACCGTATATTCCAACTCTTCGGGAGCCTTTTTGCAAGCCGTCTTCAGATAGGAGACGAATTCCCGGTAGCGGCCTTGCATCAACGCGCAATAGGCGAGGTAAGCGTATGACTTCCGGCTCTCCTTTCCCTGCGGGGTGTTGCGGCGCAACGTGTACAAGAAATGTTCCGATGCCATTTCGTACTGTTCGTTTTCCATCAACGACAACCCGACGAGGGAATGGGCCTCCGAGGGGTTCTTGTGAGAGCGGATGAACGTGTCGTAACGTCCGATGGCTTCGTCTTCAAGCCCGTTCTGCATCAAGACATGACCCTTGTACAGCTCCACCTCGTAATCGGAATCTATTTCCTTGATTTTGTCGATGTACTCGAAAGCCTTGGGCGTGTCGTGCATCTTGCTGTACACCTCAAAAAGGCTGGCGTAGATATGTTGCTGTTGCGGAGAGCGGCCTTTCGACAATTCCTCCGCTTTCAGCAACTGTGTCAAGGCCTCGTCGTAGCGTTCGAGCGCGGAGAGACACATCCCGTCGAAAAGGTAGGGAACCTCGTCGGGTATGTGTTCCTTGAAATATCGGAGATATAGCTGGTGAGCCTCATCGAAGTCTTCTTGCCTAAACAGGCTGTCGGCTTTCAGCAGAATGGCGCGGGGGTCGTGGTCGTCTATGGCGAGCGCGAAATCGGCCGCCTCTATCGCCCGCGGAAAGTCCTCTTCCATGAAAAAGGCCTCGCACAGGGAGTGCCACAGGCAGATGTCGTAGGGGTCGTCGTCCAGCAAGCCTTCCAGTATCTTGACGGCTTCTTCCTGACGGCCGGAAGCGATGAAATAGTCGGCCTTTAATTTCAGGAACTTCGCGTTGCAGGGTTCCATGTCGAGTGCTCGTCTTCCCCACCGTGCCGCCTGTTTCAAGCAGCCGTAGTCAAGGAACAGCGCGGCAGTGTCGTAGGCGAACATGGCGGTGTCCTCGTCCGTTTCGGCTTCCCGCGACAAGTATGCCGCGGCTTCCTTTTCCTTTCCCTCGTACAACATTATTTCCGCGTTGAGAAAAACGATTTCGCGGTCGTCGGAATCCGCGATGTAGTCCCGTATGGTTTTGGCTCCCGCCACGTCGCCGTCGAACATCTTTTGCCGCGCGAGGAAGACCAGAGGGTCTACGCTGCCGGGGTGGATGTTCAGCGCATAGCGGATGCACGCCATGGCCTTTTCCGTGTCGTTCTGCACGAGGTAATATTCGGCGATGTCGGTCAGCTCGTCCGCTTCAAGGTAAACCGGTTGCCCGTCTTGCAACATCTGCTCGTAAAGGGCGAGGTTCTTCTTGAATTCTTCTTCTTGGAAATACGAGAGGTCTTCCGTGGGCATGTCATGTCATTTGTTTTTCTTGCTCCATGTGTCTTTCAGGCTCACGGTGCGGTTGAACACCAGATGGCCGGGCCTGCTGTCCTTGTCCATCGTGAAATAGCCAATGCGCTGGAACTGCAGGTAGTCGAGCGGCTTCTTGGAAGCCGCGTATTTCTCCACGTAGCACAAGGGCAGGACTTTCAGCGAACTGGGGTTGAGCAACTCGCGGAAATCCCTTTCATCGCCCCCCGGGTTCTCCACGCTGAAGAGCCTGTCGTAGAGGCGCACTTCCGCGGGCAGACAATGGGCGCGGCTCACCCAGTGGAGCGTGCCCTTCACCTTCCGGCTCGATCCGGGCAAGCCGCTCTTCGACGCGGGGTCGTATTCGCAATACACCTCCGTCACGTTGCCGCCCTCGTCCTTCCGGCATCCCGTGCACTTCACGATGTATGCGCTTTTCAGGCGCACTTCGCTGCCGGGTGTCAGGCGGAAATATTTCTTGGGCGCGTCTTCCATGAAGTCCCCGCGTTCTATCCACAGCTCGCGGCTGAATTCTATGACGTGGCTCCCGTCGCCTTCATTCTCGGGGTTGTTCACGGTCACGAGCTCTTCCACCTGCCCTTCCGGATAGTTGGTAATCACGAGCTTCACGGGGTCGAGCACGGCCGAGACGCGCGTGGCCCTCATGTTCAAGTCCTCGCGGGCGGCGGCTTCCAGCATGGCGAAGTCGTTCAGCGCGTCGAACTTGGTATAACCTATCATGTTGACGAACTTGCGGATGGACTCAGGGGAATATCCGCGTCGGCGCAACCCGCAGAGGGTGGGCATACGCGGGTCGTCCCATCCGCTCACTATCCCTTCCTTCACCAATGCGAGCAATTTGCGCTTGCTCATGACGGTGTAAGTCAGGTTCAGGCGGTTGAACTCTATCTGTCGCGGACGGTGGTCTCCCAGGTCGTTTCCCTCTTTCAGCTCATCGATGAAGTGGTCGTAAAGCGGGCGGTGGGAGACAAATTCCAACGTGCAGATGGAATGGGTGACACCTTCGAAGTAATCGCATTGCCCGTGCGTGAAGTCGTACATCGGATAGGCTTTCCACTTTCCGCCCGTGCGGTGGTGTTCCTTGTTGATGACGCGGTAGATGACGGGGTCGCGGAAGTGCATGTTCGGGCTGGCCATATCCAGCTTGGCACGCAGCACCATGGAGCCTTCCTCCGCCTCTCCGTTGTTCATCTTCTCGAACAGTTTCAGGTTTTCTTCCACGGGGCGGTCGCGGTAAGGACTCGGCGTGCCGGCCTGCGTCGGCGTGCCTTTCTGTTCGGCAATCTGTTCGCTGCTTTGCTCGTCGATGTAAGCCTTGCCCTCCTTGACAAGCCTGACGGCAAAGTCCCACAACTGCGGGAAGTAGTCCGAGGCGTGGTAGATTTCTCCCCATTCGAACCCTAACCACCGGATGTCCTCCTTGATGGCTTCCACGTACTCCGTGTCTTCCTTGATGGGGTTCGTGTCGTCCAGCCTCAGGTTGCACACGCCCCCGTATTTTTCCGCTATGCCGAAGTCCATGCAGATGGCTTTCGCGTGTCCGATGTGCAGGTATCCGTTGGGCTCCGGCGGGAAACGGGTTTGCAACCGCCCGTCGTTCTTGCCGGCCTTCAAGTCTTCCGCCACTATCTCTTCCACGAAATTCAGTCCTTTCTTCTCCGATGGTTCGGCATGGGTCGTTTCAGTCATATCCGGTTTGTTTTGCGTCACATTATCCGTAATGGTTGCAAAGATACTATTAAAATCGGAATAAGTTTTCGTTTCCTTACAGTAAATAAAGGTTTTTTCGATACTGAATCTATCCGGTGCCGCATCCAAGGGAGAACGACACGGTGTGAATCTCTTTCAACCGCACGAAACACTTTCGTTTCCCTTGTCGGTAATGTCGTAACCCGGAATTTGGCCGGTCATGACTTTTTTAGAGCCGCGAAAAAGCCGCTTGCCGCCTAACTCTGCTCGTCTTCGTCATCGTAATCGGCCGCGACCGCACGGACTTTTCCCGCGACCTCTTCCTGCCTTGTCGTCCCCGTCGCATGAATGGCAACAATCCTTGCGCGGCTTGCCTCATACTTTGACGATGTCCGTCGGTTTCCCTTGCTTGCGGCGGCTGTGGAAGTTTTCCCCCTCTTTTGACGGTTGTTTGCCGTCAATTGCTTAACTTTGGCGACTGAAAGCCGGAAGGGGGGATTTCCTTATAATATATAATATAAGGTATGGCAAGGAAGAAAATAAGAAACAAACGAATGATATTGATTTAAAGAAAGGATTTATCACATGGATGCAAAAAAAGTCTTGGAAGACTTGAAACGTCGTTTTCCCAACGAACCTGAATACCACCAAGCAGTGGAAGAAGTCCTCGGAACAATAGAGGAAGAGTACAACAAACATCCTGAATTCGAGAGAGCCAACCTGATTGAACGCCTCTGCATTCCCGACCGCGTTTACCAGTTCCGCGTGAACTGGATGGACGACAAGGGACGAATCCATACCAACATGGGATACCGTGTGCAACACAACAACGCTATCGGCCCCTACAAGGGAGGCATTCGATTCCATCAATCCGTCAACCTCGGCATTTTGAAGTTTCTGGCTTTCGAGCAGACTTTCAAGAATTCCCTGACGACCCTCCCCATGGGCGGCGCGAAAGGCGGTTCCGACTTCTCCCCGCGCGGCAAGAGCAACGCCGAGGTCATGCGTTTCTGCCAGGCTTTCATGCTCGAGCTCCATCGTCACATCGGCCCCGACATCGACATCCCGGCCGGTGACATCGGCGTGGGCGGACGCGAAGTGGGATATATGTTCGGCATGTACAAGAAGCTGACCCGCGAATTCAGCGGCGTGCTCACCGGCAAGGGAATTGAGTTCGGGGGGTCGCTCGTGCGCCCCGAAGCGACGGGCTACGGAAACGTGTACTTCCTCATGGAGATGCTGAAGACGAGAGACACCTCGCTCGAAGGCAAGACCGTGCTCATCTCCGGCTCCGGCAACGTGGCGCAATACACGGCCGAAAAGGTAATCCAGCTCGGCGGCAAGGTGCTCACGATGTCCGACTCCGACGGTTACGTCTATGACCCGGACGGAATCGACCGTGAGAAACTCGACTTCATCATGGAGCTTAAAAACCTGTATCGCGGCCGCATCCGCGAATATGCCGGGAAATACGGCTGCAAGTACGTGTCAGGCGCGCGTCCGTGGGGAGAAAAGGCAGACATCGCGTTGCCGTCGGCCACCCAGAACGAAATTAACGGCGACGAGGCTCGCCAACTGGTAGCCAACGGCGTGATGGCCGTGAGCGAAGGTGCTAACATGCCTTCCACCCCGGAAGCCATCCGCGTGTTCCAGGAGGCCAAAATCCTTTATGCGCCGGGCAAGGCTGCCAACGCCGGCGGCGTGTCGGTCTCGGGTCTCGAGATGAGCCAGAACTCGGAACGTCTGTCGTGGACTTCGGAGGAAGTAGACGGTCGCCTGCACGCCATCATGGAGAACATCCACCGCAACTGCGTGAAGTACGGCACGGAGGCCGACGGCTACGTCAATTACGTGAAAGGTGCCAACGTGGCCGGCTTCATGAAAGTGGCCAAGGCCATGATGGCTCAAGGCATCGTATGAGTGGATTTCCGGCAAGGGGCGGGAGCATCCGCCCCTTGTCCTCGTCGGCCTTTTCGTCGTCTGGGGAAAGAGGAAATCGTTTGGCTTTCCTGCGGAATCTTCCACCCATCCTCGCCACCGGCTCGTTGACGTTGCTGTTGATGAAATCGTAATCCAATCGCATGTTTTTCTTTTGATTTATTTTGTTTGGCTCGATAAATCCTTTTATCTTTGCACACGAAAGAAAAGATGAAATCGGAAATAAGATGAGTTCGACATCTGCGTTATTGGCTATTCTGGATATCCGACTGCGTTTCGTGGTGGGAAGTGTGGTCTGTGCGTAGCCGCGGCGAGCGGAGAACATACAAGGCCTTTCCCACCATCCCGTGAGAGAGGCCTGATTTTTTAGTAGGACATAAAGCGAAAAGACATGAGCGACAGATTATTCATTTTTGATACTACCTTGCGCGACGGGGAGCAAGTCCCTGGTTGCCAGTTGAACACGGTGGAGAAGATACAAGTGGCGCGTCAGCTGGAAGCACTTGGTGTGGACGTGATAGAAGCCGGTTTCCCCGTGTCCAGCCCCGGCGATTTCAATTCGGTGATAGAAATCTCGAAAGCGGTGACGTGGCCCACGATATGCGCGTTGACCCGCGCGGTGCAGAAAGATATCGACGTAGCAGTAGAAGCCCTGCAGGCCGCCAAGCACAAACGCATCCATACCGGCATCGGGACTTCGGACTCCCACATCAAATATAAGTTCAACTCCAACCGCGAGGAAATCATCGAACGCGCCGAGGCTGCCGTGAAGTACGCCAAACGCTACGTGGAGGACGTGGAGTTCTACGCCGAGGACGCGGGGCGCACCGACAACGAATATTTAGCACGCGTGGTGGATGCCGTGGTAAAGGCCGGTGCCACGGTGGTAAACATTCCGGACACGACGGGATATTGCCTGCCGCAGGAGTTCGGGACTAAAATCAAATACTTGATGGAACATGTGGACGGTCTGTCGGCCGGAAAGGCCATCCTTTCCACTCATTGCCATAACGATTTGGGTATGGCCACGGCCAACACGATGGCAGGAATCCTGAACGGAGCGCGGCAGGCGGAGGTCACCATCAACGGGGTGGGCGAACGTGCGGGGAATACTTCCCTCGAAGAAGTGGCCATGATTTTGAAATGCCATAAGGGATTGGGCATCAATACGAACATCAACACGCAGAAGATATATCCTTCGAGCCGTCTGGTGTCCGGCCTGATGAACATGCCGGTGCAGCCAAACAAGGCCATCGTGGGGCGCAACGCATTCGCGCATTCCAGTGGCATCCATCAGGACGGCGTACTTAAGAACGCGCAGACTTACGAAATCATGAATCCAAAGGACGTGGGCATCGACGACAACTCCATCGTCCTGACCGCCCGTAGCGGGCGAGCCGCCCTGAGGCACCGCTTGGACGTGTTGGGTGTCAAGGTGAACGATGAACGCCTCGACGCGACTTATCGGGAATTTCTCAAGTTGGCAGACCGGAAGAAAGAAGTGAACGACGACGACATACTGATGCTGGCCGGTGCCGACCGCGCTGCCGCCCATGTGGTGAAGCTCGACTACCTGCAAGTGACCACAGGAATGGGTGTCAGGTCGGTGGCCTGCATCGGATTGGACGTGGCGGGAGAGAAGTTCGAGGCGTCGGCCAGCGGGAACGGCCCCGTGGATGCCGCGATATCGGCGTTGAAAAACATCATCAAGCGCCGGATGGTACTAAAAGAATTCACCATCCAGGCTATCAGCAAAGGTTCGGACGATGTGGGCAAGGTGCACATGCAGGTGGAGCACGACGGTCATGTCTATTACGGCTTCGGGGCAAACACCGATATCGTGACGGCTTCTGTGGAAGCTTATATCGATTGCATCAACAAATTCAAGAAGTAAAAGACATCAGGACGACTATGGCAAATACTCTGTTTGACAAGATTTGGGACAAGCATGTCGTGCAACAAGTCCACGACGGGCCGCAGCAACTGTACATCGACAGGCTTTACTGCCACGAGGTGACTACCCCGCAAGCCTTCGCCGACATGCGCACCCGCGGCTTGAAGTGCTTCCGTCCGGAACGCATCTTTTGCATGCCGGATCATAACATCCCGACGCACGACCAGGACAAGCCGATTGCCGACCCCGTGGGCAAGACACAGGTAGACACACTGGCTGGGAACGCGGCGTATTTCGGGTTGACGCACTTCGGCATGATGGATCCGAGGAACGGCATCGTACACGTGGTGGGGCCGGAACGCGGCCTGTCGCTGCCCGGAATGACGATAGTGTGCGGCGACTCCCACACTTCCACGCACGGCGCGGTGGGATCCGTGGCTTTCGGCATCGGCACGTCCGAGGTGGAAATGGTGCTGGCATCGCAGTGCATCTTGCAACAAAAGCCCAAGTCCATGCGCATCAACGTGGAAGGCAGACTGGGAAAGGGCGTGTCGGCCAAGGACGTGGCACTCTTCCTGATGTCGAAGCTGACGACTTCCGGAGCCACCGGCTATTTCGTGGAATATGCCGGTTCGGCAGTGCGCGCCATGTCCATGGAGGGGCGGCTGACGCTATGCAACCTCTCCATCGAGATGGGTGCCCGCGGCGGCTTCGTCGCACCGGACGAAGTGACGTTCGAATATCTTAAGGGGCGAGAGTATGCCCCGAAGGGCGAAGATTGGGAAAAAGCCGTGGCATACTGGACGACCTTGAAGAGCGGAGACGATGCCGTGTTCGACAAGGAACTGACTTTCGACGCGGCGGACATAGAGCCTCGCGTCACTTACGGAACCAACCCCGGCATGGGTATCGGCATCACGGAGAGCATACCCGCAACGGACACCGTGCCGGAAGCCGGACGGGTGTCGTTTCTGAAATCACTGGATTATATGGGCTTCAGGCCGGGCGAAAGACTGTCGGGCAAACGAGTGGATTACGTCTTTCTCGGAGCATGCACCAACGGGCGCATCGAGGATTTCCGCGCCTTCGCTTCCGTCGTCGCGGGACGGAAGAAGGCTCCCGGCGTGACGGTGTGGCTGGTGCCCGGATCGTGGACGGTGGCCAGCCAAATCAAGGCGGAAGGCTTGGACAAGGTATTCGAGGCGGCAGGGTTCGCGCTTCGCCAGCCCGGCTGTTCGGTCTGCCTGGCCATGAACGACGACAAGATTCCTGCGGGGAAATTGTGCGTGTCCACTTCCAACCGTAACTTCGAGGGACGGCAGGGACCCGGTGCACGCACGATACTGGCCGGCCCGTTGGTGGCGGCGGCGGCGGCGGTAACGGGAGTGATAACCGATCCGCGGACATTAATGCGATAAGACAATGAAACAGAAATTCAACATCATAACGAGTACGTGTGTGCCTCTCCCCTTGGAGAACGTGGACACCGATCAGATTATCCCCGCACGCTTCCTGAAAGCCACGACGCGGGAGGAAAAATTCTTCGGCGAGAACCTGTTTCGCGACTGGCGTTACAATGCCGACGGCACACCGAATAAGGATTTCGTGCTCAACAACCCTGCTTACGGGGGAGAGGTACTCGTTGCGGGGAAGAACTTCGGTAGCGGATCCAGCCGCGAGCATGCGGCTTGGGCGTTGGCCGGCTACGGCTTCCGCGTCGTCGTCAGCAGTTTCTTCGCCGACATCCACAAGAACAACGAGCTGAACAATTTCGTGTTGCCGGTGGTAGTGAGCGAGGATTTCCTCGCGGAACTTTTCGCCTCCATCAAAGCGAACCCGGGAACACTGGTGGAAGTGGATCTGCCAAACCAGACCGTGACCAACAAAGCCACGGGCCGCCGTGAGAGGTTCGAAATCAACGGATACAAGAAATATTGCCTGATGAACGCGCTCGACGACATCGACTTCCTATTGGAAAACAAGGAAAAGACAGAGGCTTGGGAACGACGGAACGCCTGACGGGGAAAAGGGAGATGAAAGCGAATCCCGTGAAGATAGAAATCATGGACACGACCTTGCGCGACGGGGAACAGACCGGCGGCGTGAGTTTCATGCCACATGAGAAGCTGATGATAGCGCGCGCGTTGTTGCAGGACTTGAACGTGAACCGCATAGAGGTGGCTTCAGCCCGCGTTTCGGAAGGCGAGGCCGAGGCGGTGCGCGGCATTTGCCGCTGGGCACGCCAGACCGGGCGACTCCATCAGGTGGAAGTGCTGGGGTTCGTGGACGGGCACGTTTCTCTGGATTGGATATATGCCTGTGGGTGCGAGAACGTCAATTTGCTCTGCAAAGGTTCGGAGAATCATTGCAAGAACCAGCTAAAGACCACGTTGGAACGCCACGTGGCCGACATCCGGCACTCCTTAGATTACGCCGAAGAACTGGGTATCGCGGTGAACGTCTACCTTGAAGACTGGAGCAACGGCATGAAGCATTCGCCGGATTACGTATTCGCTTTGATGGACGCGCTGGCAGACACGAAAATCCGACGCTTCATGCTACCCGACACGTTGGGTATCCTGAACCCCTTGGACTTGTTGGGCTATGTCCGCAAGATGATGAAGCGTTATCCTGGGGTGCATTTCGACTTCCATGCCCACAACGATTACGATTTGGCCATCTCCAACGTGCTGGCTGCCGTGCTGGGCGGTTGCCGGGGCATCCACACCACGGTCAACGGTCTGGGAGAACGGGCGGGCAACGCCCCTTTGGCCAGCGTGCAGGCCATATTGAAAGACCAGTTCAACGCACGGACGGACATCAACGAGAGCCGACTGAACGAAGTGAGCCGCATGGTGGAAAGTTATTCCGGCATCCCGATTCCCCCTAACAGCCCGATAACGGGCGAAAGCGTGTTCACGCAGGTGGCAGGAGTGCACGCCGACGGGGACAACAAGGCCAACCTCTATTGCAACGACCTCCTGCCCGAACGCTTCGGGCGCAAGCGGGAGTATGCCTTGGGTAAGAACAGCGGCAAAGCCAACATCCTCCTGAATCTGGAGGAACTCGGGTTGGAGTTGTCGCCCGAACAGACCCGCAAGGTGACGGAACGCATCATCGAGCTGGGAGATAAGAAAGAACTGGTGACACAGGAAGACCTGCCTTATATCGTGGCCGACGTGCTGAAGCATGGCACGGCAGAGGAACACGTCCGGCTGCTAAGCTACATGGTAACTACGGCGCACGGCCTGAAGCCGATGGCGCAGGTGAAGCTGGAAATCAACGGGGAGGCCTACGAGGAGAACGCTTCCGGCGACGGCCAGTTCAACGCGTTTATGCGAGCCACGCACCATATCTACAAACGCCTCTCGCGGAGCTTCCCGTGGCTGTCGGATTACAGTGTGAGCATCCCGCCGGGCGGGCGGACGGACGCTTTGGTGCAGACCGTCATCACGTGGGACTGGAACGGGAAAATGTTCCGCACGCGCGGCTTGGATGCCGACCAGACGGAAGCCGCCATAAAGGCCACGCTGAAGATGCTGAACCTCATCGAGGGAGATTACCGGACGGGAGAAGGCCGCGTCTGAACGATTATGCAAGTAACGAACATAAACCGAACATTATGGATTTTAAGATTGCCGTATTGCCGGGCGACGGCATAGGACCCGAGATTTCGGAGCAGGGCGTCGCCGTGATGAGAGCTGTATGCGGGAAATTCGGGCATCGCGCGAGCTACCGATACGCGCTTTGCGGCGCGGATGCCATCTACAAAATGGGCGACCCGTTCCCCGAAGAGACGTTCAAAGTGTGCATGGATGCCGATGCCGTGCTGTTTTCAGCCGTCGGCGACCCAAGGTTCGACAACGACCCCGCAGCCAAGGTACGCCCCGAACAGGGGCTTTTGGCCATGCGCAAGAGGTTGGGTTTGTTTGCCAATATCCGCCCGGTGGAGACTTTCGACTGCCTGATACACAAGTCGCCGTTGAAGGACGAGCTGGTGCGCGGTGCCGACTTCGTCTGCATCCGGGAACTGACCGGCGGCATGTATTTCGGAGAGAAATACCAAGACGACGAGAGGGCTTACGATACGAACGCTTACACGCGCCCGGAAATCGAACGCATCCTGCGCGTGGCCTATGCGTACGCGACGCGACGTCGGAAGCATCTGACAGTGGTGGACAAGGCCAACGTGCTGGCATCGAGCCGTCTGTGGCGTCAGGTGGCCAAGGAGATGGCTCCGCAGTATCCCGAGGTGGAAACCGACTATATGTATGTGGACAACGCGGCCATGCGCATGATACAAGACCCGCGCTTCTTCGACGTGATGGTGACGGAGAACACTTTCGGCGACATTCTGACAGACGAGGGTTCCTGCATCACCGGTTCCATGGGACTGTTGCCGTCGGCTTCAACGGGCGAGCACACTCCCGTGTTCGAACCAATCCACGGCTCGTGGCCGCAGGCCAAGGGCTTGAACATAGCCAACCCTCTGGCGCAGATACTCTCCGTGGCCATGCTTTTCGAACATTTCGACTTGAAAGAAGAGGGCGTGTTGATACGCAAGGCCGTGAATGCCTCGCTCGATGCCAACGTCCGCACTCCGGAAATACAAGTGGAAGGCGGGGAACGGTACGGAACGACGGAAGTGGGGCAATGGATTGTGGATTACATCAAGGAGGCCTGAAACAGGAGAGTTCTTGCAGTTTGTCCGTTGCGGGCATCGCGCAAGAAAAGCAGGTTTGTTTGAACGCCGCCGTCTTTGTGTAAAATGACATTCCGCCCCTTCTATCGGCTTTTCGGCCGAGTTTTGGCCGGGGAGACATGTAGCAAACACGGGTCTTGCGTGTTGTATGGAAAATCAAACCGCAAGCAGGACGGCACAGCGGGGAGACTTCTCTTTTGCCGGATGTGAGAGGAGTGTGGAAACATCCGCCAACTCAATCCGGGTGGCGGAGGCAAAGGCGCGGGAATTCT
>CAZGBV010000025.1:0-24680 GCA_964523985.1 uncultured Paraprevotella sp.
CATATCCTTCGGACTTCGGGACATGACGAACCGGTTGTTCCCGTTCAAATCAAACCTTGCCTTTCTGGCCGCAAAATTCGCAACCAGAAAACGGCATGCGGAAGACGGCTTTTTCCGGACGGTTACGTCTCGTACAGTCACGTCCCATTTGACAATCTGTCCGCCGTTTTTTCCTATCTTTCGCGAACAAAAGAAAGGGAAGAGGGTGCTTCGCCCCAAGAATACGACAACCAGACTCGCAATCACGTCAAGGTGGCGAAGGCGGTGGCCGATGCCCCTTGGCAAGTCGTCACTTTTGTTTTTGACATCCTAAGATGCCTTTTTCGACATGGCCAAAGTACCACCCGACTCCAGAGCACAAGGTCAAGAGAAAAGTTTAAGTTTGCTCCTGTCCTGTCAAACTGTGCTTCCCCACAAAATCCAGTCGCCCTTGCCACCATTTGCCGTCGGGCGAAGAATGTCAAAAGGATGCAACGTTCCCCTCGTGTGGAACATTGCACCCCCAATCTTGTCTACTCTTCTGTTTTTACAAATTCGGGTTAACCTTGTTCCATTCCGAAACCTGAGGGATGATATTCAATGTCACGAGCTCGTCGCGCATTTTGCACAAGTGGACGTAACTGGCATCCAAACTGGCGATTTCCTCTTCCGTGCCCTCGGGCATCGTGTAATGGCAACCGTCGGTGTCCAAGGTCGTATTCATTGCCATCATGATATGGTCGTACTTGTCCGTCTTCACATAAGTGCCGACCGGCCAGCGGAATTTCTCTCCGCCCATGGCCGCGCGCATCATTTCCACGGAAAGGTAGGCGGGGCTTTGGAAAGAGGAGTGTCCGCGGAGCTCGATAATCTTGGCACCACCCTTGATTACGTTTTTTTTCAGGCTTTCCCATTCCTCAACCGTGAGAGCGTCGGTTCCAATCAAATCGTTCAGTGGCTTGCCGTCGACCTTCACTGCCGAGCTGAACACGGCCATCTGTTCGCCATGGCCGCCGTATGTGGCGCAACCCGTCACCTTGCTCTGCATCACGCCGAACTTCTTGGCCAATGCACTCTGCAGACGGGTGGAATCCAAACCTGCCAAAGTCGTCACCTGCGAAGGCTTCAAGCCGGAATAGAGCAATGTCACCAGACCGGTCAGGTCGGCCGGGTTGAAGATAATTACCACGTGCCGCACGTCCGGGCAATAGGCCTTGATGTCCTTTCCGAGCTGTTCCGCGATTTCGCAGTTCCCCTTAAGCAAGTCCTCACGCGTCATGCCTTGTTTGCGGGGTGCGCCGCCGGAAGAGATGATGTACTTGGCACCCTTGAAAGCCTCGGCCGCGTCCGTCGTGGCTGTGATGTCCACGCCGTCGAAACCGCTTTGGCGCATTTCCTCCGCCACGCCATCGGGAGAAACCACGTCGTACAGGCAAAGGTCGGTAGTCAGACCCATCATCAGCACCGTCTGCGCCATATTCGAGCCAATCATGCCGGACGCACCGACGATTACCAATTTGTCATTCGTCAAAAAGCTCATAGTCTGTCTTTATATATGATACATTCACGTTGTTCCCGTTACGCATACAAAAATAAGGAAAAAGATTCATACAGGCCAATTATAAAGCCTAATATTTCATTTTTAGGCGGGAATAACATACTTTTGTGACGCGCGAACGACAAAAGCTGGGACATCATGAGTAAGGACATCAACGAAAGGGTAGCGGGGGTAAGGTCACACCTGCGGGAAAACGGATTGGCGGCATACGTATTCACCTCCACCGACCCGCACCACAGCGAATACCCTCCCGGGCATTGGAAGACGCGCGAATGGATTTCCGGCTTCGGAGGCTCTGCCGGAACGGCCGTCGTCACGGCAGACGACGCCGCGCTTTGGACGGACTCTCGCTACTTCATCGTGGCGGAAAGGCAATTAAGGGGGACGCCTTTCCGCTTGATGAAAGATGGCGTGGAGCGTACTCCGTCCATTGCGCGGTGGCTGACGGAAGTTCTCCCGCCCGGAAGCACGGTGGGCACGGACGCATGGGGCAACTCCGCAGACGAATTCCTCACC
Organism: uncultured Paraprevotella sp.; assembly: GCA_964523985.1. Lineage (GTDB taxonomy): Bacteria > Bacteroidota > Bacteroidia > Bacteroidales > Bacteroidaceae > Paraprevotella. Next base: position 2,054 of record CAZGBV010000025.1, read on the forward strand.
GTCAGGGAAGAACTCGCGCACGGCGGACTGAAACTCGTGCCGGCCGCCGACCCCGCCGACACGTTGTGGAGCGACCGCCCTGCCCTGCCCGACTCGCCGGTAAGGGTACATCCGTCAGAGTTCGCGGGCCGCGGCGCGGACGAAAAGCTCGCGCTCGTACGCTGCGCCATGGCAGGGCGGCAGACCGACGGACTTTTCTTGTCCGCCCTCGACGAGATAGCCTGGACACTAAACCTGCGTGGCACGGACATCCACTGCACGCCCGTGTTCGTGGCTTACGCGTTGGTCACCCTCTCCCGCTGCTTCCTATATATAAATAAGGTGAAACTCACGGAGGATGTTTCGGCCTATCTGGAGAGATACGGCGTGGAAGTGCGGGACTATGCCGACATCGCGCGCGACTTGCGAGAATTCGGAGGCAAACGGATGTGGGCAGACCGCCGGACAACGAACTACGCCCTTTGGCACTGTCTGCCAGCGACATGCCGCATCGTGGACGAGGCATCGCCCGTAGGCATGTTCAAGGCCGTGAAAAACTCGGCCGAAGTGGACGGCTACCGCCGCGCCATGTTGCGCGACGGCGTGGCCATGGTGAAATTCCTGAGATGGATTGAGCCCGCAGTCCGCTCCGGGGGACAGACGGAACTCAGCGTCTGCCGCAAGTTGGAGGAACTGCGCGGCGAACAGGACTTGTTCCGCGGAAACAGTTTCGATACCATCGCCGGATACGCTCTCCACGGTGCCGTGGTACATTACGAACCAACCCCGGAGACCGACCTGGAACTCCGTCCGGAGGGATTGCTCCTGCTCGACTCTGGCGCACAATACGAGGACGGAACGACAGACATCACGCGCACCATCGCCCTTGGGACGGTGAGCGAGGAAGAGCGGCACGACTACACCCTGGTGCTGAAAGGACACATCCGCCTGGCGCGTGCCAAATTCCCGAAAGGATGCTGCGGCACGCAACTCGACGCCTGCACACGTTACGCCATGTGGCAGGAGGGCATCAACTACCTCCACGGAACGGGCCACGGCGTGGGTTCTTTCTTATGCGTGCACGAAGGCCCCCACCAAATCCGCATGAACCACACGCCACAGCCGCTACTCCCCTACATGACCGTGACTAACGAGCCGGGCATCTACCGTGAAGGACGTCACGGAGTGCGCATCGAAAACATGCAAATAGTCCTGCCCTACCGGGAAACGGAATTCGGCACGTTCCTCCAGTTCGACCCTCTCACCCTTTGCCCCATTGACACGAAGCCGATAGACTGGTCTATGCTTGACGAGCAGGAAACCGGATGGCTCGATGCCTACCACGCCCGCGTGTACGACGAGTTGGCTCCGTTGCTCGATCATGAAGACCGGGAGTGGCTCCGCGAGGCGACACGCCCCTGCGGGCATCTCTCTTCACCATTCCACAAACGATAAAGACATGGCATTAATCAAGGAAATCAACGACTTGAAACCCAGGTTCGGCAAACATTGCTACTTCTCAGAGGGGGCGGCCATCATCGGCGACGTCGCCATGGGTGACGACTGCACCGTATGGTTCAATGCCGTCCTGCGCGGAGACGTGCATTTCATCAAAATCGGCAACCGCGTGAACATTCAGGACGGCTCTTGCCTGCACACGCTCTACGGCGAGGCTCCCATCGTCATCGGCGACGACGTGACCGTGGGACATAACGTCACGTTGCACGGTTGCGAGGTGAAAGACCACGCCCTTATCGGCATGGGAGCCACCGTCCTTGACCACGCCGTAATAGGACAAGGAGCCATCGTGGCCGCCGGCGCACTTGTGCTGAAAGACACCGTCATCGGCGACGGGGAACTGTGGGGCGGCGTACCTGCCAAATTCATCAAGAAAGTGGATTCCCGGCAGACCAAGGAACTCAACGAGAAATACGCCCGGCATTACGTCATGTACTCCGACTGGTACCGCCGTTCGGACTCTCGCCCCGACAACACGCTTTATTGCACGACATCGGAAGAATACGAAGGGAGGACTCCGTAGAAGCCCGACCGCGAGGTATTCCCCCAACTCTTTCGGAAATCCCGCGACGAAGACTCGCCCGACCCGCGCAGGAAGCGGAATCTCGCAAGGCCGGGAAGGGTGTTCGCCCACCTCCTTCCGTGAACCGGCGCCTGCCTGTCGCATTCACGTAAGTTGAAAAAGTATTAAAAAAAGAACATCTTTTTGCGTCTTTCGAGCCTAATCACTTATTTTTTCGTAAATTCGCCGTCCAAATGGGTATACTCAGCGGTTATAAGATTGATGTGAAGAACGTGCGAGGGGGCATCGCGGAATATCGGTTCGCATTGGACGACACATTCTTCGAAGCCATGGGAGGCATCTTGGTAAAAGGCGGGAAGGCGACCGCAGATTTGAAGATAAGAGAGCGCGGCGCGGCTTATGCTTTCACTTTCCATATCAAGGGAACGGTGCGCGTGCCGTGCGACAAGTGTCTCGACGACATGGACGTGGAGATAGAGACGGAGCGCGAACTTACCATGAAGCCGGGAGACGGATATGCGGACGACGGAGACACGGTGACGTTTCCGCGTGAAGACAGCACGGTGGATGTCGCGTGGGTCATTTACGAGCTCGCCGCACTGGAAGTGCCACTCACGCACGTGCACGAAGCCGGGCACTGCAACGCGGAAACGGAGAAGGCGTTGGCGGCGCATTTGGTGGCTTCTTCCGGGGAACCGAACGGCTCGGAGGAAAAGGCGGACGCGGGAGCGGGCGAGGAACACGGACAGAAGAATTCGCGCCGGGACGAACTGAAAGGAATAAGAGCAACATTGGACAACAATTAAAATATCGGAAAAATGGCACATCCTAAAAGAAGACAGTCAAAAACGAGGACCCGCAAGAGAAGGACACACGACAAGGCCGTGGCACCCACGCTGGCAATTTGCCCGAACTGCGGTGCGTTCCACATTTACCACACTGTTTGCCCCACGTGCGGCTACTACAGGGGCAAGGTGGCTATCGCGGTGAAAGAAAACACCGTTTAATCCCTGCGGTGGGCGCGGCCGGAGGACGACGGCATTCTCCGGTTACCTTTTTAGAATACATTGAAGAATGGAAAAGACGAATGCTGTAATCACCGGTGTGGGCGGCTACGTTCCGGAATACATCTTGAACAACGAAGAGTTGTCGCGAATGGTCGACACCAACGACGAGTGGATTATGACCCGCATCGGCGTGAAGGAGAGGCGTATCTTAAACGAAGAAGGATTGGGTACGAGCTACCTGGCCCGCAAAGCGGTGAAACAACTGTTGCAGAAAACGAAGACCAGTTCCGACGACATCGACTGCGTGATCGTTTCTACTTCCACCCCCGATTACCATTTTCCCTCCGTGGCTTCCATCGTCATCGGGAAGTTGGGACTGGCAAATGCCTTCGCCTACGACTTGCAGGCGGCCTGCAGCGGGTTCCTCTTCGCCATGGACACGGCTTCCGCCTTAATCGAGAGCGGGCGTTACAAGAAAGTCGTTGTCGTCGGGGCGGACAAGATGTCCTCGATGGTCGATTACACGGACCGCGCGACGTGTCCGATTTTCGGCGACGGGGCAGCCGCCGTACTGGTGGAGCCTACCACAGAAGACGTGGGATGGAAAGACTCCTACCTGCGCACGGACGGCAAAGGGTTGCCGTTCCTGTGCATGAAAGCCGGCGGTTCCGCTTGTCCTCCTTCGTATTTCACCATAGACCACCGCATGCATTACCTCCACCAGGAAGGGCGCACGGTGTTCAGGTTCGCCGTGACCAACATGAGCGATGCATCGGCCTTGGTGGCAGAACGCAACGGGCTGACCAAAGACGACATCGCCTGGATAATCCCCCACCAGGCCAACGTGCGCATCATCGAAGCCGTGGCGCACCGTCTGGAGGTGCCGATAGAAAAGGTGATGCTCAACATCCAACGTTACGGCAACACGAGTGCCGCCACCTTGCCGCTGGCTTTGTGGGATTACGAGCAGCGGCTGAAGAAAGGCGACAACCTGATATTTACCGCTTTCGGAGCCGGGTTCACGTGGGGTGCGGCTTACATGAAGTGGGGCTACGACGGCGCGTGACGACAAGGTGACCTCTTTCAGAAAATGCCATAAGGGGAGAACACGCCCGTTGACGCCGGACGTGTTCCCTTCCCAAAAGAAACGACGAAGCTATTCATGGCACATAAGGCCGGTTTTGTGAATATCGTGGGCAACCCGAACGTGGGGAAGTCGACGCTGATGAACCTCCTGGTGGGAGAACGCATATCCATCGCGACATTCAAGGCGCAGACCACGCGCCACCGCATCATGGGCATCTTGAACACTGAGGACATGCAGATTTGTTTTTCCGACACCCCCGGCGTGCTGAAGCCCAATTACAAGTTGCAGGAATCCATGCTGGGTTTCTCGGAATCCGCATTGCAAGACGCCGACGTCCTGCTCTACGTGACAGACATGGTGGAAACTCCCGACAAGAACACCGACTTCTTGGAGAAAGTGTCCAAAATGTCCGTCCCCGTCTTGTTGCTTGTCAACAAGATAGACACAAGCGACCAGCAGGAGCTCACGAAGAAAGTGGAAGCCTGGCACGAAAGGTTGCCTAAGGCCGAAATCATTCCCATTTCTGCCCTGCACAAGTTCAACATAGACACGGTGTTGAACCGCGTCAAGGCGCTCCTGCCGGATTCTCCCCCCTACTTCGGCAAAGACCAGTTGACCGACAGGCCGGCCCGTTTCTTCGTGGCCGAAATCATCCGTGAAAAGATTTTGTTGTATTACGACAAGGAAATTCCATATTCGGTGGAAGTGGTGGTGGAGCAGTTCACGGAAAAGGCGAAATCCATCCACATCAACGCCGTCATCTACGTGGAGCGCGAGTCCCAGAAAGGCATCATCATAGGCCATCGGGGAGTGGCTCTGAAAAAGGTATCCACCGAAGCACGCAAGTCGTTGGAGAAATTCTTCGGAAAAAGCATTTACTTGGAAACTTTCGTGAAAGTGGACAAGGATTGGAAAAACTCGGAACGGGCTCTGAAGAGCTTCGGGTACAAATGAACTTAGGCAACAGGCTGCGAAGCCGGAATTCGACGAATTATGGGAAACATAGTGGCAATAGTGGGACGCCCTAACGTGGGAAAATCGACCCTTTTCAACCGTCTGACCCAGACACGGCAGGCGATTGTCAGCGACGAGGCAGGGACTACGCGCGACCGCCAGTACGGGAAATCGGAATGGGGCGGGCGTGAGTTCTCCGTAATAGACACCGGGGGGTGGGTGGTGAACCCGGACGACGTGTTCGAGGAGGAAATCTGCAAGCAGGTGGCGTTGGCGATGGAGGAGGCCGACGTCATACTGTTCATGGTGGACGTGCGGAACGGCGTGACGGACTTGGACGAGGCCGTAGCCGACATCCTGCGGCGCAACAAGAAGTCGTCGTCGGTCGTCCTCGTGGCAAACAAGGCCGACACGAACGAATGGGCATACGGCGCCGCCGAGTTCTACGCCTTGGGGCTGGGCGACCCTTATTGCATTTCGGCCGCGACGGGAAGCGGCACGGGAGACTTGCTGGACCGCGTCGTTTCCCTATTCTCCAAGACAGCCGACGACGGGCCGGCCGAGAACATCCCCCGCATCGCCGTAGTGGGGCGGCCTAACGTGGGCAAGTCGAGCCTGATTAATGCGTTTGTGGGGGAAGAACGCAACATCGTGACCGACATAGCGGGAACCACCCGCGATTCCGTCTATACCCGTTACGTCAAGTTCGGATTTGACTTCTACCTGATAGACACGGCCGGCATCCGCCGCAAGAACAAGGTGAAGGAAAACCTGGAATATTATTCCGTCTTGCGCTCCGTCCGAGCCATCGAGAATTCCGATGTCTGCATCTTGATGTTGGATGCGGAGCGCGGAATAGAGGCTCAGGACTTGAACATCTTCCAGCTGATACAACGGAATGACAAGAGCTTGGTGGTGGCGGTCAACAAGTGGGATTTGGTGGAGGACAAGACGGCTGCGGTGATGAACGAATACGAACACGCCATCCGCCACCGCATGGCGCCGTTCGACGATTTCCCCGTCATATTTTCCTCCGCCCTGACCAAACAACGCATCTTCAAGGTGCTCGAGACGGCAAAGGATGTATACCTGAACAGGAAGAAGCGCGTCACCACGGCCAAGCTGAACGAGGAGATGCTACCCCTGATAGAGGCCTACCCTCCCCCGTCCATCAAAGGCAAGTACATCAAAATCAAATATTGCATGCAACTGCCCGACACGCAAATCCCGTCTTTCGTGTTCTATGCCAACTTGCCACAATACGTGAAGGAGCCCTACCGTCGCTTCCTGGAAAACAAGATACGGGCACGTTGGAATTTCTGCGGCACCCCCGTCAACATATTCATACGGCAGAAATGACGAAAAAAATCATTCCCCCGTGGATGCTTTCCACCGCGCTTTGCCTGTGCTTCTCGTGCGGCGGGGACGACAAGAGCGAGGTGAGCGAGACGGCCGAGACCGTTTACAAATATCTGATAGAAGGGAAATATGAGGATTTTGTCCGTTCCATCGCGTATAGCGACGGCATGACAGATGCCTACCGCGACCAATTGATAGGCCTCGCCACCCAGTATGCCGCCCGCGAGAAAGAACGGAGGGGAGGAATAACTTCCGTCCGGGCTTTGAGAGACACGGTGTCGGGGGATGTCGCAGATGTGTTTCTGAAAGTCTCTTTCGGCGACAGCACGAGCGAAGAAATCTCCGTGCCCATGGTGCGGGTGGGGAAGGAATGGAAGATGCAGTAACCTGCACATGAAGCACGTTGCCGCAAAGAGAAGCCCGAAAGAGGGTGGACCGAAGATTCGCAGAGTCGACCGGCAAATGCAAAGTCAGGGGATTTTCCGGCATTGGTCAAGGCATAATCTGACAGTTTGCTTATAAAAAGAATTATTTTGTAAACGAAAACAGATTAGGTCATGACGACATCACAATGTATGGAATATAGGATAATTTGCCAAAATCTCCGGGAGTAGTCCCGTCCCGTTCCGCAGGGAAGCACCAATCATGGTTCGGTTCCGCACTACCGTATGGGTCGCCGCTGTCCGGCGTTTGCGGTGTTTGAGCCGATGGAAGCAGCGTTTCCAAAGGCTGCCGGCGGTGAATCTGCCAATGCGGATGTAGGCGCAAAAGGTTTCGATGCTGGCGCTCTTTCTCCTTTTCCGCGGAGATGTTCCGGGCATCTTGTGCCGGAGGCCGTTTTTCTCGGCAGGGCGGCAAGTCGTCCTGCCGGGGTCTTTTCCGGAAAACATGCCGCAACGGCTCGCCGCGGCATGGAGAGGCGAGGCAGGGGGAAGCCCGCCTCCTGCAAAATACGTTCTGTCGCCAAAATCAAGGTTTCTCTGTCTTTCTGTCTGCAAAAGGCCGATTCCGCTAACCGAGGCTTGATGAAAAAATCTCCGGATAGGGGAGAATCCGGGCTGTTCCGGACACATATTTTTGCAATTCGGCCTCGATTTTCACACACGTTAACCAAAACGGCGCGATTTTGTGCCGCGAAAAATTTCCGGATGACGTGACAAAACACTTTTTTTGTCGTGTTTCCGCGATTCGAATCTCGGGTAGTTGCCGGAAAATCCGGCTGAAAGAGGGGAAAGGTACTGCCCCGGATGTCCTTTTAACATCTCTTTGGCATCCCGCCCTTGTCAAGATTTTGCCGACAGATTGTCATGCGAAACCGGCCTTCCGCTCGCGCGCGCCGTCGCGGCGGGCGCACGGTGCGCCTCCCCGTCCGGCACGATGCAAGCCCTATCCGCCTTTTCGCTTGCATTTTGATTTGCCGAAACCGCGCGAGAATCGATTTTCCCGCCGCCTCCCGCCTCGGGGCGGAAACGGGCGATTTTTGAGAGGTCGGGATTGACATTTTGACAATCTGTCACCGCACCGACGCGAAGCCCGTCCCCCGTGCCGACACGCAACGGCGACATTCGTCCGCACGTCAAGATTCCGTGCGCGAGGGATAAGCCCGGCAGACGGCGCGGATTCGTCGGCGGCACCTCTTACGAAGCCGCCCGCCCCGAATTTCGTCCCCGCGATGTTGCCATGATTCCTTTCCTCGCGGCACGTCCCGGAGGGTCGCGCCTCACCGCAAAGTCCGCGGAAGTTCCCCAGCAACCGCAAGGATTTCCACTGATTTTCAGAACCTCACCACGCGCGAACCGTCCCCGCACTCTTCGATGGTTACTTTCACCGCGTCCGGCGGAAGCAGTTCCTCCGCCAGCTCCGGCCATTCGACGAAGCAAAGCTCGCCGCTGTAAAAATATTCCTCGTAACCCATGTCGTACACCTCTTCCAGTTTCCCGATGCGGTAGAAGTCGAAATGGTAAACCGGCCTTCCGCCGGGCAAGCGGTATTCGTTGACGATGGAGAAGGAAGGCGAGCCCGTGGCATCCTCCACGCCGAGGCATTCGCACACGGCCTTGACGAAAGTGGTCTTGCCCGCCCCCATCCTGCCGTACAAGGCAAAGACGGTGCCGCCGCCCATGGCCGCGACGAATTGCCGGGCCGCCGAACTTATCCCCTTCAGCGATTCTATCCTGATTTCCATGTGGCATTCGTTTTCAGTTGCGTTTCTTTCCCTGCAGCGTCACAATCGGGACGAGCATCTCCTCCATGGAGATGCCGCCGTGCTGGAATGTGTCGCGATAGTAAGACACGTAATAATTGTAATTGTTGGGATAGGCGAAGAACTTGTCGCCCGTTGCAAAGATATAGGCCGTGCTCAGGTTGGGCGAAGGGAGCATCGCCTTGCGCGGGTCCTTGATTTCGAACACCTCCTTGGCATCGTATTTCAGGTTCCTCCCCAGCTTGTAGCGCAGGTTCGTGTTCGTGTTCCTCTCCCCGACGACCTTCACCGGCGACTTCACCCGGATGCTGCCGTGGTCGGTGGTGACGACCACCTTGTAGCCGCTCGCGGCCAAAGCCTTGAAGAGGTCGCCCGCCGCCGAATGCCGGAACCAACTCAGGGTGACGCTGCGGTAGGCCGCCTCGTCGGAAGCCAGTTCGCGCACCGTCTTCGACTCCGTGCGGGCGTGCGAAAGCATGTCGATGAAGTTGAACACGACGACGTTCAAGTCGTACTTCTCCAGTTGCCTGAACCGCCCGAGGAGCTTGTCCGCCGCTCCCGAATCGTTGATTTTATGGTAGCTGAACGTGTCCTTGCGGCGGTAGCGGTCCAGCTGAGTCTGGATGAGCGGCGCCTCGTTCAGGTTCTTGCCCTCCTCTTCCTCCTCGCCCACCCAGAAGTCCGGGTACATCCGGGCCATCATTTCCGGCATCAGTCCGGAGAAGATGGCGTTGCGCGCGTATTGCGTGGCCGTGGGCAAGATGCTGCAATAAATGTCCTCGTCGACGAGGAAGGCATCCGCCAGTTCCGTGCCGAGCGTCCGCCATTGGTCGTAGCGGAAGTTGTCCAGAACGATGAGGAACACCTTCTCCCCCCGGTCGAGCAACGGGAAGATTTTGGCCTTGAAGATGTCCGGACTCATCAGCGGCCGGTGCTCGGGGCGCGAAATCCAGCCCTCGTAGTGCTTGCGTATGAATTTGGCGAAGGCCATGTCGGCATCCGTCTTCTGCATCCCCACCATCTCGTCCATGCCGCTGCCTGTCTCGGACAGTTCCAGTTCCCAGTACACCAGCCGCCTGTACACCTCCTTCCAGTCGTCCAGCGTCAGCGAGTCGTTGATTTGCATGCCTATCTCGCTGAAGTCCCGGCGGTAGGCGTTCCGGGCCGCGTCCGCCACGATTTCCCTCTCGTGTATGTTCTTCTTCAGCGTCAGGAGGATTTGGGTGGGATTGACGGGCTTGATGAGGTAATCCGCGATTTTGGAGCCGATGGCCCTGTCCATGATGTTCTCTTCCTCGCTCTTCGTCACCATGACCACCGGGGTGGCAGGCGTGATTTCCTTGATGCGCGACAGGGTCTGCAGCCCGCTCAGGCCGGGCATGTTCTCGTCCAGGAGAATCAGGTCGTAGGCCTTCGCGGCACACTTGTCGAGCGCGTCCTGCCCGTTGGACACGGTTTCCACCGCGTAGCCTTTCTTCTCGAGGAAGAGGATGTGCGCCTTCAGCAGCTCTATCTCGTCGTCCACCCAAAGCAACAAGCCGTTGTTCGTCATCTTGCGTTCCATGTCAGAAAATTATGCCTCCTTCCGTGTCTTCCTCCTCCTCTTCGTATCCTTCGTTCCCGGCGGGAGGCTCGTCGTCGGGCGTGCGGATTTCGTTGGAGTCCGGCTCGTCCAGCCTCAAGTCCTCCGGCACTTGCAGCGGGGCGAACTTCTCGTCGTAGAACTTTTCGTAATCGTCGAAACTGAAGGCCGTGCCCAGCAGTTCCAGGTTGCCTTCTGAGATGATGACGGAGCGTATGTTCGCCAGCACGACGCTCATGTGCGGGTCGGCATACAGCTTTTGGGCGTAGGCGTGCGCCTCGTCGTAGCCCCGGAAGCCGCTGACGCGCATCTGCGCCAAGCCGCCGGACTTCACGATGTCGATGTCGAAATTGCGCACCATGAAGCTGGTGAAGTCATACAGAGCCATCTCGTAAAGCAGCTGGTTCTCGTCCAGGCTGTTTTCCGGATAGGCCAGCAGGAACACGAAGTTGCCGAGACGGTCGTCGCTCAGTCGCCGCTCCCGGGTCGCGGAGTCGGGCGAGACCGCCTGCAGGCGCAGGCTCCAGATGTCGCTCGCCTCGTATTTCCCGTCGGCCAGCGGCCGTCCTTCCTGAACGCCTTTCACGATGCTTTGCGCCAAATCCGTCACTTCGTCGCCCGGATATTTCTCGATGACTTGCTTCAACGCGACGAGGAAGCTGTCCCGTTCCCCGCCGTACAGCAGGCTCATGGCCCGTATGAACATGAACTTGGCGCGGTGCGCCCCCTCCGGGAAGTCCCGGGCAGAAACGGCGTAATTCCGGAACACTTCCCCGTAGTCGTCCCTTCCGTAGGCCTCGTAGGTGGCGGCATAGAGGGAATCCTCCATGTGCCTGCCCCGGCGTGCGTAAAGCTCGTAACGGGGATTGGCCAGCATGACGGCATAGCGGCTGCCGGGGAACTCCTCGACGAGCCGCCGCTTGTACCGTTCCGCTTCTACCACGTCGCCCATCCGTCCGCACATGAGGAACAGGCGGTAATAGACGTCGTCCTTCACGTCCGCGTCGGGAAACGTGTCGATGAGGCGCAGCAAGGTGCGCCGCGCCAGGCCGAAGTTTTCCAGCCTCTCCATTTCCAGCACGCCGGCCTGATAAAGCGCGTCGCGCAGGATTTCGTCGGAGGTCTGCAACTGCTCCTCCGTGAACGGGATTTGCCGCAGGTAATATTCGCGGCTGTGCGGGTCGGAAGCCAGCGAGTCGGCCATGCGCTCCTCCTCCCGCGCGATGCTGTCGGCCAAAGCGGCGCTGTCGGACTGCGCCGCCAGTCCGTCGTCCCCCTCGCCGTAATCGTGTCCGCCGGGCTGCGCCGCGCGGTCCTCGCCCTTTCGGCTTCTCCGCCAGTTGTCTTCCAGCGGACGTCTGCCCCACGTGCGGCGGAACTGCAACCTGCCCCGGGCCACTACCGCCGGGTTGTAGAAATACCAGGTGGCCTGCTGCCCCGGAGTCCCCGCCCCGCCGCCCGCGGGACGCGCCTGCGTGCCGGGAGCCGCCTGCGGCATCGAGGCCGCCGTTTCTTCCCGCATGGCCTTGCGCGCCTCCTCCTTTTCCTGCCTTTTCAGGGCTTCGATTACCCTGTCGATGGCTTCGTCCCGTTCCTTGTCGGGCAACTTGGCCAGCCATCGCAGGCTGTCCTGCAACTTGACGACCGACAGGTGGGGCGCCAGCTCCGACAGGATGGCTTGGCGGCGTTCCGCCTCCTTGTAAGCCTCGTTCTCCCTGTCCAACATGCCGATTAAACCGGTATAGCATCGCTCGGCAGCGATGTAGTCCTCCTTGTCCCAATAGATTTCGCCCAAGCGCAACAGCACCATGGCTTTGGCGATGCCGTCCCGCGTGCTCTCCCCGGCCCCCCTCTCGTAAGCCCCGATGCCCCGCGCCGTATCCCCGGCGGCCATATATATGTTGCCGATAGCGTAATAAATCCTGTCCCGGAAGTCTTTGTTTTTCTTGTTCGCCGCCATGCGTCGCAACTTCTTCACCGTCTTGTCGTGGCCCGCCCCAGCCATGGCCTCGGTCTGCAAGATACGCGCGTTGAATGACAACTCGTAAGGGGGGTTGGCCCGAATGACGCGCCGCAACGCCTTGTAGGCTTCCGCCTTGTCTCCGGTTTCCAGATACAACTGCCCGCGCAAGTAATCAAGGCGGGCACGCTGCATCTTGTCCTTCTCGTCCTTGATAGTCCTTTGCAGGTAAGGAATGGCCTCCTTGTACTGCTTCACGAAGATGAGGTAGTCGGCATACGAAGCGTCGAATTCCTTTCTGCCCTCGCTCCCGGTGCTGTCGAGCCTCATCTTGTGAAAGACGTCCTCGGCATCGTAAGGCCATTCCAGCTCCACGTAGCAACGAGCCAGCCAGGCGCGAGCCGCGGACACCACGTCGGGCTGCCCGGCATACAGCCCGCCGACGTAGTTGAACGTGGAAGCGGCCTCTATGAAGTCGCCCTGCCGGAACTGTGCCTTTCCCATGAGCATCCATGCGTGCCGCAAGAAGGGGTTGAACTCCCTCCTTGCCCTGTAAGCCTTTTCCTTGGCCGTCTTGCGCTTGTTGACGTCAGATTTCGGCTTGGCCTTGATGGAGTGCAGCTTGATGGCCTTCTCGCACTTCTCGACGGCGGTCTCGAAGCGGGACTTTCCCAAGGCCGCCGTGGCCTTGTCGCGCACGACGTACATGGGCAGCAAGGCGGTGTAATTCTCCTTGTGCCCCCTTTGTTGTTCGAGGACACCTTCCTTGTAGGCTTCCGCCCCGTTGAAATACGTGTTGAAACGTGCCGTCGTGGCATGGTAGAAGCGGGAGCCCGGCGTGTTCTTCTTCGTGGAACACGCCGTCACGAGAGCCAGAAAGACCAGCGCCGGAACTATCCGCGAGCCGCGCGGGCGTAAGGAGAGCCCGGCTCCGTCCCGGCCGCCCGGCACTGCCCGAAAGACGATATGTAAGACCTCTTTTCCCGACACGTTCCTTTGCCTGTGAGATGACCGAAAAGCGCGTGCCTTATCGCCTTCCGCGGTGGACGACCCGCCGGGGAAAGCCGCGCAGACGGGAGAAGAAACCGACGAGGTTCCGGCCGGACGCTCCCGCCGCCTTGACACCCCTGCACGCCAGATAGATGAGGACGGACACGAAAACGATGGAGGCTCCCGAAGGGAGGTCGCAACGGAACGACAGGAAAAGGCCGCCCATGCACCCGCAACAGGCCGTGGCAACGGAGAGCAACGCCATGCGCCTGAAGCTGTGCGTGAAGATGTTGGCCGTCACCTGGGGGATGGTCAGCAGGGAAAGAGCCAGCACGACACCCATCATCCGCAGGCAGGCCACGACGGTGAGCGCGACGAAGGCCATCATCCCGTATTCCACCGCCGCCACCGGAAGACCTTGAGAACGGGCGAACTCGGCATCGAAAGCGACGGACACGAGCGGGCGCAGGAAGAAAACGAAACAGGCCAACGCGAGGAACGCCAACGCGCCCAACAGCCAAAGGTCGGCCTCCGTGACCGTCAATATGTTGCCGAACAGGTAGGAAGGCAACTCCGGGGCGAAGCCCGGCGTGAGGAAACTGCAGATGATGCCCGTGCTCATGCCCAGAGTCCAGAACACGGCGATGGCCGAATCTTCACGCACGCCGCGGCGGCTGCCGAGCCATTGTATGCCGCAGGCGGACAACACGGAGAACGCCGCCGCCGAGAGCACGGGGGGAAGGCCGAGGTAAACCCCGATGCCGATGCCGCCGAACGAGGCGTGGGTGATGCCCCCGCTGATGAACGCCAGCCGCCGCGTGACGACATAAGTGCCCACCAGCCCGCAGAGGACGGAGGCCAGCACACAGCCCGACAGGGCGTTCCGGAAGAAGGCGTAAGAGAGGATGCTCATGTGCGGCCCGCCCTCCTTTCCCCGACAATCAGGAACACCTCGTCCTTCAAGGCATCGGGCAGGAGGATGCCGCGTAGCTGCAGGCTTCGCACCCAACCCGCCACCTCGTCGCCGCGCATCGTGTAGAGGATGTCCCTGAACTCGTCCGCTTCCGTCTCGCTGTACGCGGAAGCGTCCTTCCCCCGGAAGCGGTCGAGCTCCTCGTCGTCGTAATATTCCGCCTCCCCGCCCGCCGCGGCAAGTAGGCTTTCCTTCTCGCACACCTCATGCCGCCCGCAACATCCTTCCAGCACGGGGCGGGGAGGGGAGGGGATTCTTTCCTCCGAGCCGCGTTTCCCCGACGAGCGGCCGACCAGAAACGCGACGGCGGCTCCGGCGGCAAGAGCCGCGAGCAGTATGCAGGCAACCATCATGCGTCCGTGATTTCAAATCCCGCCGCCGCCAGGTCGTCCCAATAACGGGGATATGACTTGCTGACCACTTGCGGGTGGTTGATGAATATTTCCGGGACGGCGAGACAGCACGGGGCGAAAGCCATGGCCATGCGGTGATCCTCGTAAGTGTCTATGGCCGGGCAGGGCGGGGCTTCCGTGCGGCTCCCGTCCCAAAGCAGCTCCGCCCCGCCCACCTCGCGCAACGGATAACCCAGCTTGCCCATTTCGCAGACGAGCGCGGACAGGCGGTCGGTTTCCTTGATTTTCAGGCTTTGCAAGCCGGTGAAGCGGAACGGGATGCCTTTCATTGCGCACGTCACCACGAATGTCTGTGCCAAGTCGGGGTGGTCGGCGAAGTCGCATTCCATACGCCGCGCGGCGACGGGGCACTTGGTCAGCACGGCACACCGCGCCCCGCCGCGCGGGAACTCCGTGCGCACGCCCAACCGCCCGAAGAGGCCCCGCACGGCGGAGTCTCCCTGGCCGCTCTCCGCGGACAGGCCGGGCAACGTCACCTCCGCGCCCGCGTCGGCCGTCAGTGCCGTCATCTCGTACCAGTAGGATGCCGCGCTCCAGTCGTTCTCTATATGACAGGGCGTGGGGCGGTAGCGTTCCGGCTCCACTTTGATGTGCCGTCCGTCCGTCCACTCCGCCCGCGCCCCGAAGTCTTTCATCAGTTTCAGGGTCAGGTCGATGTAGGGGCGCGAAACCACTCGTCCCGTCAACACCAGTTCCAACCCCTTGCTCATGACGGGCCCCACCATCAGCAAGGCGGAAACGTATTGCGAACTGACGTCGCCCGGCAGGCTAATCCGTCCGCCTTCGCGCGTGCCTCCCGAAACGCGCACGGGCGGGTATCCCTCCGCCTCCAAGTATTCTATCCGTGCGCCCAACGTCCGCAGGGCATCCACCAATATGCCGATGGGGCGTCGTTTCATGCGCGCCGTGCCCGTCAGCGTATGCGTGCCGCCGTTCACCGCCCAATAAGCCGCGAGGAACCGCATTGCCGTGCCGGCGGCCATGACATCGACAAGGCCGTCCGCTTGCGACAGCCCCCTTGCCAAGACGAGCGTGTCGTCGCAGTCCGACACATTTTCCGGCCTGCCCCCTCCCCCGGCCAGCGCGTCTATCACGAGCACGCGGTTGCTGATGCTTTTGCTGGCCGGCAACATGGCTTTGTGCCGCAGGTGCGACGGTGCCGTAAGTCTAATCCGCATTGTTCCGCCAGAAGTGCATGTGTTATACCTGCACAAAAGTAGGAATTAATTTGGATAAGTCAAAAACAAATTTTACTTTTGCACATGTTCTGCGGGATGTAGCTCAGTCCGGTTAGAGTACGCGTCTGGGGGGCGTGTGGTCGCTGGTTCGAATCCAGTCATCCCGACATTGAGAATTAGCCATCAGCCCGTATGTGGCTGATTTGTTTTTTTAGTGGAACACATTTGGAACACAATCAAACAATTCGGTCTAATGGACAAAAAGTAGGAGGCATCTTGTAAGAGATAGTTATTCTTATCCTTGCGACTATTATTGTAATGGCAAAAAATGCTTTTTCTTCGGGTCGTCGATGTGGTCGCGGACTACGTTGCGCCGGTGCGACTGTCGGTGAAGTACGGGGTGTCCGCACGGACGATACGCCGTGACCGGGAAGGGATGCAGTCTGTCAGGGAGACATCGGAACACAGACAAGATACCCACCGTGCGGCATTACCTGACGCAGAAGTCTGAGGCATCGGAGGAGTTGCCGGAACTCGTGAACGGCATCGCGGGGATGGACGGGGAGAGCTTCGCCGGACAGTCCATCTCCGTCTTCTCCCGAAAAAAGGAAAAAGCCGTGAATCGCGTAAAGTCCGCGCAAAATGTTTGGAGGTTTGTAGTGGAGGCCTCCCCATGTCCGCGTGCCAATATCCTTTGGACGGCAACTTCGGCGGCATCTACACGCCGGATGCCGTCTTGTTCCGCGAGGGGGAACAAGACGGGTATGCGCTCATGGACGAACCCGTGCGACTTTCGTTCATCTCCGTGGCGGCAATAAACCACCCCGAATTGACCGACAGCGGCTTGATTGCCGATTACCTGACAGAACAGATGAAGAACAAGATACGGACGATACTCCGCATCGGACTGCATCACGGTCACTGCACCTTGGTACTCGGCGCGTTCGGTTGCGGGGCGTTCCACAATCCGCCCCGGCATGTCGCACGACTGTTCCACGACGTACTCCGGGAAGAAGAATTCGACGGGAAATTCGAACTCCTCGTCTTCGCCATCCTTGACGACCATAACTCGCATCGGAGCCATAATCCCGAGGGAAACTTCAAACCTTTCGCCGAAGAATTTGCCGGAGCGGGACGCGCGTGACACCCGGACAGGCTTTTCCGACGGCATGGATGATATCGTGTCTCCCGTTTGAGGGGCACGCTCTCCATCCCTATGCCGGCAGACTGCATATAGAGGAGGTTCTCCGTAATCTCGTCAAGCCATTCTCGTCTGTCAGCCCGCAAGACGATGTCCTGCGTACACGCCCGTTCCTGTACCGGACAAGGCAGACCTTGTCCGGAAAACCATACCCGTCTATCGGCAGGTCGACCTTCTCTCGCCTCTGTATCTCCCATTCCGGACACCGTTCAAGGCATTCATCGAACCGTGCCCTCAGGCCGCGCCCGGAATACCCTCTCATCTCCGGTATTTCCTTCGGGGTCTGATGTCTCAATATCCGCCACTTGAACCGGATGAATCGGTTGTTCCCGGCGACCTCGTTTTTCCTGAGAGTGAAGGTCTGACCGCTGTCCTTGTGGTGGTATCTGTGGCAGGCCATCCCCTGAATCCCATTTTATCGTGGTGTTGATGCCTCCGCAACCACAGGCATATTTCACCAACCATTTTTTGCCATTATACCGAGATTTACGGGTATTTGTACGCAAAAACAAAATCATCCATAAAATATGCAGGATTGGCGTTGTAGTCAAGGACGTGCGCTCTATTTGCAATTGTATAATTTTTAATTGTTCTATTTTTGCATAAAGCTTCAACATCAAAGTGCGGAATAAGGAGAACTTCGCCCGTGTCATGCTTGCCGTCACCGCGACGGACAGGATTGATGCACGTCCGACAACCCCATAGGCAAGGGAATGCAACCCACCCCTTACAAGTCGTGTTGCGACCCGCTTCTCATTCTGAAGCGGAAGCACACGATAGCGCAGCAACTCAAGAAGCAATTTGTGGCAACACCCGACCTCAAGGAAAACGTCAAAGAAAAGGCTTCCACGCGCCTGCATACCCGTGCTTTCGCAGTAGCGGGACCCGGGATTGAACCGGGGACCTCATGATTATGAATCATGCGCTCTAACCGGCTGAGCTATCCCGCCGAACAACCGTATGCGACCGCAAAGTTACGAATTATTTCCTTCTCCCCAAAAGATAAGGCCGATTTTTTCGCCGCCCCCTCCCAAGCAGGCCTTTAAGGAAAGCCCATGCGCCACCCGCGCCCCGCACTCACCCTTGGCGGCGACGCTGGTTCGCGGAAACCGACGGGAAGCCCCCTTTATGGGGCTTCGTTCCATAAAAACATCTAAAATGTAAGGCCACGATATAATTTTATGCTAATTTTGTCCGTCAGTTCGCACGGAACAACGGGATGAAATTCTTCAAGAAAATAGACATATTCATATTAAAAGCCTATTCCCTGCTCTTCGTCGGCACGTTCTTCGTATGCCTCTTCATCTTCATGATGCAGTTCATGTGGCGTTGGGTGGACGAACTGATTGGCAAGGGCTTGACTTTGGACATCCTGGCCCGTTTCTTCTACTACGCGGGGCAGACGCTGGTTCCCATGTCCCTTCCGTTGGCCATTCTCTTGGCCTCGCTCATCACCTTCGGCAACCTCGGCGAGCGGTTCGAGTTGCTTTCCATGAAGTCCGCCGGCATCCCGCTCGTCCGCATCCTACAGCCCGTCGCCTTCTTCAACCTCCTCGTCTGCATCGGTTCGTTCTATTTCCAGAACGTGGCCGGGCCGGAGGCGCAGAAGAAGTTCTACGCGCTCATCTACTCCATGAGGCAGAAGTCGCCCGAGCTGGAAATCCCGGAAGGCGTGTTCTACAGCGACATACCGGGATATAACATCTTCGTGGAGGAGAAAGGGAAAGACAACGGCATGCTCTACGGGGTGATGATTTACAGCACGACGGACGGGTACGAGGACGCGCAGATAGTGCTGGCAGACTCCGCCGAACTCAAGACGACGGCGGACGAGAAGCACCTGCAGCTGACGATGTACGCCGGGGAGCGGTTCCGCAACATGCAGGCGCAGGGCAGCCTGATGGTGCGTGCCAACGTGCCTTACATGCGGGAGACGTTCATCCGCGAAACCGACCTGATTCCTTTCGACAACAACTTCAACATGATGGATGCCAACGTGTTCAGCGGGAGCGCGCAAACCAAGAACCTGCGTGAAATAGAGGCCGGCATCGACTCTTTGGCTCATCAAAGCGACAGCGTGGGACGCTCGCTTTACGCCTATCTGCAAGGCTCGACCTACCGCAGGAAGACGGGCATCACCCCGCGCGACTCCGCCGGGATTGCGCGGCACACGCAAGACTTCGACACCTTGTACGGCGGGATGGCCGCCGACCGGCAACGGAGCGTCTTGCGCAGCGCCATGCAAAAAAGCTCGGCGGCCGCCAACGAATACGAATTCCGCAGCTTGATTTCGAAGGACATAGACCAGTCCGCACGGACGCACCGGGTGGAATGGCACAAGAAGTTCACGCTCTCGCTGGCCTGCCTGTTCTTCTTCTTCATCGGCGCCCCCCTCGGTGCCATCATCCGCAAGGGCGGCCTGGGCGTGCCGGTGGTGGTCTCCGTCATGATTTTCATCTTCTATTACATCATCAACGTGTCGGGAGAGAAACTGGCAAAGAGCGGGGAGTGGGTGCCGTGGTTCGGCGAGTGGCTCAGTTCCATGGTGCTCTGCCCCGTGGGCGTGTTCCTGACTTACAAGGCCAACAACGACTCGGTGGTGTTCAACATAGAGGCGTATGTCGACGTGATGTGCAGGGCGTTGGGAATCCGCGTCCCGCGCAATATCGCCCGCAAGGAAGTCATCCTGCACGACCCGGACTATCCTGCGGCGGAGGCGGAGCTTGCGGCCCTGTCGCGGGAATGGGAGGAATACGCGCAAAAGAACCGGCTGCGGATGCCGCCGAACTACCTGCGCGTCTTTTTCCGCAAGGACGACGACCACACTGCGGACGACCTCGTGCAAAGGATGGAGAGCCTCGTGGAAATGTTGTCCAACAGCCGCGACGGGGCAATCACGGATGCCCTGAACGGAATCCCCGTAGTGCCCCCTCACGCGCACACGCGCCCGTTCCGGAATCATAGGTGGAACGTGGCCGCGGGCATCATGCTCCCCGCGGGCATATTCTTCTATTTCCGGACTTGGCGGTACAGGCTGCGCCTTTACAACGACATACGGCAGATAAGGAAATACGGCGAGTTCATCGCCCGGCGGATAAGGAAAATTTCAGAAGACGAACAAACATCATAAAATCATGGACACATTCAAACTGAACACGATAGAGGAGGCCATCGCCGACTTCGGGGAAGGCAGGTTCGTGATAGTCGTGGACGACGAGGACCGTGAGAACGAAGGCGACTTCATCACGGCGGCGGAAACAATCACGCCCGAAAAGGTGAACTTCATGCTCCGCGAGGGGAGGGGCGTGCTATGCGCCCCCATCACCATCTCGCGCAGCGAGGAGCTGGAGCTGCCCCATCAGGTCAGCACCAACACGTCCATCCTTGGCACTCCCTTCACCGTGACGGTGGACAAGCTGGAAGGTTGTGCCACAGGCGTTTCCGCTCACGACAGAGCCGCCACCATACGCGCGTTGGCCGACCCCGCTTCCCGTCCGGACACTTTCGGTCGCCCGGGACACGTCAACCCCCTCTACGCGCAGGACAAGGGCGTGTTGCGCCGCGCCGGGCACACGGAAGCCGCCATCGACCTGGCGCGGCTGGCCGGACTGCAACCGGCGGCCGCCCTCATCGAAATCCTGAACCCCGACGGCACCATGGCCCGCATGCCCGAGTTGCAGAAAGTGTCCGCGCGTTTCGGAATAAAAATAATCGCCATACGCGACCTCATCGCCTACCTGCTGAAAAGGGAGACCATGGTGGAGCGCGGCCCGGAAGTGGACATGCCGACCGAATACGGCCACTTCCGCGACATCACCTTCCGGCAGACCAGCAACGGACTGGAACACGTGGCACTCATCAAGGGCAAGTGGGAGCCGGACGAGCCGGTTTTGGTGCGCGTGCATTCCTCGTGCACCACGGGGGACATCTTCGGCAGCCTGCGCTGCGACTGCGGGGCGCAACTCCACGAGTCCATGCGCATGGTGGAAAAGGCGGGAAAGGGCGTCGTCCTCTACATGAACCAGGAGGGGCGCGGCATAGGGCTTTTCAACAAGATGAGGGCCTACAAGCTGCAGGAAGAGGGCTTGGACACCGTGGACGCCAACGTGCACCTCGGCTTCCTGCCCGACGAACGGGAGTACGGCGTCGGAGCCCAAATCCTGCGCCAACTGGGAGTGCACAAGATGCGCCTGCTGACGAACAACCCCGTGAAACGCGTGGGGCTGGAAGCCTACGGCCTCGAGATAGTGGAAAATGTCCCCATCGAAATCCCCGTCACTCCCTACGACGAGAAGTACCTGCGCACCAAGAAGGAACGCATGGGGCATACCTTGCACCTCAACAAATGAGATTCGCGAAGGGACATTTCATCTTGCGGCAGGGACGAAATGCCGCCAAAAAGACATCTTTTTCGCCGAAAAGGAGTCAATAGTGCGGAAAAGTCCTCGGAATTGCCTAACTTTGCCAAAAAGAACAGCGAGAAGCGACAATCAAGAACGCACATGAACCGACTATCAGACCGTTTGAACAGGCTTTCCCCCTCCGCCACATTGGCCATGTCGCAGAAAAGCGGAGAACTGAAGGCAAGGGGGGCGGACGTAATCAACCTAAGCGTCGGCGAGCCGGACTTCGACACTCCGCCCCATATCAAGGCGGCCGCCATCAAGGCCGTGGAGGAGAATTATTCGCGTTACTCTCCCGTGCCGGGCTATCCCGCGCTGCGCGAGGCCATCTCCGCCAAGCTGAAAAGAGAGAACGGCTTGGACTACGCGCCGGCACAGATACTTTGTTCCAACGGGGCCAAGCAGTGCGTGTGCAACGCCATACTGGCATTGGTCAACGCCGGCGACGAAGTGATTATCCCGACCCCATACTGGGTAAGCTACCCCCAGATGGTGAAACTGGCCGAGGGGATACCGGTGGCGGTGGAAGCGGGCATACGACAGGATTTCAAAATCACGCCCAGACAGCTGGAAGAGGCCATCACGCCGAAAACGCGCGCCTTGATACTCTGCTCCCCCGGAAACCCTACCGGCTCGGTATATTCCCGGGAAGAGCTGGAAGGACTGGCTCGCGTCCTGGCCCGGCACGAGCGCGTGGCGGTCATCTCCGACGAGATTTACGAGCATATCAACTACGTGGGCAGGCATGAAAGCATCGCCCGGTTCGCGGAGATAAGGAACCGCGTAATCGTGGTCAACGGCGTGTCGAAGGCATACGCCATGACTGGATGGCGGATTGGTTTCATGGCCGGCCCCGAATGGGTGGTGAAAGGTTGCAACAAGCTGCAAGGCCAATACACCAGCGGCCCCTGCTCCGTTTCGCAAAAGGCCGCCGAAGCCGCATACACAGGCCCGCAGGAGTGCGTGGAGGAGATGCGCCGGGCTTTCCGGCGGCGGCGCGACCTGATTGTCCGTCTGGCCGGAGAAATACCGGGGCTGGAGGTGAACAACCCGGAGGGCGCGTTCTACCTGTTCCCCAAATGCAGCTCGTATTTCGGCAAGAGATGCGGCGGGCGCGTCGTCAACGACTCCACCGGTTTCGCCATGTACCTGCTCGAAGAAGCTCACGTGGCCACGGTGGCGGGCGACGCCTTCGGTTCTCCCGAATGTTTCCGCATGAGCTATGCCACCGCCGACGGGAACATCGTCGAGGCCATGAGGCGGATTAAGGAGGCCCTGGCCCGGTTGGAATAAGTTT
>CAZGBV010000026.1:0-24532 GCA_964523985.1 uncultured Paraprevotella sp.
CGAATGCAAAGGAAAGGATTTATCGCGAGAAATCAAAATGTAGGGACATGAAATTCCGGTGCAAATCCATCAAAAACGAGCGGCACGCATTCCCCGGCGCGACGGGAAATGTGTGCCGGAGGGACACCCGGGCGGGCACGACAGTCAGTCTTATTCCTTGAGCAACTCCTTGAGTTCTAGCACGACGATTCTCGTGAACGCCTCCGCATCCTCTTTGTTCAAGTGCCAACTGTCTCTGGGGACAGCCCGGCAGACCGTCCGCCGACTTCCGGCGCAAAGGTATGAAAGGAAGCGGCGAACGGGGAAAGGATGCCGGACGTTTTTCGCATCGTGACGCATCCCCCGGCAATGGCGGCGAGTCGTTGCAGGGGGATGCGTCACGACGCGGTTTCCGGGCGGGCGTTACAGTCCGCGTCCGTGGCAGTTCTTGAACTTCTTGCCGCTGCCGCAGGGGCAAGGGTCGTTGCGCCCCGGACGTTTGTCGGCCACTACGGGTTGCCGCTTCCGTTGCTCCCGCTCTCTCGTGTCGCTGTGTGCTGCGGCTTTCTGAGCCGGGTCGGTCAAGTCCTCGCGCGACTCCACGTATCTCTCCCTGCGGGGAGGAGTCTGTCTCCCCCCGGCTTCGCGCACCTGCTCGGGCTGTTGCATCGGGATTTGGCCGCGCATGAGCACGCTTATGGTCTGGTTGTTGATTTTGTCCACCATAGCATCGAAAAGCTTCACGCTTTCGAGCTTGAAAATCAACAAGGGATCTTTCTGCTCGTAGCTGGCGTTCTGCACGGAATGCTTCAGCTCGTCTAATTCGCGCAAGTTCTCTTTCCAAGCCTCGTCGATGGTATGCAACATGATGGCCTTCTCGAAAGCTTTCACGATGGAACGGCTTTCCGTCTCGTAGGCCTCCTTGAGCGGGGTGGAAATCTGGTAAACGCGCCTCCCGTCCGTCACGGGCACCATGATGTTCTCGTACATGTGTCCTTGTGCCTCGTACACCTGCTTTATGACGGGCTGGGCCACGGCGGCCAACATGTCGGTCTTCTCCTTGAAACGCGCCATGGCCGCCTGAAATGCCTTTTCGCACAAGTCCTCGCGCTTCATGTTTTCCATCTCTTCTGCCGTGAACGGCACTTCCATGGCCATTACCTCGATGAAGCCTTCCTTGCAACCCTGATAGTCACAGTTCTCGATGATGTTCACGCAACGATCCCAAATCATGTTGGCAATGTCCATACCGATGCGCTCGCCCATCAAGGCGTGGCGGCGCTTCTCATAGACCACCGTGCGTTGCTTGTTCATCACGTCGTCGTATTCCAACAGGCGTTTGCGCACGCCGAAGTGGTTCTCTTCCACTTTCTTTTGGGCGCGTTCGATGGCGTTGCTTATCATCTTGTGTTCTATCATCTCGCCTTCCTCGAAGCCCAGCCTGTCCATGACCTTGGAGATACGCTCGCTGGCGAACAGACGCATCAGCTTGTCTTCGAGCGACACGAAGAACACCGAGGAGCCGGGGTCGCCCTGACGTCCGGAACGGCCGCGCAACTGACGGTCTACGCGGCGGCTCTCATGGCGTTCAGTGCCGATGATGGCCAATCCGCCGGCCTCCCTCACTTCGTCGCTCAGTTTGATGTCGGTGCCGCGCCCGGCCATGTTGGTGGCGATAGTCACCGTGCTGCTCTGGCCTGCCTGCGCCACGATGTCGGCCTCTTGCCGGTGCAGTTTGGCGTTCAGCACGTTGTGCGGTATCTTGCGCATCTGCAACATCTTGCTCAGCATCTCCGATATTTCCACTGAAGTGGTGCCGACAAGGACGGGGCGGCCGGCCTTTATCAAGCCTTCTATCTCCATGATGACGGCCTTGTACTTCTCACGTTGCGTCTTGTACACACGGTCGTTCATGTCCGCGCGTATGACGGGGCGGTTCGTGGGTATTTCTACTACGTCGAGCTTGTAGATGTCCCAGAACTCCCGGGCTTCGGTTATGGCCGTGCCCGTCATGCCCGCCAACTTATGGTACATGCGGAAGTAGTTCTGCAAGGTAATCGTGGCGAAGGTCTGCGTTGCGGCCTGCACCTTGACGTGTTCCTTGGCTTCCACGGCCTGATGCAGACCGTCGCTCCAACGCCGCCCCTCCATGATGCGGCCTGTCTGCTCGTCCACGATTTTCACCTCGCCGTCGATGATGACGTACTCGTCGTCGCGGTTGAACATGGTATAGGCCTTCAACAGTTGCTGAAGGGTGTGCATACGCTCGCTCTTCACGGCATAGTCGGAATAGAGCTGATCTTTCTTCAAGACACGTTCCTCGTCGGTAAGGGAAGCGTCAGCCTCCAGTGCCGACATGTCGGACGTGATGTCGGGCATGACGAACAAGTCGGGGTCGGACGTAGCCTTTGCCAGCCAGGCGAAGCCCTTGTCCGTCAAGTCCACGCTGTTCAGTTTCTCGTCGACAACGAAATATAGCGGATCTACGGCCTCCGGCATACGCTTGTTGTTGTTCTCCATGTAGATTTCCTCGGTCTTGAGCATGCCTGACTTGATGCCTTGCTCCGACAAAAACTTGATGAGAGGTTTGTTCTTGGGCAACGCCTTGTGGCTGCGATAAAGTTGCAGGAAGCCCTGCTCCACTTTTTCCTTGTCGCCCGAAGCTATCAGTTGCCTCGCCTCGGCCAGGTATTGCGTGGCCAACTGGCGTTGCACGCCGACCAATTTCTCCACCAGAGGTTGATATTGCTCGAAAAGCTGGTCGTCACCTCTGGGCACGGGGCCGGAAATGATTAACGGCGTGCGTGCGTCATCGATTAACACGGAGTCCACCTCGTCCACGATGGCGTAGTTGTGTCCGCGTTGCACCAAGTCCTTGGGGTCGGTGGCCATGTTGTCGCGCAGGTAATCAAAGCCGAACTCGTTGTTCGTGCCGAAGGTGACATCGGCCAAATAAGCGCGGCGGCGCGCGTCGCTGTTGGGCTGATGCTTGTCGATGCAGTCCACGCTCAGCCCGTGGAACATGTAGAGCGGCCCCATCCATTCCGAGTCGCGCTTGGCCAGATAGTCGTTCACCGTGACCACATGCACGCCGTTCCCCGTCAACGCGTTCAGGAACACCGGCAGGGTGGCCACCAAGGTCTTGCCCTCGCCGGTGGCCATCTCTGCAATCTTTCCCTGATGCAACACGATGCCTCCGAAGAGTTGCACGTCGTAGTGTATCATGTTCCATACCGTGTCGTTGCCTCCCGCCGTCCAGTGATTGTGGTAACGCGCAGTGCTTCCGTCTATGTCCACGAAGTCGAATTTCGCCGCCAGTTCCCTGTCGAAGTCGTTTGCCACCACTTCCACCGTCTCGTGGGTGGCGAACCGCTCGGCGGTGGACTTCACGATGGAGAACACCACCGGCAAGACTTCGTTCAAAGCCTTTTCATACCGTTCCAACACGTCCTTCTCCAGCTTGTCGATTTGCGAGAAGAGCGAGGAGCGGTTTTCTATCGGTGTCTCTTCCACTTTCGCCTTCAGTTCCGCAATCTTGGCCTTGAGGTCGACGGTCGAGGACTGCACCTGCTTCCTCACCTCCTGTGTCTTCGCCCGCAGGGCATCGTTGTCGAGTACCTGTATTCCGGGGTAGACCTTCTTCACCTCTTCCACGAAGGGTTGTACCAGTTTCATGTCCCGGGTTGACTTGTTCCCGAAAAGTTTGCTCAAAAACTTGTTTACATCCATATATTTCTTGTTTTATGTCATGCTACGCGCCTTGTGCTTCCCGGCGCGGAGCAAATCCGATGAAAAGTAAAAGGGCAGGAAATCGCTTGAACGCCTTGGTCAGCGGACTGCCGACAAAGGAGCGGCGGAACAGGCGTTTGGGGCGCGGATGCGCATGAAACGAGCCACGGTGGGGGCGATGCAGTCCACCGTCACGGGTACCTTTATCGTCTCTGCCCGCACGTTGCTCCCGAAGAAGAAGATGGGGAAACCCACGTAGGATGCCCTTGCCAAGGTCTGCTCGTGCGTCTTGTCGTTGACAACTTTCCATCCCGGGGAGACTTCGATGAATATGTCGCCCGAACGCATCTGGTTTAAGCTGTTCCGCAAACGGCGTATCTCGGCCTCCCCGGCGGACATGGCCAACCGCTGGGACGTGTACACGTCCTTCACTCCGGCCATCCGGATAAGGAGAGCCTGCGCACGTGTCAGCACATCGTTCAGGTTCAGTTGTTTGTCTTCGATTAGTTTCCGGTTCAGGAACAGTTGCGAGCCGAACTCGGCCTCGACGTACTGCCCCTGCCCGTACACGGCCATCAGGTACATGTTCAGCAACGCGGAAGCCCGCGTGACGCTGAACAAGCCGGTGGGAATGCGGTATTCCGAGAAATCCGTGACTTCCTCATCAGCGTAACCCGTGGAAGTGACGACCAACAGGAAGTGTCCGACTCCGACTTTCTTCTCCAGCATCGTAATCAGTTCCGCCAGTTCCATGTCGAGGCGCACGTAGGTGTCCTGCAACTCCACGGGATATTCCGCTACGGGCTTGTGGTCGAATGTCCCGGCATAATAAGTCAGCGACAGGAAGTCCGTCACGCGGTCGGCTCCCAGCCCGGCGTTCTCCAAGCAGTGTTCCGCGAAGCGGTTTACCTCGTCGTTGACGTAAGCACAGGTCTTGAACTCCTGTATCTTGCGGTCACCCGTGAACTTGTGCGTGAAACCCTTGCTTTCGGGGGGAGAAATGAAGAAGTTGAAATTCTCCACAATCGGGCTGACGGGTCTCCACGACAAGTCGGAAATGCGGGCCGACAGGCGTCCGGAAACGTCGTACCTCAAAGCCCAGTCGGGATACCGACCGTAATAGGACGTGCCGCACCACTGCCCGGAGGCGTCGTCTATCCAAAAAGCCCCGTCGGCGGCATGGCCGGCGGCGAGGATTGCGGCATCGGCATCCGGGGCGATGCTGTACGCCAAGGCTCGCCCTCCGGTTGCCATCTTCAGCTCGTCGGCGACGGTGGAAACATTCAGCGCGGCGGGGGAATATTTCTCGGACGTGAGCCAGCCCTCGCATGTCGCGTCGTCCACGCAATACGTCGGGCGCAGGGTGTTGCGGTCCATCCAACGCTCCCCCACGATGCCGTTGTCGTAGGGCACCGCACCCGTCACGATGCACGCCACGGCCGAGGCGCGGTCGATATGGGAAAAGGGATAAGAAGCATCCATATAGCTACGCCCGTCGCGCATCAGCCTGTTGAAGCCTCCTGCCCCGAAGAGCGAGGAGAAGGCTTCCATGTAGTCCGTGCGCAATTGGTCTACCGTCACGCTGACCACCAACCGCGGGACGGGAGCAGATGTCTGGGCTTTCGCGTTAGCCCACGTCAACACCGCAATCAACGAGGTCAGGAAACGACAGTTTCTATGATGCATGGCTCGCTTGTATTCTCCTTTTCCTATAACTCATCCAATAGCTGCACGAACGTAGCAACGATACCAAGGCCAAAGGTACAACTACCGCACAGAAATCTTGCGGTATCAGGGCGGAAAAAAGCATAAATAATATTAAAACCGAGGCGTTTGACGCGTGGTAGCGGGTTTTCCTGCCCTTGACGGCACACCAGACGACCCGCGGCATGGCTATCAGCGGGACGGGATTGAACACCCAAACCTGCCAGTTCGACCCTACGGTGGGATGGGAGGAGAAGAAGAGGAGGAACGTGACCACCAGTCCGATGCTTCCCACCAGCGACATCGAAACGACATCCACGACCCAGAAACAGGCATGGCGGTGCCATTCCGTCGCAGTCAGCCCCGCCACGCAAAGGAAAAACACCCATGCACACAGTGCGGGTGACGGGAAGAACTCCCGTCGCGCTTCCGCGCCGCGCCCCGCGACCACTTCCGCCCGCGACGACACCAGCGGCCTCGTGCCGCCGTCCGGCTCTCGGATTACCGCCCCGTCGGCATAACGCGACAGGCAAAAGGGCGCGAACATCTCTTCGCGTGCCGAGACGGGACAGTCGGCTCCCGCGCCCAGGCAAATGTCGTTTCCCAATTCGGCCCATGGGTGGCGAGCCGTGTAAAGGTGGATGATTTCACGGTACGTGCGGGGTGCGTCCTGCTCCGGGTAGACGATGATGCCGTCCACGGCTTCCTCGATGCGGTCGCGCGCCCGCGTGGTACAGTTGTCGTAAAGGAAGTTATAGCGGTATTCGCGGTTCTCCGGGCGCATATTCTCCGCCAGCAAGTCCCTGAGCCGCTCCTTCTCCGCCGGAAGCAGGTTCAGCACTTGCTGGTAGACCGACGAGCCGCGTTCCTCATATTCTCGGGCGAAACGGGCGAAAGGCAGGGCATCGATTCGGTAATCGCATTCGCCCAACGTGAAGCGCCAAATGAAGTGCGGGCGGCTGAAGCTGAACACCCCGTAATTGAATACCAAATCTTCGTCGGTGGCGTAGGACTTCACGCGGATGGCCGTGTGACCGTACAGGGAGTAGACCTCTTCGCCGGGAGAGCAAGTCAGGAGGCTGACCTCGAGGGAGTCTGCGGGAAAGGCGTGAGCCAATCCCCCGGCGCATACATATAATAATAAGGTGTAGAAAAACAAAAACCTCGAAAATCTCATCCCCGTGTCATGTTTAGTCCCGCAAAGTTAGTGCTTTTTCCGCTTTTATCCCCACGCCGCCTGCATGAAAAGCACGAAAAAGCATGACGGGCATCTTTTTGGGAAAGAATTAAGTCGGCCATGCCATTTTTTGTTTAACTTTGCAACCACAAAGCATGAAAGCGTGAACTTAATCATAGACATAGGGAATACGTCGGCCAAGTTGGTGGCCTTTGAAGGCGATGCCCCCGTGGAAGAAGTCAAGACCTTCAACGAGACGTTGGAACACCTGCCCGAATTCGTGAGGAGGCATACGTTCAGCGGGGGCATCGTGGGGAGCGTTTTCGGCATCACGGCGGAAGCCGAGCATCAACTGCGGCGGCTCGACTTTCCCCTGCTTCGCATGGACGTGCACACTCCCGTCCCGATAGTGAACGACTACCGCACGCCGGGGACACTGGGGGCGGATCGTCTGGCGGCGGCGGTGGGGGCATACACGCGATACCCGGGGCGTGACATCCTCATAGTGGATGCAGGGACGTGCCTGACCTACGAGTTCGTCGACAAAGGCGGGCATTACAAGGGAGGGTGCATTTCCCCCGGGCTTCAGATGCGCCTGAAAAGCCTTCGCGCTTTCACTGCCGGGTTGCCGCTGGTGGACAGCGAGGGGACGCTTCCAGATGTAGGATACGACACGGAAACGTCCATCCGTAGCGGGGTCGTCCGCGGCATGAAGTTTGAAATCGAGGGGCGCATCAGGCGTTTCCGGGAAAAATATCCGTCTCTTCTGATTCTTCTGACCGGGGGCGATGTATTCGACTTTGACGATGAGATAAAAAACATCATCTCTATGGACAAATACATAGTTCCCAGAGGGCTGAACCGAATATTAGCATTCAATAATGAGCAGTCGTAAACTTACACTCTGCATGTTGCTGTCGTTGGCGGCACTGTATGCTCCCGCGCAAACCAACGGCTCGAATTCCCCGTACTCCCGCTACGGGCTCGGCAACCTGAAGGATCAGTCGCAAGGTTTCAACAAGGCCATGAGCGGGGTGTCGCTGGGATTCCGCGACGGCAACCGCATCAACGTGCAAAATCCGGCTTCCTACTCCGCCATAGACTCCCTTTCGTTCATATTCGACGTGGGCATCACGTTGCAGAACACGAATTTCAAGAGCGGCGGCAACAGCGTCAACGCGCACAACACGACGCTGGATTACATCAACGCAGGCTTCCGTCTGTGCCAGGGGCTGGGATTCTCGTTCGGTTTCATGCCCTTGTCGAGCATAGGGTACAACTTTTCGGAGAACAAGTACTTGGGTAGCCATTTCAACAGCGGCGCGGCCATGACTTACACAAACAATTACACGGGCGACGGCGGACTGCACGAGGTGTACGTGGGGCTTGGATGGAACCCGTTCGCGAACCTTTCCGTGGGAGCTAACTTCGGATACATCTGGGGAAGCTACGACCAAAAAATCACGCAGACTTTTTACGAAGACGGCGCGGCCAGCATGGAGAGCAACGGGTTATGTCGGCAAATAGAAGCCGACATCACGTCTTATAAATTGGACATAGGGGTGCAATACCCCGTCAGGATAGGCAAGGACGACGTGCTGACTCCCGGCATCACGTATGGCCTCGGACATGCAATTGACAACTCCGCCCGTTACTATAATTATGTGGCAAACGGAGACACCGCGAAATCCGTCATAGAAAAGGCTTTCGAGTTGCCTTCGTCTTTCGGGGCAGGCTTGGCATGGACGCACAAGGATCAATGGAAAATAGGCGTGGACGTAACCCACCAAAGATGGGGGGATTGCCGCGTACCCCAACTCATAGACGGCGAGTTCGTCAGCACTTCGGACAATTACATGAACCGCACCAGATTCGCCGTCGGCGGCGAGTTCCAACCAGACCGATTAAGCAACAGGTATCTGAGGCGGGTGCAATACCGCGCGGGCGCGTCGTTCTCCACGCCCTATTACAAGGTGAACGGGCAGGACGGTCCCCGGGAGTTCGGAGTGACAGCCGGCTTCGGCTTTCCCGTGTCGAACAACGCCAACAACCGTTCCGTGGTCAACATCTCGTTCCAATGGGGAAGATCCGTCCCCGGCGCGTCGTCCTTGATTACCGAGAACTACTTGCGTGTCAACGTCGGCATCACGTTCAACGAAAGATGGTTCATGAAATGGAAGATACAATAAGGAGGATACGGGACGAGAGAACGAAGCCGGCGGGGCTGTGCCGCCTCACCCGCATGACGGCTTCCGCCTACGCGGGTGCCATGCTTGTTTCTGTCCTCTCATGTTCCACGGAGAAATCCGACCACGCCCCGGCCGTAAACGAGAAGGACTCGTTGCCTTTCATGCAGTCGCGTGGCGTGTCCACTCTCATTTCCGACTCTGGGATTATCCGTTACAAAATCACGGCGGAGGAATGGAACATCTACAACACGACCAACCCTCCGCGCTGGACTTTCGTGAAAGGCATACTTTTAGAGAAGTTCGATTCCACGTTCCACATCGACTGGTTCGTACAGGCTGACACGGCATACTGCCACAACCAGCGGCTGTGGGAGTTGCGCGGGCGCGTGGTGATAAGGAATCAGGAGGGCACCGTCTTTACCAGCGAGGAACTGTTCTGGGACATGGATCGCCACGAGATGTATTCCCACATGTTCATGACCATCCGCAAGCCGGAAGAGTTTCTCCAAGGTCATGAATTCCGTTCCAACGAACAAATGACGCGCTACTCCGTGAGCAACGCCAACGCCGAGACACCTTTCAACGAAAGTCCCGGGCCGTCTCCCACCGACTCGCTCGTGCGTCCCGCTCCCGTCATCCCCGTCCAGCCATGATTCTGACCGTCGTCGAAATCGTCATCGTCCTGTCGTTCTCCGCTTTCTTTTCGGGGATGGAGATTGCTTTCGTCTCTTCCAACAAGCTCCGGGCCGAGATAGACCGTAGCACCGCCGGGTTGACATCCAAGATACTGACTGTGTTCTACACGCACCCGAACGACTTCATCTCCACCCTTCTGGTGGGAAACAACATCGCGCTGGTAATCTATGGCATCTTGATGGCGAGGGTTATCGACGTGTTAGTCCTTTCCCCCGCCCACATAAGCGACTATGGGGGGTTGGACGTGATTTTGCAGACCGTCATTTCCACCCTGATAGTGCTGGTCACCGGGGAGTTCCTCCCGAAGACGCTCTTCAAGGTCAATCCGAACCGCATGCTGAGGATATTCGCCGTGCCGGCATTCGCCGTGTACGTCGTGCTTTATCCCGTTTCCAAGTTCGCGAGTGCGCTGTCGCGGGGATTGTTGCGCTTGGCGGGGTTCAAGGTGAACAAGAAGGCATCGGAGCAGGCTTTCACCAAGATAGACTTGGACGAACTGATACAGTCGAGCATCGAGTCAGCCCGGAACGAGGACGACATCACGGA
The DNA here is from genome assembly GCA_964523985.1 of uncultured Paraprevotella sp. Classification (GTDB taxonomy): domain Bacteria; phylum Bacteroidota; class Bacteroidia; order Bacteroidales; family Bacteroidaceae; genus Paraprevotella. The sequence goes on from CAZGBV010000026.1 coordinate 10,021, forward strand.
GGAAATCAAGATATTCCAGAACGCCCTCTACTTCTCGGAAGTCAAGGTGCGCGACTGCATGGTGCCGCGCACGGAAATACAGGCCGTGGAAATCGGCTCGTCCGTGGAAAACCTCAAGAACAGGTTCATAGAAAGCGGAAACTCCAAAATCATCGTTTACAAGGAAGACATAGACCATATCGTGGGTTTCATCCATTCGTCCGAGATGTTCCGCAATCCGGCCGACTGGACTTCGCGCATCAAGGAAACTCCCGTCGTGCCGGAAACGATGTCGGCACAGAAGTTGCTGAAGAGGTTCATGCAGCAGAAGAAGTCGCTGGCCATCGTGGTGGACGAGTTCGGCGGCACGTCGGGCATCGTGACGATGGAAGATCTGGTGGAAGAAATCTTCGGCGACATAGAGGACGAACACGACAATACGAGCTACATCGCCCAAAAGGTGGGTGAGGACGAATACGTGCTGTCCGGACGGCTGGAAATAGAAAAAGCCAACGAGCTGCTGGGGCTGGACTTGCCGGAATCCGAGGAATACGTCACGGTGAGCGGCCTCATCCTTCACCGGTATCAGAGTTTCCCGAAACTGAACGAAATCGTCAGGTTCGGCCATTTCGAGTTTAAAATCATCAAGAACACGACGACGAAAATAGAACTCGTGCGGCTGAAAATCGTCGAATGACTAATTTTTAGCGCGGCAGGCGCGAGCATGTGCGGTTTTTTTTGTAATTTCGTGCGCTTTAAACCGTTTGAGGGAAACAATAACAAGAAGAAACAAATTATCAGTTAAGTCAATGGCAACATTACAGAAAATCAGAGCCAAGGGGCCTTTGCTCGTCATCGCGATCGGCGTGGCTCTCTTCGCGTTCATTGCCGAGGAAGCCATGCGTTCCATCCAGTCCGCCTCCAACGAAAGCAGACAGCAGGTGGGTGAAATCTACGGGGAGCGGATTTCGGTGCATGATTTCCAGAATTTGGTGGACGAATATACCGAGGTGGTGAAGTTCACCAGCGGTAACAGCGCGTTCAACGACCTGCAACTCACCCAGATGCGTGACCAAGTGTGGAACACATACGTCAACAACAAACTCATCGAGTACGAGGCCGGGAAATTGGGATTGACCGTCACCGACTCCGAAATCCAATCTATCATATCGGAGGGAAACAGCCCGATATTGAGGCAAACCCCTTTCCGCAACGAACAGACCGGGCGTTTCGATGCCAACGTGCTGAAGAACTTCCTGTCCGAATACGAGGGCATGAAGGCAAAGGCCGGTCAGATGCCGCCAGAATACGCGGAATATTATAACAGCCTCTACAAGTTTTGGATGTTCATCGAGAAGACGCTCCGTCAGGAAAGCCTTGCGCAAAAGTACCAGACATTGCTGGGCAAGGCGGTATTGAGCAACAAGACTGTGAACAAAGCCTCTTTCGAGGCTCGCACCAACGAAAGCGATGTAATCATGGCCGCCGTGCCTTACTCCGCCGTGGACGACAAGGATGTCAAGGTGGAAGAAAGTGACTTGAAAGCCAAATATGACGAACTGAAGGAAGGGTTCAAACAAACGGCCGAAAGCCGTGACATCAAGTTCATCGACGTGCAAGTCAGAGCCAGTGCCGCAGACAAGGCCGCCTTGGACAAGGAAATGGTGGAGACGGCTCAAGCCTTAGCCGCCGGAGGTGACATCGCCAAGATTGTCCGCGAAAGCAGTTCCACCATCAATTACAGTCCGGTTCCTGTCAGCAAGGATGTCTTCCCGGGTGACATAGCCTCGCAACTGGACTCCATGACCGTGGGACAGATGAAAAGTCCTTACTATTATGCCGGTGACAACACGATGAACGTCATCAAGCTGATTAACAAGGTTTCTGCGCCGGACTCAATCCGAATCCGCCAAATCCAAGTGGCGGGTGCCGACATGAATGTCGTCCGGAAAACGGCCGACAGCGTCATGGCGGCTTTGCGCGGCGGGATGGCTTTCGATTCCATCGCCAAGAAGTACAACCAAACCGGCGAGGAGACGTGGATTACTTCGCGTAACTATGAAGGTGCTCCCTTGGACGGTGACAACCTGAATTTCATCAAGACCGTCACCAATATGCCCGTGAACGCCATAGAAAAGATTGATTTCAGCCAAGGGAGCATCATCGCGCAGGTGACAGAGCGGCGTTCCATGATTGACAAGTACGACGTGGCCGTGGTCAAACGCGCGGTTGACTTCAGCAAGGAAACCTACGCGAAGGCTTATAACGACTTCAGTCACTTCATCGCTTCCAATCCGACGCGGAAGGACATCGAAGCCAAGGCGTTGAAAAACGGATACAACTTGCAGGAACGCAAGGACTTGTTCAGCAATGAACATTACGTGGGAGGGGTGGCCGGCACGCGCGAGGCAATGCGGTGGATTTTTAACGAAGACACCAATCCGGGCGATGTCTCCCCCCTGTACGAATGCGGGGAAAACGACCATATGCTCGTGGCCATCCTTACCGGCATACACAAGAAAGGATACCGCACGATGGAGGATATGAAGGAATATCTCACGCAGGAAGTCTTAAAGGACAAGAAGGCCGAAAAGCTGAAAGAGAAACTGTCGCGGGCGAAAAGCATCGCGGATGTGATGAAAGAGCGCGATGCCGTGAGTGACACCATCAAACACGTGACGTTCGATGCTTCCGCTTTCGTGATGAAGACCGCTTCCAGCGAGCCGATGCTGAGTGCCGTGGCCAGCAAGACAGCGGTCGGTCGGTTCGCGGGGCCGTTCAAGGGAAATGGGGGGGTTTATGCGTTGCAGGTCATAAACAAGGGAAAGTCCGCCGAAAAATTCGATGCCAAGCAAGAAGATGCCCGGCAGGAGTCTCTCAATATGCGTACCGTCAGCCGTTTCACCAATGAACTGTACGAGAAGGCCGAGGTGAAAGACAACCGTTACCTCTTCTTCTAAGAGCGTTGTGATGATACCAATGGGAAAGCTCGCAAGGTTCACATACGGCCTTGCGGGCTTTTCTCTGTTTCAGGTTTGCTCCGGAAATCCATTCTTGACGGTTCGCTGTCGCCGACGGGACTTTTCCGGTGAACTTTGCGTAAAAGAGGCAATGTCCGATGTCCTTATTCCGGCGTTCTTCGGACAATGCGTATGGAAATCGGTCGTCGCAGGGGCAAACGGGGATGTTTAGCGTCAAACCTGCAAAACGGGAGGCCGTGTCGCGGACTCTTCTTATTTCCCCGTCACGATGTGTTTGATGTCGTTCAGCTTGTTCAAGGCTTCCACGGGCGTGAGGTTGTTGATGTCGAGGTGCAATATCTCGTCGCGAATCTGACACAACACGGGGTCGTCGAGTTGGAAGAAGCTGAGTTGTACGCCGCCCCCCTCGGGCATGACATTCTTCGCGCCCCGGCTGTTCTTCATCACGTCCTTGCTGTTGGCTGACTCCAATTCTTTCAATATGGCAGTGGCGCGGGTCACGATACTCTTCGGCATGCCGGCCAGCTTGGCCACGTGAATGCCGAAAGAGTGCTCGCTCCCGCCCCTTTCCAGCTTGCGCAGGAAGATAACTTTCTGATCCACCTCGCGCACCGACACGTTATAGTTTTTCACGCGGGGATAAATCTTCTCCATCTCGTTCAGTTCGTGGTAATGAGTAGCAAAGAGCGTCCGCGCCCTGCCTTTCTTGTTTTCATGGATATACTCCACGATGGCCCATGCGATGCTGATGCCGTCGTAAGTGGAAGTGCCGCGTCCCAGTTCGTCGAAGAGCACCAAGTCGTGCGAAGATATGCTGTTCAGTATATTGGCGGCTTCATTCATTTCTACCATGAATGTGCTCTCGCCCATGGAGATGTTGTCGCTCGCCCCCACACGCGTGAATATCTTGTCCACCAGTCCGATATGTGCCGATTCGGCAGGTACGAAACAACCTATCTGGGCCATGAGCGTAATCAACGCCGTTTGTCGTAGCAAGGCCGACTTGCCGGCCATGTTCGGTCCCGTGATGATGATGATTTGCTGTTTTTCGGTGTCCAGATAAACGTCGTTGGCTATGTATTGTTCCCCCACCGGCAATTCCTTCTCTATTACCGGATGGCGTCCTTGTTTGATGTCCAGTACGTCGTCCTCTTCTATCATCGGGCGTATGTAACGGTTCTCCCGAGCCGTGAGGGCAAAGGAAAGCAAGCAGTCGATCCGCGCCAGCAAGTTGGCATCTATCTGGATGGACGGCGTGAAATCTGCCAAGGCCGATACCAGTTCGCTATACAGTTTGGCCTCGAGAACCAGTATCTTGTCCTCCGCACCCATTATCTTTTCCTCGTATTCCTTGAGTTCCTGCGTGATATAGCGTTCGGCGTTCACCAGCGTCTGCTTGCGTATCCAGTCGGCAGGTACCTTGTCTTTATGCGTGTTTCTCACCTCCAGATAATATCCGAAAACGTTGTTATAAGAAATCTTGAGGTTGGGGATGCCGGTGAGTTCCGTTTCCCGTTGTTGAATCTTCAGCAGATAGTCCTTGCCTTCGAAAGCGATGTGGCGGAGTTCGTCCAGTTCCTTGTCCACTCCCTCGGCTATCACTCCTCCCTTGTTGACCAACAGAGGGGGATCAGCCTTTAATTCGCGGGCTATGCGGTCGCGGATAGAGGCGCACAGGTTCAACTGTTCTCCTATCCTTTTCAAGGTGTCGTCGCAAGCGTGTTCGCAAGCTGCCTTGACTGGCGCGATGGCTTGCAAGGCCACTCTCAACTGCACCACGTCGCGCGGCGAGACCCTGCCCACGGAGACCTTGGAGATGATGCGCTCCAAATCGCCCATGAGATGAAGCTGTTCGGCGAGGAAGTCTCTGAACTTCGGTTCGCGGAAAAAATAATCTACCACATCCAGACGTTTGTCGATAAGTTTCTTCTCTTTCAGGGGGAATAGTATCCAGCGACGCATCAGGCGGCCTCCCATTGGGGTGATGGTATGGTCTATCACGCCAAGGAGCGAACTCCCCCCCTCCACCATGGGATTCAGCAGTTCCAGATTGCGCACTGTGAACTTGTCCAGACGGACATAACGTTCCTCTTCTATGCGCGAGATGGAAGTGATATGGCCTATCTGGCTGTGTTGTGTCATTTCCAGATATTGCAGGATGACACCTGCCGCCACGATGCCGCATTTTAAATGGTCTATGCCGAACCCTTTCAGGTTTTTCACTTCGAAGTGCTTCAACAGCTTTTCCGTGGCCGAACGTTCGGAAAAGGCCCAGTCGTCCAGCTCGAAAGTAAAGAACTTCGTCCCAAAACCAGTTTCAAACAGCTCCCTTTTTCCCCGTTCGAAGAGCACTTCCTTCGGGGAGAAGTTTCCTAAAAGCTTATCTATATACTCCATCGTTCCCTCGGCGGCAAGGAATTCCCCGGTACTGATGTCCAGAAAGGCCACCCCGCAGACGTTCTTGTTGAAATGCACAGCGGCGAGGAAGTTGTTTTCTTTGTGGTTCAACACGTTGTCATTCATGGAAACACCCGGGGTCACCAGTTCCGTGATGCCTCTTTTCACCAACTTCTTGGTGAGTTTGGGATCTTCCAATTGGTCGCAGATAGCCACGCGCCTCCCCGCCCGGATAAGCTTGGGCAAGTACGTGTCCAAGGCATGATAAGGAAATCCGGCCATTTCCACCGCCTCCCCGCTTTTTCCCACGTTGTTGCGCTTTGTCAAGGTTATTCCCAATATCTCGGAAGCAACGATGGCATCCTCGCAGTAAGTTTCATAGAAGTCCCCGCAACGGAACAGCAAGACAGCATCCGGATGTTTCGCCTTCAAATCATAAAATTGCTTCATCATCGGGGTCAACCCTTCTTTTGCCATACCTCTAACTTTTAGGAAACAACTACAAAAATACGATTATTTTTCATGATTTGGAACGGATTACCTCGTTTTTCCAGAGGTACGAAAAAAGGGGCAGACCTCAAATCGCAAGAGGAAAGCCCCGACTGACAAACCCTTAATCTCTCAAAAAATGCCCATAAGCATCAAACGAACTATTCGCCTGCTTTTCCTATAAAACCGCTGCGTCGCACAGCTTTGTGCCCGGCATCATGCCGCAACAATCTTTTTGCCTCAAAAAAACGACATCCCACAGGTTCCGCACCTCGCGATGTTTTCGGCATCGTTCCTTGCCTTAAACGGTGTAAAGTTACGCGATATTCCGGAAAGCAGTGCGCCTCAGGGCGAGATATTGCCTTTAATCCTTTTTTTCTTGATTTACGTCAAGGAATAAAAGGAAAATGTTCGTCGCGACATTTAAAATCCGTATATTTGCACCCTGCCACGAAAAGGAAGGATAAGGACTGCGGATATACATACCTATATACAAAACATGGAATACGATTTCAGGGAAATAGAGCCGAAATGGCAGAAGTACTGGGAGGAGCATCATACTTACAAGGTGTTGGAAGACAGGGACAAGAAGAAGTTCTACGTGCTCAATATGTTCCCTTACCCCAGCGGGGCGGGACTTCACGTGGGGCATCCGCTGGGTTATATCGCGTCCGACATTTACGCACGCTACAAACGGATGCGGGGCTTCAACGTACTGAACCCCATGGGTTACGACGCTTTCGGGCTCCCGGCGGAACAATACGCCATCCAGACGGGACAGCACCCGGCGGTGACGACGGCGGCGAACATCGAGCGTTACCGGAGGCAATTGGACAAGCTGGGGTTCTGCTTCGATTGGAGGAGGGAAGTGCGGACATGTGTCCCGTCGTATTATAGGTGGACGCAGTGGGCTTTCGAGAAGATGTTCGGGAGCTACTACGACAACGGAGCGGGGCGGGCACGACCCATCGAGGAGCTGGTGGATCGTTTCGCGGAAAGCGGCACGGAAGGCGTAAACGCGGCGTGCGGCAAGGAGTTGCGGTTCTCGGCGGATGAATGGAACGGAATGGGGGAACGGGAACGCCGGGAGACGCTGATGAATTACCGCATCGCATACCTAAGCGAGACGACGGTGAACTGGTGCCCGGGATTAGGGACGGTGCTGGCGAACGACGAGGTGACGGACGGGGCGAGCGTGCGCGGGGGATATCCTGTAATCCAGAAGAGAATGCGGGGATGGTGCCTGCGCGTGAGCGCGTACGCGGAGCGTCTGCTGGAGGGTTTGGACACCGTGGACTGGACAGACTCGCTGAAGGAGACGCAACGTAACTGGATAGGACGCTCGGAGGGGGCGGAAGTGCGGTTCGAGCTGAAGGGCGGGGGCGGTAAGGAAATTACTGTCTTCACCACGCGTCCGGATACGGTTTTCGGCGTGACGTTCATGGTACTGGCACCGGAGAGTGGCTTAGTGTCGGAAGTGACGGCGGAGGATCGGAAAGCAGAAGTGAAGGCGTACTTAGCGGCGGCGGGGAGGCGCACGGAGCGGGAACGCGCGGCGGGAGGCCGGGTGACGGGCGTGTTCTCAGGCGCGTATGCCGTGAATCCGTTCACGGGGGAAAGCATTCCTATATGGATAAGCGACTACGTGCTGTCGGGGTACGGAACGGGTGCCATCATGGGCGTACCGGCTCACGACAGTCGGGACTATGCCTTCGCGAGGCGTTTCGGTCTGCCGGTCATACCGTTGGTAGAGGGTTGCGACGTGAGCGCGGGGAGCTTTGACGCGAAGGAGGGAATCGTGATGAACTCGCCGCGCGCGGGAGCGAGGCCTTACGTCGACTTCTCGCTCAACGGAATGAGTGTCAAGGAGGCCATCGCGGCATCGAAGGAGTACGTCAAGACGCACGGGATAGGCAGGGTGAAGGTGAACTACCGCTTGCGGGACGCGGTCTTCAGCCGGCAACGCTACTGGGGCGAGCCGTTCCCGGTGTATTACAAGGACGGGATGCCCTACATGATTCCCGAAGAGTGCCTGCCGCTGGAGTTGCCAGAGGTGGACAAGTTCCTCCCCACGGAGGAGGGAGAGCCGCCGTTGGGGCGGGCAACGAAGTGGGCGTGGGACGCGACGGCACGGCGGGTGACAGAGAACTCGCGCATAGACGGCGAGACGGTATTCCCGCTGGAGCTGGACACGATGCCAGGGTTTGCGGGAAGTTCGGCCTACTACCTGCGGTTCATGGATCCGGGCAACGACGGTGCTTTGGTGGGCAGGAAGGCGGCGGCCTACTGGCGAAGCGTGGACTTGTACGTGGGGGGTACGGAACACGCCACGGGACATTTGATTTACAGCCGCTTCTGGAACAAGTTCTTGTATGACTTGGGGTATAGCCCGGAGGAGGAGCCATTCCGAAAGCTGGTGAATCAGGGGATGATACAGGGGCGGAGCAACTTCGTGTACCGCGTCAAGGGGCGGAACACTTTCGTCTCGCTGAACTTGAAGGAGAGGTACGAGACGACACCGTTGCACGTGGACGTGAACATCGTTTCGGGGGACATTCTGGACATTGAGGCTTTCCGGGCGTGGCGACCGGAGTACCACGACGCGGAGTTCATCCTTGAGGACGGGAAATACGTCTGTGGGTGGGCAATCGAGAAGATGAGCAAGAGTATGTACAACGTCGTGAATCCGGACATGATAGTAGAGAAGTACGGGGCAGACACGCTCCGCCTGTACGAAATGTTCTTAGGGCCGATTGAGCAGAGCAAGCCTTGGGACACGAACGGGATAGATGGTTGCCACCGCTTCTTAAGGAAAATGTGGGCATTGTTCTACAATCGTGCGGGCGAGTTCCTGCCCTCTGAGGAGCAAACAAGCAGGGAGGCACAGAAGGCATTGCACAGGCTAATCAAGAAGGTGACGACGGACATCGAGGCCTTTTCGTTCAACACCGCCGTCAGTGCCTTCATGATTTGCGTGGGCGAGCTCTCGCACCTGAAATGCCGCAACCGAGAGGTGTTGCGCACGCTGGTAATCCTGATAGCCCCCTTCGCCCCGCACGTCGCGGAGGAGCTGTGGTACGCCTTGGGCGAGGAAGGGAGCGTGTGTGATGCGGAGTGGCCGGAATGGGAAGAGGAATATCTGGCGGAAGAAAGCGTGAGGATGGGCGTGTCCTTCAACGGGAAAACCCGCTTCGCCATGGACTTCCCAGCCGAAGCAGATGCCGCCTCCATAGAGAAAGCGGTGCTTGCCGACGGACAGACAAGGAAATACACGGAGGGCAGACAAATCGTCAAGGTCATCGTCGTACCGAAACGCATCGTGAACATCGTATTGAAATAAAAGGAGGGAGCGACGGAAGGGGATTTCCCTCTTCCTTAAAAAGTGGGACAATGAGGTACTCCAAGACAGAAATATGGCAGGAATGTAAGGATTACGTAGGTATCGTCACCGGACTTACCGTTTACGCGTTGGGTTTTACGGCGTTCATACTCCCTTATCAAATTACCACTGGCGGTTTGTCGGGCGTGGCGGCCATTATCTTTTATGCCACGGGTTTTCCCGTGCAGTACACTTACTTCATAGTCAATGCCGCGTTGCTCGCCGTGGCCATCAAGATATTGGGGTTCGGCTTCTGCGTCAAGACGTTGGTGGGCATCGTCGTCTTGACCTTAGAATTCGGACTTTTCCAAGAGCTTCTGGGGGACGAAGCGGGCAACCTGCCGCGGATACTGGGAGATCAGGCCTTCATGGCCTGCGTGTTGGGGGCGTGTTGCGAGGGGGTGGGGCTGGCCATCGTGTTCCTGAGCAAGGGGAGTTCCGGAGGGACGGATATCATAGCCGCCATAATTAACAAGTATAAGGACGTGACGCTGGGGCGGGTGCTCATGCTTTGCGATGTGGCCATCGTGTCGTCGAGCTACTTCGTGTTCCACGAGACGCAGAAAGTGGTGTTCGGCTATTGCGTTCTCATCATTTCCATGATTATGTTGGACTATTACATGAACAGTGTGCGGCAGTCCGTGCAGTTCCTCATCTTCTCCGACAAGCACGAGGAGATAGCCGAAACCATCTGCAGACAACTCAACCGGGGGGTGACCGTCCTTAACGGGGAAGGATGGTACAGCAAGGAACAACGAAAGGTGCTGGTGGTGCTGGCCAAACGGCGGGAGGGGATAGAGATATTCCGCCTCATTCACCGCATCGACCCCAAGGCTTTCGTCTCGCAAAGCAACGTGGTGGGGGTCTACGGGGAGGGTTTCGACAAGATAAAGGTAAAGTAAGGAGGCATGAAAAGGAAACTGGTGTTCGCCACGAATAACGCCCACAAGCTGGAAGAGATAAGGGCAATCTTGGGCGACGACTTCGAGATAGCGAGCCTCGCCGACATACAGTGCCATGAGGAAATCCCCGAGACTGCGGACACGTTGGAAGGCAACGCGCGACAAAAGGCGCGGTATGTACACGACCGCTACGGGGCGGACTGTTTCGCCGATGACACGGGACTGGAAGTGGAATGCCTCGGCGGTGCCCCCGGCGTGCGTTCCGCGCGCTACGCCGGGGGGCGGGGGCATGATTCGCAAGCCAACACGGACAAGCTTCTGAAAGAGATGGAAGGGAAAAGCGACCGGAGGGCGCGGTTCCGCACCGTGATATGCCTGATGGAAAGGGGGGAGGAGAGGTTGTTCGAAGGCATCGTAGAGGGACGAATCACCCGGGAGAGAAGGGGAGACAGCGGCTTCGGCTACGACCCCGTATTCCGACCGGATGGTTACGAAGCTACGTTTGCCGAACTGGGTGCCGACGTGAAGAACCGCATCAGCCACCGAGCGCGTGCTGGGGAGGCACTTCGCGACTATCTTGCGGAAAGAGGGTGACAGACCATAGGAATCCCGCCAGACGGATAAAGAGTTGCAGGTGAAAAAGGCGCAAAGCACACTGTTTCCCAACATTCCACGTTTATCAGGCAGAGGCGCACCTAACACAAAAGAAAAACTCATGAAAAAAATCGCCATACTGCTTTTCGTTTTCGCGGGCTACGCCACGGCCAACTCATACGGACAGGCCATCGGCTCGTGGAAATCTTACCCAGCATTACAGATATACGACTACAACGTGCCGGCGAGTGGCAGGGTATATTCCCTCTGTAATGGCAACCTTTTCAGCTACGACACGAAAAGCACGGAAGTTCATGTCTTTGACAAACTTAACGGCTTGCACGACACGAAAATAAAGTTCATAAGGTATTGCGAGGCGAGCCAGAAACTCATCCTCGTGTACGAGAACGGTAACATCGACTTGGCCTACTCCGACGACGGGGTGTCGAACATGAAGCAGCTGAAAGACAAGAACTATTCCAATCTCCTTATCAACAATGTTTCCGTGACGAACGAGAAAGCATATATCTGTACGAACTTCGGCATCGTAGTGGTGAATACGGAAAAGGAAGAATTCGAAGCCACGTATGATTTGAACCTGAACGTGTATAGTTGTGCGGCGGATGAACATCACATCTACTTTTGTTGTTCGGGAAACGGGTTCTACGTGGGCGACACGAGGCTTAACTTGTTGGACGCGGACAACTGGACGCATGTCGGAGGCAACATCTTCCACGAACTCGCATTCTTCAAGGGGGAACTGGTGGGATACGATAAGGCCTCTGGGCTATTCGTAATCGACGGCCTACATTATAATGCCACGGCATTGGTAAGCGAGGCAAGCTCTTTCTTCTCTTGTAACGGGGATGTCATGCTCATGGGGAACAAGTCTGTAATTCATGTCTTCAATGAAATCACAGACAAGCAGGAGATTAGGCAAGACAACCAGTTCAACTATCTGGCTTACGCGGACGGTACATATTGGGCAAGTCAGAACGAGACCGGACTACAACCATACGAGTTTTCGGGCGGGGCGTTCATAGCCAAACAGTCTGCCATACAGCCCGACAGCCCCATACGCGACTATTTCTGCAACATGCATTACGATGCGGGGCGGTTGCTCGTGGCCGGGGGGGACTTGAACTATAACGGCATCGTGAGGGAAGGTACAGTGATGTATTATGAAGACGGAAAGTGGTATAACTTCGAGGAAGACGGAATAGCCGAACAAACCGGCGTGAAATACACCAATACTACCAGCGTCGCGCAAGACCCATCCGACCCCACACACCATTACGTAAGTTCGGCGGGACACGGATTGTACGAGTTCAAGGATTTCAAGTTCGTCAAGAGATACGATTACACGAACAGCCCGTTGCAGACCATCTTGCCCAATGATCCCCGTCCGCAGGATTTCGTGCGTTGCGATGCCTTGCAATACGACTCCGAGGGCAACTTGTGGATGGTGAACAGTGAAGTGGATACCGTATTGGTAGTATTGAAGAAAGACAAGACGTGGACGAAATTGTATTATGAGGAACTTAAAATAGCTCCCAACCTCCCCGATATGTTCTTCGACGACGAAGGAAAGCTTTGGGTGCTTTCCAAGCGCAACAACCTGTGGAACGGTGTATTCGTTTTAGACCACAACGGCACGTTGGAAGACACCTCCGACGACCTGCACTTGAAGAGGAACAGGATTGTCAATCAGGACGGCTTGGAGTACGACCCGTACAATTTCAACTGCTTCGCCCAAGACCTCGACAAGCAGATATGGGTGGGTACGAGCGAGGGGCTTTTCGTCATAGAAAATCCGGACGACTTCATCCGCGACGACGACTTCAGATTCACCCAAATCAAAATACCTCGCAACGACGGTACGGGATACGCGGACTATCTGCTTGACGGAGTGGATGTCAGTAGCATAGCCGTGGATGCCGCCAACAGGAAGTGGATAGGGACGGCGGTGGACGGCGTTTATCTGGTAAGCGGCGACGGGCAAGAAATTTTGCATCACTTCACCACGGACAACTCCCCGCTCATATCCGACGAGATACAGAGCATAGCCGTCAATCCGCAGACCGGAGAAGTAATGATAGGCACTTTCTCGGGTCTCGTGTCGTACAGGAGCGATGCCGCCGCTCCCGCCGCAAGCCTGAACAAGGAAAGCGTGCGCGTGTATCCCAATCCCATAAGACCGGATTATGACGGGGTCATCGCCGTGGAGGGGTTGACTTTCGGCGCGGAAGTCAAGATTGTCACCGTCACGGGACAGCTTGTGTGTTCCGGACGAGCCAATGGCGGATTGTTCACTTGGGACGGGCGAGACCGGAGCGGGAAGAGGGTCTCATCGGGAGTTTACAATGTCATTTCCACCGACGCGGAGGGAAAAAAGGCTGTGGTGAACCGCATTGTGTTTATCCGTTAGAAGGAATTTACAGCGGCCACGACCGACGTGACCTCTCCGTCCGTCAGCAGAGGGGACATGGGCAGGCTCAGTTCCTCGCGATGGATGCGCTCCGTCACCGGCAACGACAATGCGGCGTAAGCCGACAACGCGCCTTGCCGATGAGGGGGGATGGGATAGTGGACGAGTGACTGCACGCCGCGGTGTTCCAAATGGGTACGCAAACTGTCCCGTTCGGGGGTGAACACAGGGAATATATGGAACACGTGCTCGCGTGGGTCGGACGGCATCTGCGGCAAGGCCACCCGGCGGTTTGCGATTTCCGCCATATACCTGCGAGCCACCCGGCGGCGACGCGCGTTATCCTCGTCCAACCGTCCGAGCTTCACGTTTAGCACGGCCGCCTGCAATTCGTCCATGCGGCTGTTGATGCCAGCGTAAGGATTCACGTATTTGGCCGAAGAGCCATAGTTGGCCAAGGCACGCACCCTCGCGGCCAAGTCCCCGTCGTCGGTCGTGACGGCTCCCGCGTCCCCCAGGGCACCGAGGTTCTTTCCCGGATAGAAGCTGAAGCCGGCAGCGTCGCCCAAGGCTCCGGCTTTCTTCCCGTCATGCGTCGCGCCGTGAGCCTGCGCACAATCCTCCACTATCAACAGCCCGTGTCTGCGGGCTATGTCCCTTATCTCTTCCATGCGGCACAGCCGTCCATAGAGATGTACCGCCATGATTGCCTTGGTGCGGGTGGAGACCAACGGTTCCGCTTTCGCGGGATCCATGTCGCAAGTGTCCCATTCCGGTTCGCAAAACACCGGCTTCAGTCCGGCACGCACGACTGCCAATATGGAAGCTATGTAGGTGTTTGCCGGGACGATGACCTCATCCCCTTTTCCCATCCGTCCCATGCCGACGTACGCCATGAAGACGAGCGTGAGAGCGTCCAGCCCGTTCCCCGTACCCACACAATGTGTGGTTCCGCAGTAGTGGGCGAACCGTCGTTCGAAAGCATCCACCTCCTCTCCGAACAAATATCGGCCCGAGCGCACAGTCCGCGCTACGACCTCCGACAATTCCGGATCGAAGGAGGCGTTGATTTTCCTCAAATCCAAATATCTTACCTTTATCTCGTCTCCGGCGTTTCCGGAGATTAGTTTACGACTATTTTCCATTCGGGAAGATTTTTTGAGTCTTTAAATTCATTCCTCGCGAATGCCAGCATACATCCTTTTAGAGTCCTTCTACCGTGCGATTGTTCCGAAAGGAGCGGGTTCTGCAACGGGAAGAAAGAGTCAGGGCATCGTCCCCGCAGTCTGCTCCACGAAATAGCGCGGGCGCCGCTTCACTTCCTTGTATATCTTGCCCACGTATTCCCCGATGACACCCAAGG
>CAZGBV010000027.1:0-24211 GCA_964523985.1 uncultured Paraprevotella sp.
TGCCTATTGTTTCTTTGAGAAGAAACCTGCCATTGATGTCTCCTTCGTTAAGGACGACCAACTTGCATGCTTCTAACCTTATATCGAACTCACGTTAAAACTCATTCGATGTGCCCGTCCGAAGCAAGCCGACTTCTCGGAACGAAAGAAAATCCACGGGACATTGACTTCGTCCAATGCGTGCGACCCGGAAAGGTTCGGGTAAGCTCGAATCTGATTTCGCCTTGCACCACGGTTCCCGTCTTTCCCCGTGGAAGCCGGCTTGTTCCGGCGGCCATCCTCCCTTTTGACAACATGACAGCCGTTTCCCCGTTTCCGCGAGCAGAATGAAAGGGAAAAGGCTCTTTCAAGCATTGCGGACTGCCGCCGGAAAACGCGAACCGGGAGCGGAGAAAGGTGTTTCCAGAAACATATTTTCAGGGTTCGGGCAGGTTTTTCACGTTCTTTAAGCAAAAAACGCCCGTTTTTCTGCCGAGAAAAATTTCCGTTCCTGCCGAGAAAACACTTTTTTCGTCCGCAGGAAAATCCGGAAAAGTGCGGTTCCCGGCGGATTTTCCTCCCGAAGACGGCGGAACGGACTGCGGAGAACCCGTCTTTTTCTCTATTTGGAGGGAAAACGTGTACGGAATCCCGGTGTCGTTTTGTCAGGCGGAACGCCTTTCGGGCTTGCGCGTCCTCCATTTGCAAGCACGGGGAATTGCCTTCCGCCGTGCTTTTTGACAGCGGAAATCCCTTTCCGGCTGACATTCCGTCTTCCGCAAGTGGCGCGAGAATCGCGTATTTTCCGCGCCGCCCCGCCCCGCGTGCGAATACGCGATTCTCGCGAGGCCGGAACTGACGTTTTGACAAAACGACAGCCGCGACCTGCCCCGCGTCTTCCGGGTCGCGTCCGGCGGACGACCGACCCGGACATCTGAGCAAAAGGGAAGAAGCCTTGGCGGGACAGGATATCCAAAACATAAATTATGTTAATCCCGTCAGAAACCGCGCCGACATTCCAAGGCTTTTTACTTACATTTGCTTTAATATTACAGGACGGCATGAAAGACAAACCCAAAATCGCGCTGCTCAAACAGGAAGTCTACCAAGACTTATACGTATGTCCCGCGACCGAAAAAGACCCGGAAGCCATTCTCCTCTCTTCCATGGGGCGCGTGGGTCCCATAGGATTGGTAGCGGAATTGGGCGCGGACTTCTATATCATAAAGGAAGGGCGGGAATGGGAGACGCGGATATACCGCAAAGTAATCCCGCACATCGCCAAGAACCTCCATCTGCTCAAGACACAGACCTTGGACAAGCTGCCGGGACAAGGATTCAAACGCCCCGGAAGCCCGCATCCCAACGGGAGATTCGCCGTGGACGGACGGGAAATCGACTGGGGCGTGTACGACATCGTGATTTCCATCAACGTAGCCTTGCCGACGGATGTCGTCCTGCGATACCCCCGGACCTTGTTCGCCTATATGATCGGAGAAGCCAACCTGGCCACGGGCGGCGTGCACTTCGGTTACGACGTAACGCTCAACCAAATGGCACGGGGCATCGTGGCCGAACGGCCCGGCAGGGTGGATTTCCCCTACACTTTCGTGGGCGCGCACACGCTGGAACGCATCATGCGGCGGTACCTGCGGCGGCCTTCCCGGCGGCGGGGCATCTTCATGGAAATCAATTCCACCGCGGAAAGGCCGGTCACAAGCGTACCCGACCATTTCAAGCCCTTGGAGGAGACGGGAGAACTCATCCTGCTGCACCGGCAACTGATAGGCGAAAACCTGACGAACCTCTACGACGCGAAGTATTTCATCAAATGGGGAGGGCGGAACATCAGAGGCAATTCCGTGGCAGAGGCCGTCTCTCTCGGCGCGCTGGCCGTCATGAACCGCAACGAGGTAACGCACAAGGAACTTATCATAGACGAATGCCACGCGACTTCCATGGAAAGCCTGCTGAGCATCGTCGACCGTCTGAATC
This sequence comes from uncultured Paraprevotella sp., assembly GCA_964523985.1. Taxonomy (GTDB): domain Bacteria; phylum Bacteroidota; class Bacteroidia; order Bacteroidales; family Bacteroidaceae; genus Paraprevotella. The sequence continues at coordinate 1,975 of CAZGBV010000027.1, forward strand.
GCGACCCCGGGCTCTACGAAAAGCTGAAAGCCAAGCAACGGGCCGTGCTACAAGACTTGTTCTTCGACAAGCCGTTGCTTTCGTTGGAGAACTGCCTCCGGGCGAAAAGGGAAGGCGGGAGACCGAAACGGTACACATGGCGGCACAAATTGTCCGACCGCCTCTGCCTCATGTCCCCCAGGAAGGGATGGTAAGGGCGGCGGGCGGCATTCCATAATTTATGTTAACCGAGGCAAACAAACGCCCCGGCGGACGGAGGCTATAAGGGATTTTTCCTATTTTTGTGGGAAAAGTCGACACGCCCGTCATGGACACAGCACCCATATTGTTATTCGTCTACAACCGCCCCGCGCACACCCGGGAGGCGTTGCGTTCGCTGGCCGCGAACGCCCCGGCGGCGGAGAGCGACCTCTTCGTCTACTCCGACGGCGCGAAGGGCGGGGCGGACAAGGACGACGTGGCGGAAGTGCGGCGCGTCGTGCGGGAAACCCGGGGATTCAGGAGCGTGCATGTCGTGGAGCGGGAGCGGAACATGGGGCTGGCCGCGAACATCATGGACGGCGTCACCGCGACGGTGAACAGCCGCGGGCGCGTCATCGTGCTGGAAGACGACTTGGTCGTGGCCCCGCACTTCCTGCAATTCATGAACGACGCGCTGGAGACGTACAAGGACGAGCCGCGCGTGGGACACGTCCACGCCTGCGACTTCACGCAAGACCCGTCCCTGCCCGACACGTTCCTCATCAAATGGACGGGGAGCTGGGGCTGGGGCACATGGGCGCGGGCGTGGAAGCTGTTCAACCCCGACGGGAAAGCCCTTTTGGAAGAACTGCGGCGCAGGGGGCTGACCCGCACGTTCGACTTCGACGGGCACTACGGATACACGCGGATGCTCCGCCGGCAAGTGGAAGGCAAGAACGATTCCTGGGCCATCCGCTGGAACGCCTCGCTCTTCCTGGCCGACGTGCTGTCGCTCAACGCGGGGCGGTCGCTCGTCCGCAACGACGGATTCGACGGCAGCGGCACGAACTGCGGGGGCGGGAACCTGTACCGGTCGGAGCTTCACACGGGGTCGTTGCCCGTGGAAAGGATTTCGCCGACAGAGGAATGCGCCGCGGCGCGGGCGGCCTTCTCGCGCTATTATGCCCGGACGAACTCGTTCATGGCCAAGGCCGTGAGGCGGCTGAAGCGGACGTTGAGGGGAGACTTCGGCGCATGAAGGCGTTCCTCGGCAAAGAACGGGAGGGAGCGGCCTGAAATGCACCGCACACAGCCGCCGGACTTTCTTAAACGATAGAAAACTCATGAGGGTACTCATTGTCAACACATCCGAAAACACGGGCGGCGCGGCCATCGCAGCGAACCGCCTCATGGAAGCGCTGAAGAACAACGGGGTGAAGCATCGCGCGATGTCTTGGAAAGGCTCATGAGGCTTGAAGTCGGAGTGGTTCCCATAAAAGGGAAGGACAAGGAATTGAAAAGACACAAGAGTACCTTGAAGTTCTGCACAGACGGAATGTGGCAATCATCCACGAGCAAAAGTACGGAGATAAAAACTCTGAATACCCGTCTTGACAAATCGGAAAAGCCCAAGGAGGACAGCTACAACGACGGCATGCCACCATCCCAAGGAATACATCGCTTCTTCGGAGAACAGGAAGCGTACGAAACCACCACGCGAACCTTCGGGAAAATAGTCCGGAGGTCAGCCCGGACATGAGGGGACAACTTTGCACAGATCCGAATCTGCCGACAAACACATTGACCTGCCATTGGATTGGATAGATGTCTGGAGTGCGGCAGTGATTTGTCGGACATTGACGGTACGGAGAAGATGACACGACAAGTGACAGTCATAAACTTCCTCGCGCCTGTCATGACAGGATATGTTTTGCAAGGGGGGGGAACACCCGTCGGATTCGGGCATCCTCCGTCCGCAAACGCGGGAAGCGGCCGTCCGGCACACCCTCACGAACCGTAATCGGGAGACAAGAGAATGCATCACTTTGCACCGCAAACCAGAAACAAATCATACCTTCCTTGGTAACATTTAAAGAACATTGCTTAACGAATCTATATACTGTTCGCAACAAAATCCCGGCACTCATCTTTCTTAAATCGATATATTTGCATCGTTAACGAAACCGACGCAAAAGACTAATCATTAAACTAAACGTACAATGAGATGAGAAAAACATTTTTTGAAAAGCGCACGAATTTATGTTTGTGCCGCATCGCATTGGCGGCATTGCTTCTGCTGCCTGCAACCAATAGCCTTCGAGCCGACCCTGCCCCGAACAAGACCGTCACCGGCATCGTGACATCGGCTACGGACAACGAGCCGTTGATTGGCGTGGGCGTACAGGTGAAAGGAACGAACACCGGGAGCATTACGGATTTGGACGGCCGGTATTCGGTGAACGTCCAAGAGGGACAGACGCTGGTGTTTTCCTACATCGGTTTCCAGTCGCAGGAAATCGTGGTAGGTTCTTCTTCTGAAATCAACGTGGTGTTACGGGAAAATACGGAAGCGTTGGAGGAAGTGGTCGTCGTGGGCTACGGCGTGCTGAAGAAGAAATTGCTGACGGGAGCCACCGCGCAGATAAAGGGAGAGGAAATAGCGAAGATGAACACGACCAACCCCTTGCAGGCCATGCAGGGACAAATGCCGGGCGTGAGCATACTCTCCACTTCCGGGCAACCGGGCGCGGATATGAAAGTGAGCATCCGCGGCCTCGGCACGGTGGGTAACAGTGCCCCGCTTTACCTCATCGACGGTGTGGGAGGCGACATTTCCACCCTGAACCCCGCCGACATAGAGAGCATAGACGTGTTGAAAGACGCGGCCAGCGCGGCCATCTACGGTTCGGCCGGTGCCAACGGCGTGGTGCTCATCACCACCAAACAGGGGCACGAGGGCAAGGCGCAGGTCAGTTTCGATGCCTATTACGGGATACAGAACGTGGCCCGAAAGGCCGACATGCTGAACGCAGAAGAGTACATGACCATCATGGACGAGCAAGCACTGAACAGCGGACTCTCGGCCTACGACTGGAACCAATTCCAGTCCATCCGCGATGCCGACGGCAATATTTACGACACGGATTGGGTAGACACAATGTTCAAAGACAATGCCACCACGCAGAGTTATACGCTGGGCGTCACGGGCGGCAACTCCACTTCCACCTACGCCATGTCGTTGGGGTACATGAACCAAGAAGGCATCGTGGGCGGCGCGGACGTGTCGAACTACTCGCGTTACAACTTCCGCGTGAACAGCGAGCACAAGCTCTTCAAGGACATCCTGAAAGTGGGTGAGCAGGTGAGCTTCGTTTACAAGAAGAACAAGGGCATCAGCGTGGGCAACCAGTACAACAACACGTTGCGCGGCGCGTTCGGCACGTCGCCCATCACCCCGGTTTACAGCGACAACAACATTTACGATTCGCCTTACAACGACACCAGCAACAGCGACTGGAACAAGGGCGACGGCAACCCCTACGGCTTGATGATGACGGACAACAACAACGAGAACAAGACGGCCACTTTCTCCGGCAACGTCTATGCAGAGTTGCAGCCCGTCAAGAACCTGAAGATAAGGACGGTGTTCGGCGTGGTGTACGGATCGAGCGAATACCGGACGTTCAAGCCTCTGTACAAGTTCAGCCAGTACGTGTACAACGAGACGTACACCACCGTGTCGCAGAACACCAACCATTCCCTCGGCATGACATGGACGAACACGGCCTCTTACGACTGGACAATGGGAGACCATGCCTTCAACGCGTTGATAGGTATGGAAGCCTACCGCTACGAGGGCACTTACCTCAGTGCCAGCAACGGCATGCTGAAAGAGGGCTTCGATGACTGGGGTCATGCCTTCGTGGGCAACGGGACGGCCTCGGACACCACCAACGGCCTGGGAGCCGGAGGGAACCCTAACACCGACAGCCGCAAGGTCTCCTACTTCGGGCGGTTGGGCTGGAACTGGAGGGAGACTTACATGATTAATGCCACCTTGCGCGCCGACGGGTCGAGCAACTTCGCCAAAGGCAACCGCTTCGGCTATTTCCCCTCGGCCTCGGCAGGATGGACGATAACCAACGAGAAGTTCATGGAAAGCACCAGAGGCTGGCTCGACTTCCTGAAGTTGCGCGTGAGCTGGGGGCGCGTGGGTAACGCCAGCATCGATGCGTTCCAATATCTGGCTCCCATCAAGAACACCAACACGCACTACCTCTTCGGCAGCGGCTACAGTGACTCCGACGCGGCGGCGCAACTCGGGACGAATTGGGGCGCATATCCCAACCGCTTGGCCAACGCGGACATCAAGTGGGAGACTTCGCAACAGACCAACGTCGGCATCGACGCGCGTTTCCTCAACAGCCGTCTGGGCTTCAATTTCGATTTCTACATCAAGGACACCAAGGACTGGCTCGTCGTGGCTCCCATCCTCGCCACAGCCGGCGCGGGAGCCCCCTACATCAACGGCGGCAGCGTAAAAAACAAGGGCGTGGAGCTCAACTTCACGTGGAGCGACCAGATAGGAAAGGACTTCAGCTACAATATCGGCATCAACGGAGCATACAACAAGAACAAGGTGGGCGAGATACCTAACGAGGACGGCATCATCCACGGCTCCACCAACCAACTTTACGACAACACCCCCGAATTCTACCGCGCGGAGAACGGCAAGCCCATCGGCTACTTCTTCGGCTACAAGACGGCCGGCATATTCCAGAACGAACAAGAAATAGACGACTGGATCAAGGCCGGCAACGGCGTGTTGCAAAGCAACGTGCAACCGGGCGACGTGAAGTTCGTGGATTTCAACCACGACGGCGTGGTGAACGACCTCGACAAGACCGACCTCGGCAACGGTGTACCTGACATCACCATGGGCTTCAATGTGGGCTTCACATGGAAGCAACTGGACTTCTCAGTGGTGGCCAACGGCGCTTTCGGACAGCAAATCGTGCAGAGCTACCGCAACCACACCAACAAGCAAGCCAACTATACCACCGCCATTCTGGAACGTTGGACGGGAGAGGGTACGAGCAACCGCATACCTCGTGTCACGGACTTGAACATCAACTGGCAGTTCTCCGACCTCTACGTGCAGGACGGCGACTTCTTGCGCATCAGCAACATCACCTTGGGCTACGACTTCGCGAAGCTGTTGAAGTGGAAGGCCATCAGCCAATGCCGCCTCTACGCCCAAGTGCAGAACGCGTTTACGTTTACCAAGTACGACGGAATGGATCCGGAAATCGGTTACGGCCCCGAGGGCAGCAACGGACAAGGCTGGGTGTCGGGTGTCGATTTGGGTTATTACCCGCGTCCGCGCACCATATTGTTTGGTATCAACTTGAAATTTTAAAAAAACAGACATGAAGAACAAAAAAAACATATTTATGGCAAGTGCCCTGTTCCTAAGCATGGGATTGGCCTCGTGTGCCGACAGCTTTCTCGATGTCACGTCGAAGACTGAATCCTCAACCGGCACGTTCTACAAGACCGAACAAGATGCCTGGCGTGCCCTGATAGGTTGTTACGACGGCTGGCGCCAGACTTCGTCGGCTGTGCAAGTGGGGTTTTACGTGGCTTCCGAGACGATGAGCGCAGAGTGCTTCGGCGGCACGGGGACTGCCGACGGGCGCAACTACCAAGCCATCGACCGCTTCGACATCTCGCAATCGCCCGCCGACCTCAACCTCTACGAGACTGACTGGAAGAACTATTATGCGGCCGTTTACCGTTGCAACGAGTTGATATCCCGTGAAGACCAAATCGCGTGGAAAGACACGGACAGCAAACGCGGCACCTACATGGGCGAGTGCCACGCGCTACGCGCGTTGCTTTATTTCGACATGGTGCGCCTGTGGGGTAACATCCCCCTCTTCCTCGAACCGGTGAACGAGAACCGCGCCCCCTCTCCCGCCAGCAGCGTGTTCAGCGCGATATTCACCGACTTGAAATATGCCATCGACAGCATCCCCGGCAACGCTTATCCCAAGGCCGAATACGCCACGAACGACGGGCATGTCACGAAATATGCCGCCGAGGCTTTGCTGGCTCGCGCCTACCTCTTTTATACGGGGTATTATGGCGAAGAACCGGCGGAGGTGACTCGTGCCGACGCACTGGCCGCAGTGGAAGACGTGATTGCTTCGGGAGAATACGACCTGATTCCACAGTTCAAGAACCTGTGGCCGGCTTCATCCGCGCAAATCGCCGAGACGGGCGACTACGTGACTTTGGCGGGCACGTATGCCGGTGACGGCAACAAGGAAACCGTCCTTTCGTTGAAGTTCACCGCCACGCAGGATTACAACGGCAACAACGACTCAAACCGCTGGCAGGTGATGGTGGGTATGCGCCAACTTAACTTCGCCCCCTATTGCAAAGGATGGGGCGGCATGACGGTGAATCCCGAATTCGTCAATGCGTTCCCCTCGGGCGACCTACGGCGCACCGCCTCCATCATCGACTTAGAGGGAGAGGGCATCACCAATTCGGCCGACTTCGAGACCAGTTTCAACGACTGGCGCGAATACACAGGTTATGCCATAAAAAAGTACGCGCCCCTGTGCTATGCCGACGGCACCCACGCGGGAAAGCAGGACGGCAGCGGCGACTTCCAGACGCAGAACCATCAAGACTACGTCATCGTCCGTTATGCCGACGTGTTGCTGATGGCCGCCGAACTGGGAAGCCCCAACGCGCAAAGCTATTTCGACAAGGTGCGCAGACGCGCCTATCAGATTGACGACGAGGGAACGCTGTCGGCCGCCTACCAGACCAAGAGCGTGTCACAAGAGGCCATCATGGAAGAACGCCGTCTGGAGTTCGCTTTCGAGAGCGTCAACTACTGGGATTTCCTGCGTCAGGGCATTGACGTGGCAGCAGAGAAACTTGCCGTGAGCGAGGCTAAAGTGAAAAGCGGGGGCGTGGACGACGAGGTGACCATACAGGCCGAACGCGTGAGAACCACCAAGGGACTGAGTCAGATACCTTACAACCAAATCACCCTTTCGGAAAACGTACTCGTACAAAATCCGGGGTGGTGACAACGGGAAGTTACTTATACCTATAAAAATAAAAGCACAGAGACATGAGACTTAAATCATTCTTTTACATAGCGGCAGGGACGGTTTTGTCGTTTGCCGCCTGTACGCCCGAAGAATACGAGATGGGCGCGGCGACCTACGTCCCCGACGACTTGGTGGAAGGAATTGCCTATACGGTGACACCCGATGCCAACGACCCCAACACTATCCACCTGACTTCACTCGTCAAGAACGCCACCCCACTATGGGTCACCCCGAACGGACCTTCCGAGGAGGCCTCGCTCGACCTCGCGCTTCCCTTTTCCGGGGATTACGAGGTGACTTTCGGCGTGTCCACACCAGCAGGCCCGGTATACGGCGAACCTTATAAATTCAATGTGGGAACCAACAACTTCGCCATGCTCGAAGACCCCATCTGGAGCAACCTCGCGGGCGGCGTGGGCAAGAGCCGCAAATGGATTCCCATCGACAAGAGCTACGGCATAGGCCGTTGCTCGGGACCGCTGATGTACATGAGCCCCACCGACGTGAAGAACGACGGAAGCAACAGTGCCGATCTCTTGTTCGGCAGCGAGAACTGGGCACCCAACTGGGATCCAGGCATCCAGTCGTGGCTCGTTCCGGCGGACGACCCCTATTTCCAGTCGTACATCACTTTCGGGCTGGATGCCATGAAAGGCTGCACGGTGGAACTTCACCGCGTGTCCGCGTCGGGAACGACCGATGCTACCGGCACTTTCAACCTGAACGTGTCCGACACCAAACGCCCCGTCATATCCTTCTATGGCGGCACTTCGTCGTTGCATAACGAGAGTTTCGACAACGTTTGCGCCAATTACACCAACGACATCAAAATCATAGAATGCACGCCTTACCTGTTGCAGGTGGCCACCATGCGCACCAACGAAGAAGGCGAGTGGTGGATAGTATGGAATTACATCTCCGAGGAGGCTTACAACAATCCCGGCATCATTCCGACGGAAGACCCGGGCTTGCTTCAGACGGCCGAAGTGCAAACACCGGAGATTGAAGACCTGGAAACCAAACTATTCTCCGCCGACATCAACGGTGTCACTTACGTAGGCAACGAGGCGCACTTCCTCATCAACGATGAAGAGCCTTACGACTGGACGTGGTGGAACGGCGGATCCGCGGCGTGGGAAAGCGTGGTGAAAGGGCAGTACGGCTCTTCGTGGGCACCCGCAGCAGACGCTTCCGTCATCGAAGGCTACGAACTGGTGCTGAGCAAGACGGACAACGGCTATGGCTGGAGCGACGGCACCAACAGCGGGACGCTCGCCATCGAGGACGGCAAACTGAAGTTCATGGACGCGAGCGGTACCCCGTCCGAAGTGACCATCCTCACCGCCACCGGCGACAAACGCACAGTGGAAGTTAAGGGAAGCGAGTTCACCGTGATGTCTTGCGATGCGACAAGCTCGTTCCAAATGGGCGTGCCTGCGACAACCAACGACAAGGGTGCAGTGGATTCCTACCTCTGCGTCAACTTCAACTACAAGCCTGTCGGCGGCGCGACTACCGGCCCCACCGAAATCGCCGTGGACGGTAGCAAGGTGCAGGTCATCTTCGGCGACGGCAACCCCGACCAGCTTCGCCTGCAGTTCTACAATCCTTGGGCGGAAGGCGACTGGCCCATCGACATCTCGAAAGTGAAACTCAAGAAAGACCAGAAGCTGACAATACAGTATAAGGTGCTGGGCGGCATCACATGGAACGAGGGCGCACAGCCCAAGACCGTAATCATGGACAACAACATCGGTAACACGTGGGAAGACGAATGCTACAATCTGCCGCACGCCGTTGCCTTCGACACCACCGAGGGAGCGGTGCAGACGGTTTCCGTTACCAACACCACTGGCTCCACCGTGACTTACGAGGGTAGCAGCTGTATCTGCATCGGCATCCAGAACAAGGGGCTTGCCACAGTGGCCTCCAAGGAGGACGGAAGTCCCGACGTATCGATAGAAGTAATCTCGATGACCATTGAATAACCACTTAAACGAATTTAGATATATGAACACAAAGATATATTGTGGAATTCTTTCACTCGCCATAGGGTTCTCGCTGGCTTCGTGCAGTGACGACGATTACACCATCTACACCGCACCGCTTTTGGACGAATCGTCGGTGGTGACAGGATCGGCCGACGTTACCGCTACCACCGCCACGCTCCATGCCACACTTTCCGGCATGGACGGCATGGATGCCGGGAGTTACGCCACCGGCTTCTTCTACGGCACGGTGCAGGACTACCTGCCTGAAGACGTGCAGGCGACCTACGACGGCAACACCTTCAGTGCAGAAGTGAGCGGACTAACCAACAACTCCACCGTCTATTACCAGGCTTACGTGCGTTTGCAGGGGAAGGTTTATTACAAGGGCGAGGTGAAGAGCTTGCTTACCACCAACGCCACGGTGACCACGGCCGACGCTGCCTCCGTCGACTTCGCCTCCGCCGTGCTTGGCGGCACGTTGACCGATGCCACGACCGATGCCACCTGCGGTGTCGTCATCTCCACGTCGCCCGACGTGGAAGCAGTTCGTGCGGGGCTTGTCGTGCAGAGCCCTGAACTCACGGACAACTATTCTTTCGTCCACGAGGGTCTGGTGCCCGGTACGCAATATTATTACGCGGCCTATCTCGACCTCGGCAGCGGCACCGTGTATGGTGACGTGAAGAGCTTCGCCACGCCCGCCTACGACTTCGACCTCGACAACGACCTCGTGGATCTCGGCCTTTCCGTGAAGTGGGCACGCTTCAACGTGGGAGCCAAGAGCGAGACCGGGGCGGGAGGCCTCTTCGGGTTTGGCGACCTTACGGGATGCAACAACAGCATCGTCCCCGCCGACTATGCCTCGGCCGACACTTACAAGACGGCCTCCGACCTAGCCTATCATGCCTTCCAAGGACGTGCCACGCTTCCTACCGCCGCCGACTTCGAGGAACTCTTCTCGCTGTGTCAGAAAGAATGGAAAGAGCAAGACGGGGTGGCCGGCTACAAGCTGACCGGCCCTAACGGCAATTCCATCTTCCTGCCCGCCGCAGGCACACGCGTGGCTAACGACGTGACGGGCGCGGGCAACGAAGGGTACTACCTCACGGGTAACGTGAACGCCTCCAACACCGAATATGCCGTAGGCTACCAATTTACCGTCTCAGGCGACCACCGTGTCACCGCCGCCGTATACCAAGGCATGGCCGTGCGCGCCGTTTCCACGGCCAAGAACGTCCCGTTCGACAAGACCCTGCTCTACCAGAAATGGTGCATGGACAACGGGCAGGATGGCAAACAGCACGTGTTCGAAGGGCCTTTCACGCAGTGGGGCAAGACAGACAACTGGGACACGGTCTCCAACGGGCAACCCAACATCGAACAGCAGATACATTGGGAAATGGGCACCGACAACGGCTGGATAGGTTACACCTACGGGAAAGACTACGGTTACATGGAGTTCAAGGAAGACGGCACGGTGAACATCCATCGCATCGCCGAGGAAGGTACCGTGACCGACGAAACGGGCAAGTTCACCATCGACGAGGACAACAAGGTGATTGACATCGACAAAGACGTGCTTTGCGGCAACACGGGAATCAGCGTGAAGAGCGGAAAGTTGAACATCCTGTCATTGACGACCGACGGTTTGCAGATTGCCCTGCCCGATGGCGACTATGGCTATTCCGTGAACTACTACAGTATAAAATGAGGCCACCGGTTCATGGAATTTGTCCTCCATCCAGAGTCTGAGGCCGATAACCAGAATTTGTCTTGATGAATGGCCTCGCCTTTCGGACGTAGTAACGGCGGACAAATCTCCAGAAACCCGCACGACTTCTTTCATCCACAAAACCGAATGGGATTTAATCATCCCATTCGGTTTTTCGTCTCGCGGAAAGAGGCAAAGTAGGCTCTCTGAAAGGAAACCGCCCGAAACAAGCACTTTCCGGCGAAATAGTCGGCCTATAGAAAGAGTCAGTCGACGGCGAAGCATACGCCATGACTATCCATAACGACGACCATGTGTGTCCCCGGCTGATTGAGACATTGAACATCGCGGAGAACAGCGACTTTTTGCTTTCAAGTTCTTTCTTATCCTATCCCGAACTCACCATTTTATTTACTGCCAAAGCCGCTTCTATCAATGTTCCGGAGAGAAGGGAGGGGGATGTCCGTACCGCGCTTCAGAACGGATAACCCACGGCGAAATGGTATCCCAGACTGTCCTTGAACTTCGTCATGTTATAATAGCCGCCCTTCCCGGTGTCGTAAGGAGCATGGATACCAACGCCGACATCGAAGCGCAGGACGAGGAAGTCGAGGTCGCAACGAATGCCGAAGCCAGTACCCAAGGCCAAATCCTTGCCTAACTTGGAAATGTTGAAAGTACCGCCCGTGCGGTTCGCGTCCGAATCCAATAGCCAGACGTTTCCCGCATCCAGAAACACTGCTCCGGAAAGCATGGAAACGATGGGAAAACGGTATTCTGCATTCATCTCTATCTTGAAGTCGCCCATCTGGTCAATGTAGGAATAAGCCGACGTGCCTGGAACGTAGCGTCCCGGCCCCACGCCGCGGACGGTGAACGCACGGATACTATTGGCTCCGCCCACGCTGAAAAGGTCGTTGTAAGGTGCCGCAGAGGAGTTCCCGTAACAGAAAATCACGCCCGTGTTCACGCGCGTGGCGATGCTCGTGCGAGGGGTGAAGCGGAATTCTTTCCTGAGTTCGGCCAGGAAGCGGACGTACTGTGCGAAAGGCACGTTGAAAAGTTTCTTGTCCTTTTGGCTGAACGGTTTGCCGAACACGGCGAAAAGGCTGGAAGTGATGTTCCCGCTTTCTTTCACCTCGAAGATGAACGAGAGCGGATTGTGCGCCTTGCGCGGACTGGAATAGGTGAAGATGTAGCGCATGGAAGGCACGAACTGGTCGCGCATACTCACGTAAAGTGCCTGATTGACGTTCATGATGGAGTCGAAAGTGGAAGTCGTGCTCAGCAACTTATCGTAATCCAGCCGGAACGGGACGAACTCATGTTTGACAGTGGGACGTCTTTGGTATGTATAAGCCACCCGTGCGCTCAGCGACACCATCCCGAAATAGTTCGCGCGGTTCATCCATGTGGCATCCAGCACGAAAGAGGTACTCGTCCTGGCACGGCGGGAAAACTTGCGTGCCCCGGGGAATATCAGGCGGGGATAATCCAGCGACAGGGAAGTGCCGTACTCATAAGAGTTGATGGCGGAACCGCGTCCTCCCCGCACGGAGGAGTTGGTCTGCCATTCGTATGAGCCGTGCACTTCGAATTTCAGCTTTTCCGCTCCCCGGAAAGCATTGCGCTTGGCCATACTGAATGAGAGACCCGGCCCGATTTGCCCGTTGCTTTTCGAGGTCACCTTCGTGGCGAACTCCCCGTCGTAGGGCTTGTCCATCACCCCGGTGATTTCCACGTCGAGCGTATCGTTGAGCGCGGTGGTGTCGCGCGGGACGTATTTCAGGTTTACTGTGCTGAACACATCCATTTCCGAAAGTTGCTGTTGCACGAAACTCGTCACGTCCTGCCGGTAGAGCGAGCCTTTCCGGTAGAACAGGTTGCGCCGCAACGCGATGAAGCGCAAGGGAAGTTTCCCCTTGTCCCCCCCGTTATAACATAAGGTGTAATCGCGGAGCCGCAACGTGTCGGTCAGTGTGTAAGTGTCGTTGTTGTACATCCTGACGGTGGTTTGCCCGAGGTAATACCTTTTGTTGGCCGCCGCAGGGATGCCTTCGGCCGGCACCACTTGCAGTTGCACGAATCCGGGACGCTGGACGGTGTCGGCGCGGAAGGTGACGTACTCCGGCTTGTAATAGTAATAGCCGGAATTGCGGAACATGTCGCAGATGCGAATCCTTTCGGCATCGAGGTTGACCACGCTGAACGGGTCGCCGCTGAAGAGGGTGCGTTGCCGGAACGTTTCCCGTATCAGGCTGTCGCCCACGGCCGGGAAACGCAGGTAGGCGATGGAGTCCAGACGGAACAGGTTGCGCGGCCTGACGGCATAGCTGATTTTGGCCTTCTTGGAGTTCTTTTCCGGCAGGATCTCGTAATCCACCGTGCCGTTGAAATAGCCGTAGTTGCGAAGCGTGTTTTGCGCCACGAGCGCACGGGTTTTCGGATTGACGGTGCTGATGAACACGGGCGTGGCGGCAAACGTGTCGAACATCCACTTCGCGAAGCGCGACTTCTTCCCCACAAAGGCGTTGTACGTCCACAGCCCGGCGGGGAAGGGGACGCGGTAGGACGAACTGCCGAAGAGGGCGTTGTTCGGGGCGTAAGCCAATGCCGCGTCTACCTCCTCCTTCGCCGTCTCGTAGGCTTCCTCCTCGATGTGCCGTATGGCGGCGGCGGAGTCCTTCTGCTCCTGCGTCAGTACGTCTTTCCGTCCCGGCACGTTTCCCTGCGTGAACAGGTCGTCCACGGCCTTGTATGCGTCGGCAATGGAAGTGATGACTCCTTCTTCCTCTCTCCGCCCGGCCTTTTTCTTGGCTTTCTTTTTCGGCTTTTGCCCATAGTCGATGTCTTTGATGCCGGTGTACAGCACCTCGTCATCGGGAAGGTTCTTAGTTGTGGAGCAACCCACTGCCAATACGCAACACAAGGCGATGCCGCAATATGTCTTCAGTGTCATCTTCATCGTTCCGTTCCTTTTCCCTCAGGGTCGGTCGTCCGGTTCTCGTTCCTATTCCTGTTCTTGAAGATGAACAGTTCCCCCAGACGTGTCATTTTGCGCCTTAGCACGAGGCTTCCGCCCATTTCGGTGATTTCGCCTTCCAACAGCGACTCATAGTTCTTGTCGTAAAACAGGGTGACGTAGCGGGTAGCGCTCTTGTCTAACCGGTATTCCAGCGACACGTTGTCTATCAGCGACTGGCCGGTGTTTTCCACGTTGTCGCCCGTGGACACCTTGCCTCCCACGATGACACTCACGCGGTTGCCCCAGAAGCGTTTGGCGAAGCGGAACGAGTAATCCGTGCGTTCTGTGCCTTCCGCCGTGGTGCCCTGATCTATGCCGAGGCTCAAATCCACGGTCTCGAGAGCCTTGCCGGCGATGTTGTTGATTTCGCTTTGCAACAGAGCGTTCAAGGCGTTGGTCGTGGAAAAGCCGCCGTTTTCGCTGCCCCCCGGCAGATACATCCCGGTAGCCAGCATGGTGACGGCCACTTTCCCGCGTTCCTCCACCGACATGGAAGCGAGCTGGTTTTGCACGGTCATGTCCTCGGGGGCGGCGATAGTGAACTCCAGCCCCATGTCCTCCAACGTGCGTGTGATGGACAGCCCCACATCGAAAGAGACGGTGCGGGGATTGTCGTTTTCCGTTACGGTGGCACGCATACGCTCGGAGGCCGAAATGTTCAGGGCGGGGTTCAACACGGGGCCGTTGAAATCGACATAACTTCCCGAAGCCAAGGTGAATGTCTTCAACGGTATGACGGGGAGCGAGTATTTCATCTCCCCGTTTGTCACCGTGTAACGCCCGGTGAGTGTCAGTTCGCCTTGCGGAGTATAGTGCATGGTCAGTTCGCCTCCTCCTTCCAAGTCCACGTATTTGGAACGGTCGGGGCTTAGCAGGCAGTGCACCCGTGCGCCTTGTCCTATGCTGATTTGCATCATCACGTTCATGTTCATGGGCAGGACTTCTTCTTCGGTTTCCGCCGCCGTGGTATCGTTGAAGTTCACGAAAGTGACCAGCCCGTTCAGCCGGTCTTCCGAAGAGAGTGGGGAATCTTTCAGCACGTAAGTCACGTCCGTCTCGCCCAACACGCCCAATCGCCCGTAGATGTTGAGGTTGTCCAGGTTTCCCGACATCCGTGCGTTCGCATCCACGTACACTTTCCCGTAGGCCGAGGCTTTTTGTGTGCGTTTCGCGTTGATGAGCTCGAAGTCGGCAGCGTTCATTCGCAAGTCGAGGCGTATGTCGTCGAGGTCGGCGAAATCCACCGTCCCATCAATCACGAGCGGGTTTTCGCCCGTGGAGTACACGTTCAACTTGTCCAGATCCAGATGGCTACGCCTCACCTTGATGGTGTCGTCGGCCAGACGCAAGTTCAAGCTGTACACGGACGATGTTATCTCCATGTTCCTGATGGCCAGCCAGCCCTCCACGACGGGGCGGTCTGTCGATCCGTTCACTTTCATGCAACCGTCGGCCAGACCGTCCAAGGCGGCTGTCTGATCCGGCACGAACCCGTTGGCCATCGAGAGCGGGAACTCCGCCAAGTCCAGGTCGGCCTCTATCGTGCCGCTCTCGCCGTCGTCCTTGTAAGCCCCGGATAGCGTCAGCACCTCCGCGTTATCGTGCGTGACGTGTGCGTCCACGGAATGCGTCCCGTCGCTGTTGGGCAGATACACCATGCCCAGTCCTATGTCGCCCAGCGGTGCCTGCTCGTAGGTCATGTCTTCCACCGATACGTCGGCCACGACGGACAGGTTGTCTTCTGTTTGCACGAGGTGGGCATCGGTCTGCATCGTTCCGGAAATCCGCGGCACATAAGGGATGACGGAGGTCAGCTCTTTAAGGTTGACGTGGTTCAGGTTGACGGCGATGTCCTGCAGGGCCTCCGGATTGGGAACAGAGTGGATTTTTGCCTCCGTCCCGTCGTCGGCCACCATGTCTACATCGGCCTCCACCCGCTTGTCGCTCCCGAGAAATATGTAATTGTCCTCGTTGATGTCGAACCTCCGGTAGGCGATGACGGGATGGGTTTGCGAGAACACCACTTTCATGCCGTTGTTTTGTATGTCAGCCCGCAACCCCAAATCCACGCCTTTCCGTCCGGTTTCGTCCAGATAAACCAGGTTGACGCCCGTCCCGGTGGAGTGCAGGTAAGCATCGATGCGGGAGTCGAACACGAACTGTTTGTTCTTGGGGCCGTTCCGCACCCGTCCGTCCATCCGTATGCCCGCCGAGTCCTGACGGATGTGCATCTGCATGGTGTCCAGCAGGATGCCTCCCGTGTTGAAGGCATAGACGTGGCCGCCGCCGTTCAACCCTTTCTCGGGGTCGGCGTTCAGCACCAACCTCATTTCGTCGAATGAGTAACCCGAGGCTGCCAGATAGTTGGCCACGGGGTTTTCCCGTCCCGACTCCACGGCGAGCGTGACGCGCGGCAGGAAAATCTTGAGCGAGTCCTGATTCAAGTGGCGGCGTTGCAGTTGCCGGACGGCCACTCCCATGAATTCTTCGCTCTTCTCCATCAATGTCTCGTATCCGTCCCGCCCGTCAAGGTGCAGTTTGAAGTCTCCGGCCGAGATGTCAGCATACGTGGTGTCAGGGAAGGCTAGAACGTTCAGAGCCAAGTCCTTGGGACGGAATATCGTGTCACGTACCGTGAGGGAGATGTCCGACAGCGTACCGTGTACCGTATGGGAGTCTTTCAGGTTCGTGCCGCCGTCCACGTGCAACCTCATGCCCGCGTTGAACGGATTGTCGGACACACGCAGGGCATGCAGGTCGATGTCGCGTATGTCCATACCCAAGTCCAGTTCCGTGTCGTGGGGGGTCAGTAGCGCGTGGATTTCGGAACTCATGTCCAGCAGGGAGTTATGGCTGTCGAGCGTGACGTGTCCGTTGCCTTTTTGCAGTCTGGCTTCCATCTTCACGCCGCTGAGGTTCAGTTGTCCGTACTGTAAGTTTTCCAGTGCCATGTCGGCTTGCATCCGGGTTCGCCGGTCGAAGAAGTCCGTCCCGGATCCTTCGGCGGATGCCGCGAGCGAGAGGCTGTACAGGGAATCCCCGGGCAGGAAATGGTGGAGTTGCAAGTCCTTCACGGCCAGTTCCGCCTGGTAAGCCGTGCGTACCGCATCGAAGAATCCCTTTGCGTGCACGTTCCCCTCCCCCTCTGTCAGGTTGAAATCCGCCGCGTATTTCCGACCGTCCAGACTCACGTTCCCGTCCAGCCGCATCGGGGGAAGGGCTATGCCTTTCATGCCGTCTTCTCCGGCCAACGCCTTCGCGAAGTCAAGGTCGCGAGTGCGCAGACCGACGTTCACGCGACCCGACATCCGCAGGGAGTCCGTCAGCCGGTACATTTTCCCGTCCGCTTTCAATTCGAAGGCTTCGGCCAGTCGTACTTCCGCAGCCGTGAGATCCAGCGTATCCATGTTCCCGTCTGCCGAAAGGCGCACGACGACGGGAGAGTTGGGATAAGCCTTGACGAAAGCGGAAGGCATTCCTCCTGCGAACAACAGCACGTCCTGTTTGCCCAGTTCTCCCATGAGCCGGGCGGAAATCTTTCCCCGGGGATGTTCGGACAAGGCGGCGAAGTCCATGCCGACTTGCGTCCTGACGTAGGAATCCGGAGTGCGGAGCACCAGTCCCGGAACGTGCAGGGAAGTGGAATCCATGTCAAAATGTCCCGACAGCGAACTGATTTCCAGACCGCTTTTTTCTTTCATGCGGGCATCGCGCAAAGTCAGCGAAAGGCCGAGGACGTTCCCGTCGAACGTGACGCTGTCTATACCCAACCCCACGTCCCGCAAGGCGAGGTGGTTGAAGTCCAATCCTTCGGAAGCTTCTTCGTAAGGAAGGTCGTAAGACAGAGAATCGGCATGCAGGTCGAAAGTCCCCGCCGTGTACAGGGACTGTCCCAAGTCTACAAGACCGTTCCTCAGTGTCGCCGCGCGTATCCCGCCTGCCACGGTCATGCTGTCGCCCGGCATGGAGAAACTCAACCGCGTGCGTGCTAACTCCACTTTGCCGAGGGTGATTTTCCATGTCACCGGCGAACTTTCCGCCGTGTCTTCCGTCATGGAATCCGTTAGGGCGATAGCCACGTCGGCATCGGAGAGCGAAGCGGTGTTCACCGTCACCGTTTCCTGCGGGAGTTCTATGCCGTGTGAGTTGATGAAGAAGCGTCCTATGCTCCCCTTGATTGCCATCCCCGCAATCAAGGATTTGGTGTTGACGGCGGCGCGTGTCAGTTCGATGCCTTCCACGTCTATTTTCCCGTGAAGCAGGGATTCGAAACTCAAGTCCACGTTCAGACGTTCCACATCCAGCAGGATGTCGTCCCGCTCGTCTTGTATCCGCACGTCTTGCAAGTCTATGTCGAAAAGGAAAGTCAGCCTCAGTCGTCCCACGCGCACTTTCATCCCAGTCGCCTCGGACATGACGGACGCAACCTTTCCGACGGCGAAATCTTGCATAGGAGGAAGATAAAGCAACGTAGCCGATATGAAAAACAACATGACGGGAGCAAGCAAAATGCCGACTGCCCATTTCAAGATTCGTTTTTTCATGATTCCCGTTGTAACAAATTGCAAAGGAACTGTTTTTTTTTGAAACAGGGTGCTTTTTTCGTGGAAAAATACGACAAAAGCTCTCCGGATTCATTAATTTTGCGAGTATAATCAATCCGCCAGTTGCATGAAATGTAAATATATGGTTTATGCCGCGTGCTGTATGGCCGTAGTGTCTTGTGCGCCGCAAAATAAGAAAGAAGCGAAAGGAGAGACCGAAGTGTTGATAGAGACCTCTATGGGCAACATGAAAGTGAAGCTGTATGACGACACGCCCGGTCACCGTGACAATTTCATCAAGCTGGCGCGGGCGGGGGTATACGACGACATCTTGTTCCACAGGGTCGTGCGGGGCTTCATGATACAGACGGGCGACCCGGCTCTCAAGCCCGCCGGAATGAAACCGCCGGCAGACACTGCCGCCTACGGCTACACCATTCCGGCGGAAATCCGTTACCCAGCCCATTTCCACAAAAAGGGCGCATTGGCGGCCGCTCGCATGGGAGACGACGTGAATCCCGAAAAGGCCTCCAGCGGCACGCAGTTTTATATCGTGACGGGGAAGACTTACACGCCGGGGTCGCTCATGGAACTTTACTCGGCCGTTTACCAAAGCCGCGTGGACACGCTCTGCGCGAGGCTCTTGCGAAACCGTCGCAAAGAAATGAACCGGATGAGCCACCGCGGCGAGACGCAGAAGATGGAAAGCCTGAAAGACTCCTTGTTGCGCGAGGCGGAGGCGGAAGTGGCCGCCCGTCCGCCCGTGCCGTTCAACGACGCGCAGAAGCAGGCTTATGCCACAGTGGGTGGTGCGCCTCATCTGGACGGCGAATACACCGTGTTCGGCGAAGTGGTGGAAGGGATACAGGTGGCAGAGGCCATAGAAAAGGTGCGCACCGCGAAAGAGCGCCCGTTGCAGGAAGTCGTGGTGCGCAAGGTGACAGTGCTGGAATAGCCGTCAGCCGCATCCCGTTCTCGAAGTGTCCCGTGGTTTCCCGCACCGCATCCGCGTGCGCGAGGCCCGCACGGGGCAGAAAAACGCGTGCGAAGGCCGTGCGGTCGCCGTTCCGCGCCCAGTCCCGAGCCGGTGCTTTTTCCTTTTAAAAGTTGGGAAAATGCTTCTTGCCTTGGCGGAAAAGGATTATCTTTGCACACATTATTGCAAAAGTCGGGAGCGCGTACGAGGAACGCGGAAAAACTTCAACAATGGACAAGAAAAAGATAATCGTCATTGCTTCGACCGTAGTCTTGCTCCTCTGCGTGGGGTTGGGCTGTGTCTCCTATTTCTATATGCGGGATAGCGCGGAGAAGGAGGAAATGCTTAAACTGGCGGAGATGGACAAGAGGGAGATGGAAAACGAATACGCCCGTTTCGCCCAACAGTACAGCGAGATGAAAACGCAAATCAACAACGATTCGCTGATTGCCCAGTTGGACAAGGAACAGCAACGGACGGAAGAACTGCTGGCCGAGCTGAAGCGCGTGAAGGCGACCGACGCGGCCGAAATCATGCGCCTGAAGAAAGAACTGTCCACGTTGCGCGGCATCCTGCGGAGCTACGTGCATGAAATAGACTCGTTGAACAGGGAAAACGAACAACTTCGGAACGAGAACGAGCAGGTGAAAGCGCAGTACACGGAGGCGACGCAGACCATCACGAGCCTCTCCACGGAAAAGGAAACGCTGAGCGAGAAAGTGGCCATCGCTTCCCAGCTGGACGCGACGGACATCTCCATGATCGGGCAGAACAAGCGCGGCAAGAACGCCCGCAAAATCAAGGACGCGAAGAAGCTCGTCGTCAGTTTCGTCATCGCGAGGAACATTACGGCGCAAACCGGCAACCGGAGCATTTACGTGCGCATCACGAAGCCGAACAACGAGGTGCTGACCAACGGGGGAACGTTTGCCTACGAAAACCGCGACTTGGAATATTCGGCCAAGAAAGATATCGAATATAACGGGGAAGCCACGCCGGTGACCGTGTATTGGGACATCAACGAGTTCTTGAGCAAGGGTACTTACCGCGTGGCGGTCTTCGCCGACGGGCACAATATCGGGAACGCAAGCTTCGACTTCGTGAAGTAGGGAAGAAGAGATGTCGCCGGATATGCAACATCTGCCGGACGTGGCGCGAAGCGAGGACGCAAGCCCGCTCATGAGACGGTCATGTCGGCATCCGCATTGTCCGAAAAAGGGCGGATTACGGAGGCGGCTCCTCGTTCCCCGCATTCCCGCACCGCTTTCCCGTGCGACAGGCCGGACGAATGTCAAAGCCCTATGAATTAAGATGAAGATACTTCCGGGCTTGTTGTTGCTCGCGTCTTTCCCCTGTTTGTTGCGGGCGCGTCGCGTACTCAACTTGGGCGGTCGCCGGAGCATGGGGCTGGCGAACAACAGGAGCCTGCCGATGGCCAAGGAAAAAATAAGGAAAGCACATTACGAAAGGGAAAAGGCATTCACCAACTTCCCTCCGGGATTTTCGGCCACGGGCACATACATATACTGCAACGACGAGGTTTCATTGCTGGGCGACGGGCAGGAATCGGCCTTGAACAACATCGGGATGTCTTCTTTCACGCTGTTCGTGGCCGTGGAGACGGGCGGCGGACGGTTGCACAGGACGCTGTGCTCGGGCGGGAACCGGGCGTGGGAGGCTGACTCCGCCACGCTGAAGCCAGTCCTGACGGTGGGGAAGGAAAGCGTCAGGAGCTGTAACGTGCTGGGGACTTCGGACGGCTGGCTGCGCCACGGACGAGGGACGGACGGCAAGTGGCACGCCCCGGAGCCTTACCCGCGCTTCACGCTCGCCGTGGTGGCGGAGGGTGGTTGCGGCTTGAACCGCCTGACGGTGGACGGCGCGGGAGGGTGCGTGCTCGGCTACGCGGTGTACTGGCGTGCCCTGACCCCGGCGGAAGTCGCCCGTCTGGCAGCCCGATACCGCAGAACCTTTCAAGGTTCTGCGGGGCGTTTCAGGCAAATGGGAAGACATTGCAAATATTTACTTTATTTTGAAAAGACATCATATTATGGAAAAAGAGGAGTTGAAATCCCATCCTGCTTCCCGCGTGTTGGATGCCGGGAAGCAGGAGGAGCCGGAAGAAGAAGTGCTGTCGACCGAGGTCACGGATGAAGACCTTGCGGATGCCGTCGAGGATGAGTTCGGAGCCAAATACAGCAAGGACGGGAAACGGCTGTTGGAGGTAAGAAAAGATGTAGAAACTTATGAGATAAGAGAAGGTACGAAAGTTATATGTGACAGCGCGTTTGAGTGTTGCCAGAATTTGCAGTCCGTCGCCATTCCGTCGGGTGTCATCCGCATTGGCGACTGTGCGTTTTCCATGTGCGGTTTTTTGCAGTCCGTTGCCATTCCGTCGAGCGTCACCCGCATTGACAAGAATCCCTTTGTCGGTTGTAAGTGTGATATAGAAAGTCATTCTCCCCATTTCACGGTGAAAGACAACGTGCTTTATGATTCGGACATGAGCGTCCTTATCGCATGCTTGTCAAAGCAAACCACGTTTTCCATTCCGTCGAGCGTCACCCGCATCGGCGACAGCGCGTTCTGGGAGTGCAAATCTTTGGAGTCCGTCGTCATCCCGTCGAGCGTCACCCGCATCGGCGACAGCGCGTTCTGGGGGTGTAAATCTTTGGAGTCCGTCGTCATCCCGTCGAGTGTCACCCACATCGGCGACGAGGCGTTTTTCTGGTGCGATTCTTTGGAGTCCGTCGTCATCCCGTCAAGCGTCATCCGCATCGGCGACAGCGCGTTCTGGGGGTGTAAATCTTTGGAGTCCGTCGTCATCCCGTCGAGCGTCACCCGCATCGGCGACAGCGCGTTCTGGGGGTGTAAATCTTTGGAGTCCGTCGTCATC